>NZ_CAXBDN010000009.1:0-36310 GCF_963974375.1 uncultured Marinobacter sp.
GTTATCAAACACCACGATCTCATCGGACACCATCAACAGAATGTCCGGAGTGCCGATCTTGTCCGGCGGGCAGCTGTTGCGCAGGCGTTTTTCAATGTAACGCACGGTGTCGTAGCCGAAGTAACCCACCAGGCCACCGTTGAAGCGGGGCAGGTCGTCCAGATCCGGCGCATTGAATCGGGCCTGGTAGTCTGCGACGAAGCTCAGGGGGTCGTCCGCTTCGGTCTCCTCAATGACCTTGCCGTCACGGGTAATGGTGATTTGGTGATCGTTGACCTTGAGCACTTCCCGACAGGGCAGGCCGATGATGGAGTAACGCCCCCATTTTTCGCCACCCTGCACGGATTCAAACAGATAGGAGTAGGGGCCGCTGGCGAGTTTGAGGTAGGTGCTCAGGGGCGTATCAAGGTCCGCGAGGACTTCCCGGTAGACGGGAATGCGGTTATAGCCAGACTCGGCCAGTGCCGTGAATTGCTCGGGTGTCATGTGAAGAGTTCCTGAAATCTGATCTGACTGGGGCCTGTTTGCATCACCATGTGATCACGGTGAGTCAGGGCCGGTTGTGGCGGTGATTCAGCCAGCCTGTTGCTGGCGCCGCCCTGGCTTTTTGCTCAGCCGGTACGCCATCGCCACCATCGTGTTGCGCGGGTAGTCAGGGTGCCTCGCGCTGCAGTCAGTTTCAGTCCCTGCACGGCAGGAATCTCCCGTATGGAAAGGGTGAACGGAAAAGTATCCTGTGAGGTTACAAAAGCTCGGCCAGTGAATCAACCACTGCATGCGCTCCCAGTGACTCAATGCGCGGCCCGTAGTGATAGCCGTAACGGACCGCGACGCAGGGAATGCTGGCGGCAATGGCAGCATTAACGTCGGCTGCAGAATCGCCCACCATCACCGTGGTACCGGGTCGTCCGCCAAGTGCCTGCATGGCATGCAGCAACGGCGCCGGATCAGGTTTCTTGACCGGCAGGGTGTCACCGCCCACCGTCAGCTCGAACCAGTGCTCCAGCCCCATCTGTTCCAGCAGCGGCGCCACAAACCGTTCCGGCTTGTTGGTGACCACCGCCAGGCGGCAGCCCAGAGCCGCCAGTTCCTTCAGGCAATCCTCTACCCCGTCATAGACCACCGAATGCTGACCATTGATGTCGCCATAGGCGGAAAAGAACATGGCGAGGGCATCACTGAACAGGGCCTCGTCTTTCCCGGACGCGGGCTCCCAGTTGATGTTTCCGGCCAGGGCACGGCGCACCAGCACGGTGGCGCCATTGCCGACCCACTGACGAACACTTTCGATACCGGCCGGCTTGCGGCCCAGCTGTTCCAGCATGGTGTCAACGGCCGCCGCCAGATCTGGAGCGCTGTCCACCAGGGTGCCATCCAGGTCAAACAGGGCGACTCTGGGCCAGCGTTCGTTGAACAGACCGCTCAGGCTCATCAGGCTTTTGCCAGTTCGGCGCGCATGGCGTCGATTGTGGCTTTGTAGTCACTGGTGTTAAAGATGGCAGAGCCGGCCACAAAGGTATCGGCACCGGCGGCGGCGATTTCGCGGATATTGTCGGTTTTGACACCACCATCAATTTCCAGGCGGATATCCAGACCACTGTCGTCGATACGCTTGCGGGCTTCCCGGAGCTTGTCGAGGGTGCCGGGAATGAACTTCTGGCCACCAAAGCCAGGGTTCACCGACATCAGCAGGATCATGTCCAGCTTGTCCATGACGTGATTGATGTGGTGCAGCGGCGTCGCCGGGTTGAACACCAGGCCGGCCTTGCAACCGCCTTCCCGGATCAGCTGCAGTGAGCGGTCGATGTGATTGGACGCTTCCGGATGGAAGGTGATGAAGCTGGCGCCGGCATCAATGAACATGCGGATCAGGTCATCCACCGGTGACACCATCAGGTGAACATCAATCGGGGCGGTAACGCCGTGTTTGCGCAGCGCCTCGCAGACCATGGGGCCGATGGTCAGATTGGGCACGTAGTGATTGTCCATGACGTCGAAATGAACCACGTCTGCACCCGCCGCCAGTACATTGTCGACTTCTTCCCCCAGGCGGGCAAAATTGGCGGAAAGAATGGAGGGTGCGATCAGATTGGGCTGTTTCATGGTGCTCACTTCAACAGGTCGAGGTCCGGAGATTGCCGCCAGAGGGGACGCGATGTAAACCTCAATGGCCAAGGTTGCCAGTTGGGCGCGGGTGTCATCGCGTGTCTGGTGCTACAGTTCTCATGCTATGGACGTGATTCTACCAGTTTGATCCGGAGATTGTGTGTGGCCTATCGAGATTTCATTGCCTCCCGGGCATCTGGCGGGTTGGGTGGATTACTGCTGGCACTGCTGATGGTCGGAGCTCCGGCGGCTGTGGGCCAGGACAGAAGTGACACAGACAGCGTGACCGATGAGGCGGGAGCTGCGAGCGCAGCAACAGGCTCCGCGGACAGGCCCATGATCCGTATGAGTTTTGGCAGCCACGCGTTGGCTCGCCGCTACCCGGAGCTTGCTGTCTGGCTGGAGCCAGAGGACTTCAGTCCGGCTCTGGCGCTGTTTGAGGCCGAAACCAGCGCAGAGCCTCACGGTGGCATTCTGCTGCTGGCGGATCAGGGACAGTCTGCCAATGCACCACTGCTGGAGGGCCTGCGGCAGCGGTTAGCGGCGGCCGGGTGGGGCACTCTCAGTATGGGCGTTGAAGAGGCATCCCCGGCGGTTATGGCCGCAATACGTCAGCAGGCTGCGGCGGTGAACCCCGGTGCTGGCACAGGCCTCGAGGAAGATGACGGCGTGGCATCGGTCATGATTGACGTCAACGATGACACCCGCAAAGAGATGATCGACCGCTATTATCTTCAGCACCATGCCCGGCTGACGGAAGGCATGGCCTGGCTCGGTGAGCAGGGTTACGGTGAGCGGGTTATCGTTACCGTAGGCTGGAGTGCGCAACTGCTGTACCAGAGCCTGTTGTCCGGCTTGCCCGGGGTCACAAGAGTGGTCTGGATAGCGCCGGATTTCGCTCTGGCCAGCGACGAGGACCTGATAGCGCCGTTCAGTCCGGTTGCCGTACTGGATCTGCATGCCCGCGAACCGGCCTCCACCCGCGCAGCCGCATTCAGGCGCGCCGGGGTCGAGCGTTTTCAGGGGTCCGTGGTTGCCATATCCGCGAGGCCCGGCGGGCGGGATTCAGCCGTGCTGGCTGGCCGCATCATAAGCTGGCTCAAGTAAAGACGCTGGCCCCGGCTATTGTATGCGCTGCTGACTGCGGACAATTTCCCAGGCCTGCTGCAGCCGCATCAACTGGTCCCGGGCCCGTTCCTCCTGCGCCCGGGTCAGTGTTCCCGAGAGTTTGTCCGGATGGACCTTGGAAACTTCCCGGCGGTAACTTTTCTTGATGGCATCGAAGGTGTCCCGGGACGATACGCCGAGAATCTGACAGGCATCATGATAGCTTTTGGGTCTGGCGGGCAGATCCGCTTGCCATATCTCCCGGGCGTAGCAGGCAAAGATGTCGTCCATTACCTCCAGCGGAAGCCCGATCTGGTCCAGTGCATCCTCGCATCGGTAGCGCTTCGGCTTGCCAGGGCGTCCACCCAGCTGGCTGGCATGGCAGAGGCAGAGGGCAATCAGCAGGCAGGTGTTCAGGCGCAACGACAGCAACAGCCGCAACCCGGTGCCTTTCAGGGCCGGCAGGGTTTTGCTGTCGCGACCCTGATGAAACCGGGCAATAGCCTTGCGTCGGGCGCTGCGGCCAAGGTTCAGTCCCTGCATCAGGGATTCGGTATAGCGGATGTCTGTCTCGGTGACGCGGCCTTCGGCCTTGGCCACATAACCCAGGAAAAAGAACAGGAGTCGTCGGCTGCCGGGCAGCAGGCGGTGTTGAGCAAGCAGTTTTCCCGGCTGGAACTGCCGGTCAGAAAATTCTGCCATCAGGGCATTCAGGCGGCGCTGGAGCCGTGGCGAAAGCCGCGGGAGTTTCTGGTTGGTGTCATTCATGATCTGGGCAGTTCTGGGCTGGCGAGCTGTTGGTTCAGCATTTGCAGGCGCTCCGGCGTGCCGATATCCAGCCAGGCTCCCGGATGGTAAAGCCCTTGTACCTGCCCGGCCACCATGGCTTCACGCAACAGCGGTGCCAGTTTCCGGCTACCCGGGGTAAGGCCGTCAAACAGCGACCGGTGCAGCAGGCTGATACCACTGAACGTCAGGCGGGGCTGTCCTTCGCTCAGCACCAGGCCGTCGTCGTCAAGATGAAAGTCTCCGTCGGGATGGTGTCCGGGATTGTCCGTCAGTACCAGCAGGGCTTTTGCCGATGCCAGTGGCTGCAGTTGGCGAAAATCGAAATCACACCAGATGTCCCCGTTGATCACTGCAAACCAGTCACTGTTCCGGGTCAGTTGTGGCAGGGCCCGGACGATGCCGCCGGCGGTTTCCAGGGGTTCACCCTCGGCGGAGTACTCGATGGATACGCCGAGGGAGCGACCATCGCCCAGGGTCTGCTCGATCTGTTCGCCGAGCCAGGCGTGATTGATGACCAGTTCCCTGAAGCCGGCTGCCTGCAGGCGCTCGATATGATGAACGATCAGTGGTTTGCCGCCGGCCAGGAGCAGGGGTTTTGGTGTATTCAGGGTCAGTGGCCGCATACGTTCGCCTTTGCCCGCGGCCAGTATCAGTGCTTTCACAATGAGTCCGGCGCTCCGCTGTCCATGTTGTCGGTGATGACCAGGTGCAGTGCGGGCATTACGGTATCGGTCAGGAAACGGTGGAAATGTCGCAGCGCCGGTTGCCGACTGCTGGCCTCAACCAGGTAACCGACGGTGCGGGGGATGTCAGGCAGATAGCCGTGCTTGTCGTCCCGCAGTGACAGGCGCGCAAAAATCCCTGCAGCCTTGAGGTGGCGCTGCATGCCCATCAGCTCGAACCATTGCCGGAAGGTGGCCTCATCGGCGTTATGAAGGCCTGCTGCGTGGCTTATCTGGCGGTAGTGCTCCAGCCATTTGTTGCGCCGGGCTTCCGGCCAGGTGATGTAACAGTCCTTCAGCAGCGATACCAGGTCATAAGTAACCGGGCCGGTGACCGCGTCCTGAAAATCAATGACCCCGGGCCGGCTCTGGTCGGGGCGGATCAGCAAGTTACGGGAATGGTAGTCCCGGTGTACCGTCACCTCAGGTTGCGACAGGGCGCTCTCCCGCAGAAACGCAAAGGTCGTCTCAAGCAGGCTCTGCTCAGTGGTGCTCAGGTCAAGTCCCAGCAGTCTGGCCAGCAGCCAGTCCGGGAACAGCGCCATCTCACGATCCAGCAGCTCGGTGTCGTAAGCAGGCAGAGGCCAGTCAGCAGCCGGGGGTAGCTGCTGGATGGCCAGCAATTCGGTCATGGCCTGCTGATAGAGCTCATCGGCATTGACGCCATTGAGGCAGCCAAGCATCAACCGGTCACCAAAGTCTTCCAGCAACAGGAAACCCTGGTTCAGATCCTCGGCCAGTATTGCCGGTACCGAAATGCCCTGCTGCTGCCAGTGGCGGGCGATTCTGACGAATGGGCCGCAGTCTTCGTGGTCTGGCGGCGCATCCATGACGATGGCCGTGTGTTTCTGGGTACCCTGACCTGACGTAGTCGCCCGGAAGTAACGGCGGAAACTGGCATCGCCACTGACCGGTACCAGTCTCGCTTCGTTCCAGCCCGGCTGTTGCCGTACCCAGCGAGTCAGTTGGTCCAGCCGGGTGTCTTGCTCGCTGTGTGTGCTGTTCGTCATGGTGTCAGACCTGTTGCCGCCGTGCAGGGTTGCCTGAGTATACCCTGCGTCAGATCTGAACGTTAGCAGACGGTGGTGACGATGAAAACGGACAGTTGAACCGCGGCCAGCGCCTTACGGCTGCCGGATCCTGGCCTCGTAATGCCGGGATTGCCGGGTGGCGCTGCCGGTAAGGACGAATCCATTGAGTTCACCCTCATGGGACAGGTGCTCCATGATCCTGGTATCGCCGCTGGAGTCACTTTGCCATTGGCCCGGGCCTGTGGGCGGGAACACTGTCAGCGGCAGCGAGCGTGTTTTGACGATGATGGGGCAGGGCGCCGGCTGATAGGGCGTGGGTCTGCCGGTCAGGGTCCTGGCCAGTGCGCTTGCCTGTGCCTTCAGTGGACGTACATAGGGCATCAGCGCACCGTCGATTTCGATACAGTCGCCAAGGGCGTACAGGTGCTCTTCGGAGCAGCGCAGGTACTGATCCACGGATATCCCCCTGGCGGTCGCCAGCCCGCTGCGAATGGCGAGCGAGAGCTCCGGGGCAAGACCAAGCGCGGTGAGCAGCACGTCAGCTCCGAGTTCCGATCCGTCCGACAACCTTATCGAGACCGGGTAAAGATCTTTGTATGAACGCCCCTGATTCTTTTCGTTCGCGCTCTTATGGGGATTCTGGTCCGCCTCGATGTGCTCCACTGACACTCCGAGCCGGCACTGAATGCCACTTTTTTCCAGAGCCTGCTGCAGCAGTTCGGCGGCAGGGGGCGGCAGCAGGTTCGCCAACGGCCAGGTGTTGCGGTCGATCAGCGTTACCTGATGACCGGCCTCGGCAAGATCATCGGCAAATTCACAGCCAATCAGTCCGGCACCCAGTATGGCAACGTGACATCGTGGCTTTTGCAGAAATGCACGGAACGCCCGGTAGTCATCAAGACTGTTGACCTGGCAGACTGGCAGTCCGGTAGTGTTTCCGAAGTCAGGCTGGATCTGGCTGGCACCGGACGCCAGTATCAGATCGCCATAGGGCAATCCTCCCCGGGGCGTGATCAGTTTCCGGCGGCGAGTGTCAATGAACAGGCAGCGGGTACGGGCAATCAGGCAGATATTCAGGGCCGCTGCCCGCTCAGCCCCCAGGTGCCGGATCAGGGCATCTGGAGTCTGTTCGTTGCCGGCAGCGAGTGACACCTGAGGCTTGCTATACACATCACCACTGCAGCGGGTAACGATAATAATGGAGCGTTCCGGGTCTTCTGCCCGAAGATTTTCCGCCAGGGCCCAGGCCGCCATACCGGCTCCCACTATGACGATCTGGTTTGGGTCCGCCGGCAGCTCATGGGGGCCTTGCAGACTTTGCGCCGCAGCGGGCGGCGGTGCATTATCCGCGGTTTCCGGGCGTTCCGGCAGCAATTCGAATTCTGCTTTACGGACGCCGCAGTCGGGGCACTCCCAGTCATCCGGGATATCTTCGTAGCGGGTCCCCGGTGGCAGGCCACCGTCCGGATCACCCTTGGCTTCATCGTATATATAGCCGCACACGTAACACAGGTAGCGGCGATAGGGCTGTTTCATGTCTGGCTCCTGGCAGGTGCGAGGTTGGTGTGGTTATCGGAAATGGTCTGTTAAAGAGCGCCCAGCCGGTCCAGCTCCTTGCGAATGTGCTTCATCGCCGGGGTTACAATGGCCACAAAATAGGACTCCCGGAGCTTGCGCTGTGCCGGGGCGTCGGCGAGATAACCCCGGGCACCCGCATGCAACATCGCCGCCTGGGAGGCTTTCAGCGCCAGCTCTGATCCGCGGTAGCGAAGTTGCAGGACATCGGCGAACAGGCTGTCACTGGGGTCGCGAATGTCTTCGGCCAGGGCTTCCGTGGCTTGCCAGGCGTCGGTCAGCGCCTCTTCCAGAATATCCGGCTGATCGTCCAGATAGCGGTTGACGTGATGGTGAGTCAGCTCCATGTCGCGGATAATTTGCAGGCAGCCCTGGGCCAGTCCCAGGCCCATGCCCATCTGGAGCAGGACGAAACCGGAGCGTATTCGACGGATCAGCTGCGGCACCCGGGCTGAGATGACATGGTTGTCCGGGATGAAGCTGTTGTTGAAATGGCAGGCGTAGGTACCGCTGCCCTCCAGTGCGGTGAACTCGGCGCACTGCTGCAGCCGGAAGCCGGGCTGATCGCACTGGATAACAGCCATCACCAGGCCATCGTCATCCTCGCGCCGGAAGATAGAAGCGAAGGCGTGGCCGGGTCCCAGGTTGGAAACCCAGGGCAGGGTACCGTTGGCCATGTAGCCGCCTTTTACTTTGCGTACGGACACCTTCAGCTTTTCGATGCTGGCGAAATGCTTCATGGCATTGGACAGCCCGGTCCCACCGAGCTGCGTGCCATCGCTGATGCCTGGCAGCAGGAGAGAGCGGGCTTCGGGATTGTCCGCATTGTCCAGATACCAGGCCAGCGCGTCCTGGCAGAACCCGGTCGACATACACTCCTCAGAGACCGTTGCCATGGACCTGACAGCCGCGCTGAAACTGCCAATGCCCCGGGATGCCGGTGATGACAGGTGCTGCCGGTAGCCACCCAGCTCGCCCAGCTGATGCATGAAAGCGGCCGGAAACTTGCCTTTTCGGTCAATCGTGATGGTATCCGGAGCCAGTGCGCGTTTGACCAGGTCTCTGACCGGGTCTTCCGAGCGCTCGGCACCGGACATCTCCAGAGCATGGTTCAGAAATCTGTCCGGCGCGATCGTCTGGGCTGAGGCATTCATGGTGTTCTCCTTGCGAGCAGTAGCGGAAGGCTGCAGGCATTTTCAGCCTTCCGATCGGTGTTTCCGGGCTCAAGTCCGCCTGCCTGATTCAGGCCAGGGCGACGCTGGTGGAGACCGGGTTACGCAGGGTGTTCGCCACCGGCGACCACTTGTCCGCCCACTGCACCAGCTCTTCGAGCTCCTCGCGCGAGCAGTCCCCGTCAATGTCGAAGGTCACCCGGATATCTGTAAATCCAAGGCGTTTCTCGCTGGTATCGCCCACCCCCCACACGCTGCTGATGTTGATGTCGCCTTCGAGATTTGCTTCCAGTTTGTAGAGAGTGATGCCGCGAGATGTGGCATTGGCATGGATGCCTACCAGCAGGCAGGACCCCAATGATGCCAACACAGCCTCGGACGGATTCGGGGCGTTGTTTTCACCGAGCAGGGTGGGCGGTTCGTCAATCAAATGGCCGCTGAGGTCCCGGCAATAAGTCATCATCCGGAAAATACCTTCACAGACTGTGTGGGCTTTCAGCGTATTGACTTTCGCCGGATCAAGTTTCGCTTTGGCGCCGAGGGATTTCAGGCCGTCTGCATCAAGCGGGCGGAGCGGAGTTTTTGACTCATTCAGGGCTGTCGAGCTCATGTTATGTCTCCTTATTGGACCTGCAGTGGGCAGTTATCCGGATTGGTTTCGTTTTCAATCCAGTGCTCAGCAGCAACTGTGCCAGCGCCGGATATTTATGTAATTGTCGATAAGGAACAGCGAGTTATCGGTTTTATGGTGGGTCTCGGGGGAATCTGCGCGTCCTGAACAAACAGGACAATGTCGACAATGTCCGGTTTGTCAGGCTGGTTGGTCAGGCTACCAGCGGTGAAATTCGCAGCCGTTTCCCGGAAAACTGCGCTTTGTCGGGGGTTTGACGCTTCTGGCCCCGGAATTGCTCTGAATCTGTCAGCGACTCGTTTTGAGAAGCTGAAGTGATAGCCGTACGCCGCTGTCACCAACCGACAGAATGGAGAGACGACATGGGAGCAGCAGTTCAGATCAACGCCATCAGTCACCGGTTTTCCCGGCAGGGACCGCTGGTTCTCGATGATCTCAACCTCGATATCGGCGCCGGAGAGCGGGTCGCCCTGATCGGTGAAAGTGGCTGTGGCAAGTCCACCCTGCTGCACATGCTGGCGGGACTCAGCCTGCCGTCCGACGGTTGTATCCGGGTGAACGGACGCCAGGTAACCCGACCCCACTCCGACTGGAATATGATGTTTCAGCGCCCGGCCCTCTATCCCTGGCTGTCGGTAACCCAGAATGTGGCGCTGGGGCTGCAGTTCACCGGCCAATCCAAAGGCCTGAAAGAACGGGTTGACGAAATGCTGGCCCTGGTGGGGCTGGGCAATCGCGGAAACGATCGCATCCAGGATCTGTCCGGTGGTCAGCAGCAACGGGTGGCTCTGGCTCGTTCGCTGGCGGTCAAGCCCAAACTGATTCTGCTGGATGAACCTTTTTCCGCACTGGATCCATTTACCCGTCGTTCCCTGCAACTGGAAGTGAGCCGCATCGCCCACGACCAGAAAATAACCCTGGTTCTGGTGACCCACGACATTGATGAAGCCATCACCATGGGTGACCGGATCGTGGTCATGGGCCGGAACCCCGGTACGTTCCGGGCAGTGCTCGACAATCGTCTGCCGTCGCCCCGAAACCCGATGCACCCTGACTTTGTCGCATTGCGCCGCAGCGTCATGCAGCATTTTGAAGCCTCTATGGAGGTATCTTCCGAAACGGATGCCGCAGCGGACCCTGCTGCCATGCCCTACCTTGCCCAAGGAGAATCAGCTCATGTGTAACTGCACTTCCTGTTCCTCAACCGAAGCAACTGACTACAGCCTTGATCAGGGTCGTCGAAAATTCATGCTGGATTCCCTCGCCGCCGGTGGTCTGGCTGCCAGCCTGGGGATGTCCGGATTGGCCCGGGCCAATGCCCCGGCGGAAGCAAATCCGGTGGTAAAAATCGGTTACCTGCCGATCACTGATGCCACAGCGTTACTGGTGGCCCACGCCAACGGTTACTTCGAGGAAGAGGGGCTGAAAGTCGAGGCACCCACGCTGATTCGCGGCTGGTCACCGTTGGTGGAAGGCTTTGCGGCGGGCCGATTCAACCTGGTTCACCTGCTCAAGCCGATTCCCTTGTGGATGCGTTACAACAACCAGTTTCCGGTCAAGATCATGGCCTGGGCCCATACCAGCGGGTCTGCGGTGGTGGTCGGGCGTCGCAGTCAGGCAAAGGATTTTGGTGACCTGGGAGGCAGTCAGGTGGCAGTACCCTACTGGTACTCCGTGCACAATGTGCTTTTGCAGAAAGCACTGAAGCAGGCAGGCCTCAAACCGGTCATCAAGGATCAGGGGGCTACGCTTGCGGCGGACGAAGTGAATCTGCTGATCCTGCCGCCACCGGAGATGCCGCCAGCCCTGGCGGCGGGCCAGATTGATGCCTTTACGGTGGCCGAACCCTTCAATGCTGCCGGAGAGCTGCTGGCAGGCGGTCGCATGCTGCGCTTTACCGGGGATATCTGGCAGAACCACCCCTGTTGCGTGATTTGCATGAACGAGCAAATGGTGAATCAGAATCCGGAGTGGACCCAGAAAGCCATGAACGCGCTGGTGCGGGCCGAGGCCTATGCCCAGGCCAACAAGGAATCCGTAGCTGAAATGCTTTCCCGGGACGGCAAGGGTTATTTGCCGATGCCGGCAAAGGTCGTGGTCAGGGCCATGACTCATTACGGTACCGAGCACTACGACGATGGTATGGCGATCCGACATGGCGCCTGGAGTAACGGCCGGATTGACTTTGCACCTTACCCCTATCCCTCTGCTACCCGCTTTCTGGTGGACGCCATGAGGGACACGCTGGTCAGCGGCGACAATACCTTCCTCGGCGATCTCGATGCGGACTTTGTAGCGAGTGACCTGGTGGATGACCGTTTCGTGAAACAGGCTCTTGGCAAGTATCCGACCGCCCATGTGCCGGGTGGCAATCCCGACAGTCTGTGGGATCGGGAGGAGGTATTTTCGTTATGAGCATACTGAACCCCGCGGTAGCGGCAAACCCGGGTATTCCCGGCTCACCACAGCTGCGGATCTGGCTGGCGAGGCTGGGCTTTCCGGTGGCGGGCCTGGCGCTGTTGCTGGCGATCTGGTGGTACGGCGGCTGGCTGGTAGGTCGCAACCCGGACACCTTCGCGTTCGCCGGTTTTGGTCCTCAGTACGCCTTGCCAGCCGCCTGGCAACTGGTAACAGGCGGTCAGCTCTCAGCCATCGTGGTCCCGAGCCTGTCCCGCATTGGCCAGGGTCTGTTGTGGGCGGTGGTGGCGGGTGTGCCTATCGGTATTCTGCTAGGAAGTCTGACCTGGGCCCGTCAGCTGGCCAATTTTCCGTTCCAGCTTCTGAGAATGGTCAGCCCGCTGGCCTGGATGCCGGTGGCGGTGCTTGCTTTTGCAACCTGGGAGGGGGCCATTGTCTTTTTGATCTTCATGGCGGCGGTCTGGCCAATCCTGTTTTCCACGGCCTTTGGTGTGCAGCGGATTGACCCGATGTACTACAAGGTGGCCCGTAATTTTGGCGCCTCCCATCTGGCGATGCTGCGTCGGCTCGTTCTGCCAGCTGTGGCGCCGGACATGCTGGCTGGTTTTCGGCTGGCTCTGGGGGTTGCCTGGGTGGTGTTGGTGCCCGCGGAATATCTCGGGGTGACCAGCGGTCTCGGCTACGCCATCAACGATGCCAGAGACATTCTGGCCTATGATCTGCTGGCGGCTCTGGTACTGATCATCGGTGTTATCGGATTCTTGCTGGACAGCATCGTGGTGATGCTGACCCGGTACTTTGGATGGCAGGGAAGCTGACCATAGTTGGTGGATGAAATGCAGTGGTCTGTTGCTTGCATGGGGTCTTTGGCAGACCGGGACACCGGCTTGCCGGAAAGTCCGTCACTGTAGCCCTGCACAGGAGGCTGTTATGTCCGCCAGACAGGACCACCATGATGATCTGGAGCTTGAATCGCTGTTGCTGGCGCAGGCGGCGCAACTCTTCGGCAGCAGTCTCGATCTGTCTGCGACTATTCCCGCGGTATTGCGGCTGATGTCACAGCTGGTCGGCCTCAACCGTGGCCGGGTCGTGGTGCCCGACGGAGATGGTCAGGCGTTGCGGATACGTTATGCCTATGGGCTCACGGAGGATGAGCGTCGCCGTGGGGTTTACGCCCCGGGAGAGGGCGTTACCGGGCAGGTGATGGCCTCGGGTCGCGTCAGCGTGGTGCAGAATGTTGATGACGAGGGTGGTTACCTGTTCCGGGCCGTGGATCGTCAGACCCTGCCGGAGGGCACTGTCTGTTTTATTGCGATGCCGATTGTCATGGATGGGGATGTGCTTGGTGTGCTGGCCTGCCATCGTCTGCGGGACCGGCCCCGGCCATTTCGCGCCGACCTGCATCTGCTGCAGATCCTGGCCGCGATGTTTGGACAGGCCCTGAGGATTCAGGAGCTGGTTGCCCGTCGTACCGAACAGCTGGAGGAGCAAAACCAGGCATTGCGGTCCGCGCTTGCGGAGGAGGTGGGTGCCCACGGTGTGATTGGCAATAGCGTGGCACTGCGGCATGCCCTGGAGCAGGCGTTGAGGATTGCCCCGGCAGACGCAACCGTCATGCTGCAGGGGGAATCGGGCACCGGCAAAGAGCGTTTTGCCCGGCTTATTCATGACCGGAGTCCACGGCACCGTGAGCCCTTTATTTGCATCAACTGCGCCGCTATTCCGGAGAATTTGCTGGAGGCCGAGCTGTTCGGCCATGAAAAAGGTGCCTTTACCGGAGCGGTGCGGGCCCGGATTGGTAAAGTCGAACTGGCGGATGGTGGTACCCTCTTTCTGGATGAAATCGGAGACATGAATCTGGAATTGCAGGCCAAGCTGCTGCGACTGCTGCAGGAGAAAACGCTGCAGAGGGTGGGGGGTGACCGTGATATTCCGGTGAATCTGCGTGTCATCACCGCGACCCACCAGGATCTGCAGCGCCAGGTCAACGAAGGCCGGTTCCGGCTGGATCTGTTCTATCGGTTGAACGTCATACCCCTGATGCTCCCGCCCTTGCGTCAACGCAGTGGGGACATCCGCCTGCTGGCGTTGCACTTCCTGAATATGTTCAATCGCCGGCACTGCAAGCATCTTGAGTTTGGGGATGGCGTCATTGAGCGCCTTGAGAGCTTTGACTGGCCGGGAAATATCCGCCAGTTGGAAAATGTCATTGAGCGTGCCGTGCTGATGGGGCAGACCCGCCGGATTGACGCCGGTGAGATGGAGCAGTTGCTGGGCATGGAGTCCGCCGTGGAGGGCCATGATCGTCAGGCATCCATCTCCGGAATACCGGAAACAGCGGGCCTGGTGCAGGGGTGGAAACTCGCCGAGGGCGCCGGTGACCGGCCCTATCAGAAACTGTCAGACACTGACCCGGAAACCATCCGCTCAGCGGTCGCGCGCTGTCGCGGCAACAAGACCCGCGCGGCCAGGGAGCTGGGGCTGACCGCCCGCCAGCTCCATTACCGCATCCAGAAGCTGGGCCTCGAAGACAATTACCGTGGCTGACCAATGCTTCGTTAACAACCCCCCTGCAGCCGTGTAAACTAGGCGCGTTTTCACGCCTTTGCCCATCGCCACAGGACCTCAGCCACGGTGTTACTTCCAAAGCCTCTGCGTCTGCACCGCCGGATTGTCCGGCCGGCCTTGATTTTCGGGGTGGCGGTGGGTGCTGCGGTTACCCAGATGCCGCTGTCAGGTGCCAGCGAAGCGGTGGCAGACCACTCTGCCGCAGCCATTGACTGGCGGCCCCGGGATCAGCTGCCGCGGGCGCAGCGGGACGCACTGCCGGCATTCTGCTCCGGCGGCTATCTGCAGCCCGAGGCTGCAGACGAAAGCTCGAGGGATAATGGAGCAGGCGGCAGCGTCATTGAGGCAAGTGCGTTGTCTGCCCGTTACGAAATGGATGCCGAACTCTACCTGAAAGGCGACGTACGGTTTGCCCAGGGCGATATTCAGTTGACCGGTGATGAGGCCCGTTACAATCAGCGTTCCGGCCAGGTTGCCTTGTCGGGTGACCTGGTGACCCGGGGCGGAGGCGTCCTGCTGACGGGCGACGAAGCCTCCTACGACGTCAACACCGGTTACTTCGATCTGAATGACGCCACCTATCTGCTTCATGCTGCCGAGATGCGTGGCCGGGCTGACCGGCTGCATCGCACCGGTACTCAGGAACTGACCATTGAGGGGGGCTATCTGACTACCTGCGCGCCGGATCAGAACGACTGGTCCATAGTGGCGTCGGACATCCGGCTTAACCAGGCGGAAGGCTTCGGGACCGCCCGTCATGTGCGCCTGCAGGTAAAGGATGTGCCGGTGTTCTACTGGCCCTGGGCCAGTTTCCCCATTGACGACCGGCGCAAGAGTGGCTTCCTGTACCCGTCCATCGGTAGCTCCAGTGCGGACAGTGGACTGGCCATCGCGGCACCTTACTACTTCAATATTGCGCCGCATTACGATGCCACCCTGACACCACAGTATATCAACGGTCGTGGCTTGTTTACCGAGGCGGAGGGTCGCTACCTGAGCCGGTGGGGGCAATCTGTGTTGCAACTGGGCTATATCGACCGGGATTCGGATTACCGGCGCGAGTACCCGGGTGAATCCGGCGAGCGCTGGGCACTGGATTTCAGTACCCGGGCCCGGTTTGGTGGCGGCTGGCGCGGCTATGGCGATTATTCAGTGGTTTCCGATAACGACTACCTGAGCGACCTCAACCTGTCTCTGGATATCGGTCGTGCGACCCATCTGGAGCGTCGTGGCGGCGTCAGCTATCAGGATCAGTGGCAGTGGTTTGAGGCCTATGCGGCCGGTTACCAGACCATCACCGACACGGTGACCGATCAGGACCGTCCGTATTCGCAATTGCCGGAACTCTGGTACGAAGCGACTGTGCCGGCTGGCCCTCTGGAGCTTGGCCTGGCCAGCCAGTACACCTGGTTCTACCGGGACAACACCGGGCTGACCGGGCTCGACCGGGCCAACGGTCAGCGCATCCGGGTCGAGCCGGAACTGGCGTTGCCGCTGCGGGCCACGTGGGGTTACAGCCGGCCCTCAGTGACCCTTGACCATACCTGGTATGAGCTGGACGATTATGATCCGGGCAGCAGCTCCTTTGACCGGACGGTGCCGGTATTCGAGTGGGACAATGGGCTATATTTTGATCGACCCACGGAGCTGCTTGGCCGCGCATGGAACCAGTCACTGGAACCCCGGCTTTACTACGCCCGGGCGGATGCACCAGCGGATCAGGATCAGATTCCGGACTTTGACGCGGGTCTGCGGTCTTTCAGTTTCGATAATTTGTTCCGTCGTAACCGCTTTACCGGCGGTGACCGGGTGGCAGATGCCAATCAGCTGACTGTGGCACTCACCAGTCGCTTCAATGACATGGCGACGGGTGCCGAGCGTGCCCGGCTGAGCCTGGGTCAGGTCTATTTCTACGATGACCGGGAAGTGACGCTGGACGGACTGGGTGCCGAACGGCGCAGTGATTCCCCGCTGGCAGGCGAGCTGGCACTGCGGCCTGTGGATGGTCTGGATCTGCGCTATTCCACGTTGTGGGATCCCCGTGAAAGCCAGACTGAGGAAGCCCGCACCCAACTGATGTTTCATTCACCCGATTATCGCTATCTGGCGATGCTGGGCCACAGTTATAGACGAAATGAATTCGAACAGATGGATATTGGCGCGGTGGTTCCTGTCACAGACAGTGTCAGCCTGATTGGTCGCTGGGTTTATGACTCGCAGCTGGACCGCACCGCCGGTACACTGGCGGGAATCGAGTACAATAGTTGTTGCTGGAGTCTGCAACTGGTCGGCCAGAGTATCCTGACCGACGACCAGGAGCTGGATCATCGTATTCTGTTTCAGATTCAGCTCAAGGGTATCGGTGGTTCCGGTGGCACTGCCAGTACCTTGTCGGATGCTTTCTACGGCTACGATGAGCGCGAACGCCGCCGTTTCCGTAGCCGGCCATAGGCTATGGATGCGGGACCACGAATCAAGATTGACTGAAGGCGCTCAAACGAGTGCCGTCTTCCATGACAAACCGAGGTGAATATGCAGGCAATTCGTCGCCTGAAGGCAGTGTATTTTATGGCGCTACTGGCCCTTCTGCTGGTAGTGCCCGTGGCCCAGGCAGAACGCCAGTTGCTGGATCGGGTGATCGCCATCGTGGACGACGGTGTCATTCTGAAGTCTGAACTGGACGCCCGGGTGAACACGATTACGTCCCGGCTGCAGGGGCAGGGCACCGGTCTTCCCCCCCGTCAGGTCCTGGAAGAGCGGGTGCTGGACCAGCTGATCACCGAGAGTATCCAGCTGCAGATGGCGGATAACATGGGTATGCGGCTGAGTGACAATGAACTCAACGAAACCCTGGTGCGGATTGCCCAGGGCAACAATATGACTCTGGATCAGTTTGAGCGGCAGCTGGAAGCCGAGGGGGTCTCCTACCAGGAGGCCCGTGAGCAGATCCGTCGTGAGGTTCTGGCCAGCCGGGTTCAGCAACGTCAGGTAGACGGCCGGATCAGAGTGACCGATCGCGAGGTTGAGAATTACCTTGAGCAGATGGCCGGTAATACTGACAACACCGAGTATCGGTTTGCTCACATCCTGGTGGCGGTGGATAACTTTGCTGACCAGCAGGAAGTGAATGAGGCCCGTGCCAAGGCCGAGCGTCTGCGTCAGGAAATCGCGGATGGCCGTGATTTCCAGTCTGTTGCTGTTGCCGAATCTGATGCCAGCAACGCACTTGACGGCGGTGACATGGGCTGGCGCTCACAGGGCCAGTTGCCCTCGCTGGTCAGCGACGTGGTACCGGATTTGCCGATAGGTGAACCGTCCGAAGTGTTGCAAAGCGGCAGTGGCTTTCACCTGGTCTCGGTGCAGGAGCGTCGTGGCGGCGAAGAACGTAGTGTGGTGGAGCAGTCCCGGGTGCGTCATATCCTGATCCGCACCACCGAAGTCATGACCGACGAGCGCGCGGAGCGCCAGATCAACGATATATTCGCGCAGCTTCAGGATGGTGTGGACTTTGCTGCCCTGGCGCGGGAATTTTCCAATGACCCAGGGTCCGCCTCAGAAGGCGGTGCTCTGGGCTGGGTAAGCCCGGGCCAGATGGTACCGGAGTTTGAGGAGACCATGACGAATGCGGACGTGGGCGAGATAAGCCGGCCGTTCCGCTCGCAGTTTGGCTGGCACATTCTGGAAGTGGAAGATCGCCGGCAGCGGGACATCAGCAGTCAGGTTCGGGATGGCGAGGCCCGTCAGGCTCTTTACCGTCGCAAATTTGAAATCGAATTGCAGAACTGGCTGAGGGAAATTCGTGATGAAGCCTATGTCGAGATCAAATCCTGATGACTGAACCGGTGGTGCTGGCCCTTACTGCTGGCGAGCCGGCAGGGATAGGTCCTGAACTGTGTCTGCAACTGGCCACCGCGGCCCGGGAGCAGGGCATTGTGGTGGTGGCCAGCCGTGCACTGCTGGCAGATCGGGCCAGTATGCTCGGCCTGGACATCAGCCTGCATGCCTGGCAGCCCGGCGATACTGTGGCTTGTGGCGCCGGCGAGCTATCGGTGCTGGATATTCCGGGCATTGTCTCTCTGGTGGCGGGCAGGACTGATCCGGCCAACAGCCAGTACGTGCTGGATACCCTGACCCGGGCGGCTGATGGCTGCCTGGAGGGGGTTTTTGATGGCATGGTCACCGCGCCGGTTCACAAGGGTGTGATTAACGAGGCCGGCATTGCCTTCAGTGGTCACACCGAGTTTTTGCAGGAACTGTGTGGTGTTGAGCGTGTCGTCATGATGCTGGCCACAGAGGAGCTGCGGGTCGCTCTGGTGACCACCCATCTGCCCCTGAAAGACGTGGCCGCAGCGATTACCCCGCAACGGCTGACGCAGGTGACCCGAATCCTGAATCAGGACCTGAAAACCTTTTTCGGTATCGCCCGCCCCCGTATTCTGGTGGCCGGCCTCAATCCTCATGCTGGTGAGGGTGGTCATCTGGGGCGGGAAGAAATTGAGGTGATCGAGCCGACCCTGGCGCAACTCCGGGAAGAGGGTATCGAACTGACCGGCCCGCTGCCGGCTGACACCCTGTTTACCCCTCACTGGCTGGAAAACGCCGATGCGGTGTTGGCCATGTATCACGATCAGGGTCTGCCGGTGCTCAAGTACCAGGGCTTTGGTCGTGCAGTGAATATTACCCTGGGCCTGCCCATTGTACGGACCTCGGTGGACCATGGTACGGCACTGGATCTGGCGGGCACGGGCACTGCGGATGCCGGCAGCCTGCACACGGCGATCAGGGTCGGCGCTGACATGGCCCGCTGTCTGCGAGAGGCCAGACCGTCTGCCGCCTCCGACCGCCAACAGGATTAATCGTTTTCATGAGCAAGAAAGGGGGCCATCAGGCCCGTAAGCGTTTTGGACAGAACTTCCTTCACGACCCGGGCGTCATCGAACGGATTGTCCGCTCCATCAGCCCCAGGGCGGACGACGCCATGGTGGAGATCGGCCCCGGTCTTGGCGCTCTGACCGAAGAAATTCTGGCGGTGAATCCGCATTTGCAGGTGGTGGAGCTGGACCGGGATCTGATCCCGGTGTTACGGACCAAGTTCTTCAATTACCCGGATTTCCGGATTCATGAGGCTGACGCCCTGCGTTTTGATTTCAGCTCGCTGGTCACCGACGGCAAGCCGCTGCGGATTGTGGGTAATCTGCCCTACAATATTTCCACACCGCTGATATTTCACCTGCTGAGCCAGTCCGGTGTGGTGAAGGATATGCACTTCATGCTGCAAAAAGAAGTGGTTCAGCGCATGGCGGCGGGTCCCGGTGAGAACAACTATGGGCGCCTGGGCATCATGACCCAGTATTTCTGCAAGGTTCAGCCCCTGTTCGAGGTAGGTCCGGGGGCGTTCAAACCGGCGCCAAAGGTGGACTCCGCCATTGTCCGGCTGGTGCCCCATGAGTCCCTGCCGCATCTGGCAAAAGATCACAAAACGCTGCAGGTCGTGGTGCGAACGGCGTTCAATGCCCGCCGAAAAACCCTGCGCAAGGCCCTTGGTACACTGGTCAGTGCCGAACAGTTACAGTCGCTGGGCATCAACGATGGTCTTCGGCCGGAGAACCTGAGCCTCGCTGATTTCGTTGCTATTGCGGATTTCGTGGCAGACCAGGGGCTGTTGCAAGACGCGCCGGATGCAGCCAACGACGACACGGGAGTGAGTGATGACTGATTACGCCATTGGCGATATTCAGGGCTGCTACGATCGGCTGCTGGATGTGCTGGCCAAGGTGGATTTTTCGCCGTCCCGGGACCGGCTCTGGGTGGCGGGCGATCTGATTAACCGCGGCCCGGCCTCACTGGCAACCCTGCGCTATATACACCGCCTTGGCAGTTCCGCGGTGGTGGTGCTGGGCAACCACGATCTGCATCTGCTGGCGGTGGCGCGGGGTGGTCACGGCCTCAAGCGTAAGGATACTCTGCAGGATATTCTGGATGCGCCGGACCACGACACCCTGCTTGACTGGCTGGCGCAGCAGAACATCGCGGTTCACGATGCCGGTCGTAACCTGGTCATGGCCCACGCCGGGCTACCCCACATCTGGACTGTCGAACAGGCCATGAGCTGCGCCCGTGAGCTGGAAACTGTCCTGCGGGGCGATAGCGTGGCGGATTATTTTCAGGCCATGTACGGCAATATCCCGGAGCGCTGGGACGCGTCTCTTGTTGGCATGGACCGCTGGCGGGTGATCACCAACTATTTCACCCGGATGCGTTTTATTGCTCCGGATGGCGCTCTGGAACTGACCACCAAAGAGTCTGCCGGCAATGCCCCGGCTGGGTATGCCCCCTGGTTCAGCTACCCGCGCAGCGACGATGTACGGGTGATTTTCGGTCACTGGGCATCCATCGAAGGCAACACCGGTTATGACCGGTTTATCGGGCTGGACACCGGTTGTGTCTGGGGTGGTGCACTGACCATGATGAATCTGGACACCGGAGAAAAGATCCACTGTGACTGCTGATTCCGTATCCTTTCCTGTGCTGCGCTTTGCTCTGGTGGCGGGTGGTCTGCTAGCCCTGTTGGCCGTGATGGCCGGCGCCTTCGGAGCTCACGGCCTGCGGGCGGAGGTGAGTCCACGGGCCCTTGAAGTTTTCCAGACCGGCGTTACCTATCAGATGTACCACAGCCTGGCGCTGGTGCTGGTTGCCTTGCTGGCCGCTGCCGGGTTATCCCGGCGCTTGCTGACCGCCGCGGCCGGGTTTTTCCTGGCAGGCATTGTCCTGTTCAGCGGCAGTCTGTACTTGTTGGTGCTCACTGATGTCCGCTGGGCGGGCCCCATCACTCCGGTGGGTGGTGTCTGCTTCATGGTAGGCTGGGCATTGATGGTGACCGCCGGGCTAAAGGCCGGAACACCAGTTAACAGTCCAGGAAATAACTGAGAGCGTGATGCATATTCAGCTGAATGGTGAACCCCGCGAACTTTCCGAAGGCACCACGCTGTCCGGCCTGATCGGGCAGCTTGGCCTGACCGGTAAACGGCTGGCGGTGGAACTGAACGAAGATATTATCCCCCGCAGCCAGCATAACGATCAGGTGCTGACGGACGGTGACAGGGTAGAGCTGGTCCACGCGATTGGTGGTGGCTGACCGCCGCTGACACTCTGCCAACGACTTTTTCAAGGGGCTGTCCTCAAGGGCGGCGCCCGCTTACTGACCTGATACGGGTATCCAATGACTGAGCAATCCCAGATCCAGCTTCCTGAAGACAAACCCCTCGAACTGGCCGGCCGTGTCTACAAGTCCCGCCTGCTGGTGGGCACCGGAAAATACCGGGATCTGATGGAAACCGGCCATGCCATTGAAAGCAGTGGCGCCGAAATCGTTACCGTAGCGGTGCGTCGCACCAATCTTGGTCAGAACCCGGATGAGCCCAATCTGCTGGATGTGATTTCGCCGGAACGCTACACCATCCTGCCCAATACCGCCGGCTGCTTTAACGCCAAAGACGCCGTGCGCACCTGCAAGCTGGCCCGGGAACTGCTGGATGGCCACAACCTGGTCAAGCTGGAGGTGCTGGGTGAAGAGAAAACCCTGTACCCGAACATGACCGAAACCCTGGTGGCGGCGGAAGAGCTGATCAGGGACGGCTTTCAGGTGATGGT
The DNA here is from genome assembly GCF_963974375.1 of uncultured Marinobacter sp. Lineage (GTDB taxonomy): Bacteria > Pseudomonadota > Gammaproteobacteria > Pseudomonadales > Oleiphilaceae > Marinobacter. The sequence goes on from NZ_CAXBDN010000009.1 coordinate 21,770, forward strand.
GTATTGCTCCGATGATCCCTTGCTGTGCAAGCGTCTGGAAGAAATGGGCTGTATCGCCATCATGCCTCTGGGAGCGCCCATTGGCTCGGGCCTGGGTATCCAGAACCGCTACAATATTCGCCTGATCGTGGAGAACGCGAAGGTTCCGGTGCTGGTGGATGCCGGCGTGGGAACGGCTTCGGATGCCACCATTGCCATGGAACTGGGTTGCGACGGCGTGCTGATGAACACCGCCATCGCCCAGGCCCAGGACCCGATCCGGATGGCAAAAGCCATGCGACTGGCGGTGGAATCCGGTCGCGATGCCTATCTGGCCGGCCGTATGCCGAAGAAACTATATGCCAGCGCATCTTCACCCATTGACGGTACTTTTTTCTGACGGGAGTTCAGCGTCAGTTAATGTGTAATACATGATCGCAACGTAAGCGGGTAGGACCTGCCAAAATCGTGTGTAGCCATGGATGGCGGAGCCCGAGCGTACAAGGATGTATTTATAGCGTATTTTGGCGGGCCCTGCCCGCTTAATGTCGCACGGATTGGCAACCCCCTGATCGTTAACCCTTGATGAGTGTCGCTGTATCGTCATGACCCAGGAAAAAATCAGTCGCAAGGACGCCATCCTGCAGGCCCTTGCGGAACTTCTGGAAACCGATCCCGGTGCCCGCATTACCACCGCCGGACTGGCCCGCGCTGTTGGTGTTACCGAGGCCGCGCTGTACCGGCACTTTCCCAGCAAGCGCAAGATGTTTGAGGCGCTGATCGAGTTTGCGGAAGACGCGGTATTTTCCCGTTGCGCGACCATTTTGCAGGAACAGGATGACGCCCGTATCCGCCTGCAGCAGTTATCCCGGCTGGTGCTGGTGTTCGCCGAACGCAACCCTGGTCTGTGCCGGGTGCTGGCGGGGGAGGCTCTGGTTGGCGAAAACGAAGCCTTGCGCAAACGCGCTTCCCAGTTTTTCGAACGACTCGAAACCCAGGTGCGTCAGATCCTCAAGGAAGGCGACATTCGCCAGAGCCTGCGGCCCCGCACCAGCGCGGCCCGCGGCGCCGACTGGTTACTGGTGTTTCTTGAAGGTCGCATTCAGCGGTACGTCCGGTCGTCCTTCAGCCGGCTGCCCTCGGCGGACTTTGATGAGCACTGGGAGCTGGTTTCCGAGGGGCTGTGGGGGCCGGTGCTGTAAATCCGGATACCGCTTTAATAGCCAGCTCACACAAGATTGACCGGACGCTCTGCGCTAGCGTGTTGGCATACTGCTGACCCTCACGCGGAGTTACCCATGAGCACTGAACTACCCATTTCCCGATTCCCCATCCCTGATATCGCTACCCTGCCAGAAGATCTGCGCACCCGTATCGAAACCCTGCAATCGAAAATGGGGTTTGTTCCCAACGTATTTCTGGGGCACGCCCACCGACCGAATCAGCTGCGGGCCTTTCTGGCCATGCACGACGATCTGATGGAGTCCGATGAAGGCCTCAGTCGCGCCGAGCGGGAAATGATCGTGGTGGCCACCAGCGCGCTCAATCAATGCCTGTATTGCACGGTGTCCCACGGCGCCCTGTTGCGCATCCGCTCGAAGCAACCGAGATTATCCGAACAGGTGGGTGCCAATTACCGGGACGCAGAAATTTCCCCCCGCCAGAAAACCATGCTGGACTACGCTGTCAAACTGGCGCAGACCCCATGGCTGGTTGGCGATAACGATATCGAGACCCTACGAGCCGCAGGCTTCAGTGAAGACGAAATCTGGGATATCGGCGCCATCACCGCACTGTTCGCCATGTCGAACCGTCTGGCGTCCCACACTGCCATGCGACCCAATCACGAGTTTTATGGTCTTGCCCGCTGAGGCGGCAGACGCGCCAGTCGGCTCTGATTGAGTCCGGCAGGTTCTGATCATCAATAATCCGGAATAAGGTGCAGTTCATGTTATCTACCAGTGAACAATCAGCCCGCTTGCTCGAGCAGTTGAAGACGTTTATGGCGGAGCGGGTGTCTCCCGTTGAGGGGGAATACCGCGCGCAGCTTAACGAGGGCAATCGCTATCGCACGCCTGAGATCCTGCAGAGTCTGAAAAAGCAGGCGCGGGCTGAGGGGCTGTGGAACCTGTTCCTGCCTGGCAGTCATGGTGCTGGCCTGAGCAATATGGAATACGCGCCTCTGGCGGAGGAAATGGGGCGGGTGCTATGGGCCTCTGAGGTGTTCAACTGTTCAGCACCAGACACCGGCAACATGGAGATTCTCTCCATGTTCGGCTCGGATGAGCAGAAAGCCCAATGGCTTGCGCCACTGATGGACGGGGAAATACGCTCTGCCTTTTCCATGACCGAGCCGGCGGTGGCTTCCAGCGATGCCACCAATATTCAGTGTGAAATCCGCCGCGATGGCGATGACTACGTCATCAACGGTCGTAAGTGGTTTACCTCCGGAGCCATGAACGAAGCCTGCAAACTGCTGATTGTCATGGGCAAGACCGACCCCGACAATGCGGATCGCCACAAGCAGCAGTCGATGATTCTGGTACCGAAAGACACCCCTGGCGTGAAGATACTGCGGGACCTGACGGTATTCGGCTACGACGAGGCCCCGGTGGGACACCCGGAGATTCTCTATGACAATGTGCGGGTGCCGGCGTCCAACATACTGCTGGGCGAGGGCCGGGGCTTCGAGATCGCCCAGGGGCGTCTCGGGCCTGGCCGGATTCACCATTGCATGCGTCTGATTGGTGCCGCCCAGCGAGCTCTGGAGCTGATGTGTCAACGTGCCCAGAGCCGCGAAGCCTTTGGCAAGAAGCTGTCAGACTTCGATTCGGTGCGGGAGCAGATCGCCCAGTCCTTCTGTGAGATTGAACAGGCCCGGCTGCTGACCCTGAAAGCCGCTGACAAGATGGACCGGGAAGGCAACAAGGCGGCGAAAGACCTGATCGGCGCGGCCAAGATTGTGGTGCCCTCGATGGCGGCGGAAGTAATCGACCGGGCCATTCAGGTTCACGGGGCCGGCGGTGTCAGTCAGGACACCTTCCTGCCGGAAGCCTGGATGTACGCACGATACATCCGTATCGGGGACGGACCGGATCAGGTGCACCGGGCGGCGCTGGCACGGCAGCTGTTGCGGGAGTATAGCGTTTAGGTTGTCTCCCGACCCCGTTCATCCTGAGCCCGTCGAAGGATGGGTACTCCCCAGTCGGCACCCTTCGACTAGCCCAGGGCGAGCGGGGTATAGGATATTGAATTCTGGAGTTTAAGTCCTTCGACAGGCTCAGGACGAACGGGGTGTTAGAACTCAGATGGTTGGCCCAAGCCCGTTCATCCTGACCCTGAGCCCGCCGAAGGGTCGAAGGATGTGGACTCGGAGTCTGACTATCGTGGATCTGCCCAGAGCCCTCCATGGCTCCCGGCTTCACCCCTCAGTCCGAGTAATACCCCTCCAGACTCTTCCGGATCAGATGCTTCTGAATCTTGCCGGTGCCGGTTCGTGGAAACTCGTCGACGATCAGGATCGCCTTGGGCACCTTGAAGCCACCGATCTGCGTCTTGCAGTGTTCGATCAGTTCCTCCTCGGTGGCAGTCGCCCCGGGCATCAGGATGACGTTGGCAGTGATCGCCTCGCCCCAGCGGTCGTGGGGTACCCCGATGACGGCGGCTTCAGACACAGCGGGGTGTCCGATCAGGCAACGCTCCACTTCGATGGAGGCGACGTTTTCGCCGCCGGTCTTGATGACATCCTTCTTGCGGTCGGTGAACCAGATGGCGCCGTCTTCATCGATGGAGGCAATATCTCCGCTGTGAAACCAGCCGAACTTGAAGGCTTCTTCGGTTTTTTCAGGCTGATTGAAGTATTCGGTCATCACCTGGGGGCCGCGATAGACAATCTCGCCGGGCTGACCCGGGGGCAGCAGATTACCGTTGTCATCCATGATGGCAACCCTGGTCATGGTCGTTGCTGTGCCCCAGGAACCGGCCTTGCTCCACTGGTGTTCCGGGCGGATCAGGCAGGTGGCTGGTGTGAACTCGGTCTGGCCAGAACCAAGAATGACATCGGCGTTGGGGCAGAGTTCGTGTATGTCCTTCAGCTTCGATTCGGCCATGGGGGCCATGGCGTAGAGTGCGCGCTTAACCGAGGAGAAGTCCCGGGCCCGGGCTTCCGGGTCAGTCAGGATGTCGTTGTACATCATCGGCAGGAACACGAACATGACGATCTTGTGCTCTTCAATCAGCCGTGCGCACTCCCGGGCCTCGAAGCCCTTGGTCAGCACCAGTTTGCCACCGATCATGAACGTCGGCAGGGCCAGACAGTTGACAGCGGTACAATGGAACAGCGGCAAATTGCACAGCATGGATGCCTGCGGTGGCAGATGGTTGGCGATGACATTGGCCATGGCGGCCATGGTCACCGCCAGGTGGCTGGTGACCACGCCTTTGGGATTGGCGGTGGTGCCGCTGGTGTAGAGCAGCTGAACCGGGTCCCGATCGCCGACCAGGACCTCCAGGGGGCTGTCGCTGCCACTGGCCAGCAGGCGGGTGAACGGTTGCCAGGATTTGCCGCCGCCCTCAATGGCCTCGGTACCGGTCCAGTAAACATGCTGCAGTGCCGGCAGATGTTCCGGCAGCCCTTTGCCTGCCTCGGCCAGCGCATCCTCTATAATCAGCACTTTTGCGCCACAGTCTTTCAGGCAGTAGGCAATTTCGTGGGGCTTGAGTCCCAGGTTAACCGGAGCAAAAACCAGATTGGCCCGGGCACAGGCCATATAGGTCACCATCTGCTCAAGACAATTCCGGGCCAGTACCCCAACGGCATCACCGGGCTGGAGTCCCAGCGCCAGCAGGGCGCTGGCCGCCTGATTGGTCTGTGTTTCAAACTCCCGGTAGGTCATGCTACGGTCGCCATCCACCATGGCAATGTCATCCGGGTAGAGGTCGCAGGTGCGGGTGAGGATATCGCCGACACAGACTCGATCGATCATGTTCATGGCCAGGGCTGCATGCGGATCCGGGTGTTTAGGCATCTGGGAATCTCCTTTACGGGGCTCCGGCGCGCATGGCCCGGAAGGCCTGATTATATTCTTGTTCGCGAAAATCTAGTTCATTTGCAGGATTTGAGCAAGCGTTTGGTCTAAACTGTATTCAACTTATTCCGTTGATCAACAAAGGAGCCGTAGTCGGTGGTTGCCGACCGGGAAAATGCCGTAAAATGCCCGCCCTGAATCGTAAAACCAACCAGAGATCAACACCCGTGGAATTCAGTGAAGAAATCAGGATCGACTTGATCCGCGAGGGTAAAATCACCGACCCGGCCAGCCCGAAAGGGGTGGTGCTTAACATTGCCGCCAGCCTGTTTCGGCACAAGGGCTACCTGCAAACCACGGTTCGCGATATTGGCCGGGAAACCGGTATTTTACCGGGCAGTATCTTCCACCATTACCGCAGCAAGGACGAAATTCTGCGTACGGTGATGCAGGAAAGCATTGTGCTGAACCTGACCCGGATGAAGCGGGCACTGGCGGAAAGCCAGACCCTGGACGATCAGCTGCGGACCCTGATTTCGGTAGAGCTGTATGCCATGAACGGCGAAACCGGCGAGGCCTGGAGCGTGCTGGTTGATGAATGGCGCAATCTGTCTGAAGAGGGTAAAGCGGAAATTCTCAAGTTGCGGGAAGAGTACGAGACCCTGTGGCGCGGGGTGCTGGAACAGGCCTATGAACAGCGACTGGTCACCCTGGAGCCGGATATCCTGCGTAAGCTGATGGCCGGTGCCCTGCATTGGACGTCCACCTGGTTTCGTGCCGACCGTGGCCTGACCCTGGATGAACTGACGGATCGGGTACTGGTGCTGGTGCTGGGGCGGCAGCCATCCTGACCAGACTCTGACCCATGAAAAAGCCCGGCTTGATGCCGGGCTTTTTCATGGCCGGATGCGCGTTTATTTCTTGCCCGGCAAAGTCCCCATGTATTTGCACAGGATGCCCAGCATCACTTCATCGGCACCACCGCCGATGGAGACCAGTCGCAGATCCCGGTACAGACGGGTGATCAGGGTTTCGTTCATGAAGCCCATGCCGCCGTAGTACTGCAGACAGGCATCGGTGACTTCCCGGCACAGGCGGCCGCACTTCAGTTTCGCCATCGACGCCAGACGGGTCATGTCCTCGCCGTTGATATAGCCTTCGGTGCAGCGGTAGATCAGTGAGCGCAGCAGTTCGATCTCGGTCTGCAGTTCGGCCAGGCGGAAGTGAATCACCTGGTTGTCCAGCAGCGGTTTGCCAAAAGCAATGCGCTGGCGGGTGTAATCGATAACTTCCTCGATGGCTCTTTCCAGGGTGCGCAGGGTGCTGGCGGAGCCCCACAGGCGCTCTTCCTGGAACTGCTGCATCTGGTAGGTGAAGCCCATGCCTTCTTCGCCGATGCGGTAGCGCTGGGGTACCCGTACGTCGTCAAAGAAAATCTGTGCGGTATCGGAGCTGCGCATGCCCAGCTTGTCGAGCTTGCGGGCAATCGTCACCCCTTTCGATTTCATCGGCACGATAACCAGTGACTTGTTGCGGTGGGGCTGGCCGTCACCGGTGTTGACCAGCAGGCAGATAAAGTCGGCCTGGGTACCGTTGGTGATCCACATCTTGCCGCCATTGATGATGTAGTCGTCACCGTCCTTGCGGGCTGTGGTCTTGATGGAGGCAACGTCTGATCCGGCGCCGGGTTCAGATACACCGATACAGGCCACATAGTCACCGGAAATGGCCGGTGCCAGGAACTCTTTGCGCAACTCGTCAGAACCGATCTTGGCGAGCGCAGGTGTTGCCATGTTGGTCTGCACGCCGACAGCCATGGGGATAGAGCCGCAATTGGCCTCGCCCAGTGCTTCACAGAAGGCCAGGTCATAACTCCAGTCCAGGCCCATGCCGCCAAATTCTACCGGTTTGGTGATGCCCAGCAGGCCTTTTGCGCCCATCTTGCGGAACAGGTCGTGGGCGGGAAAGACGCCTTCCTTTTCCCATTCATCGACGTGGGGATTGATTTCTTCCGCTACGAATTTGCTGACGGACTCAAACAGGCTTTTGTGTTCGGTGCTATAACGCATGTTGTGCTCCAGGGTTGGGGGCAATTAAAACTAATTCTAGCGGCTTTCTTGAATTTGACCAAGTGTTAGGTCTACTCTTGTTGAGCCAGTCGAATCTGGATGTTTTGGGAACCGACAAGAACAACAGAATAAAGAAAGAGGGTAATGCAGATGAGTTTTACCCCAGGCAACGACACCGACATTCGTCGCGTCATGCTGGTTGGTCGCGACCGGGTCTTCTATTTCGGATTACTGGGTCAGCCTGCACTGCGGAATTTTGGCTGTGCGACCCTGTATGTATCCTCCGGCGCACCCTTGCAGGTGAGCTTCGGTCAGGGCTGGCTGGAACAACAGCTGGTCTGGGTGCCGCCCTATACGCCACACCGTATCCGCGCGGTCGATCGTCAGCTTGGCGTGGTCATGGTGGAGCCGGAAAGCGTTGATATGGCAGCATTGGAGCAATGCATAGCCCGATCCATGCGCCCGGGCCGGGAGGTGGCTTTTCTGGAGCGGGTGTTCCGGGGCGTTGCCCGTCTGCAGCAGGTTGCCGAAAGTGGCGAGCTGACCACTGCCGACTTCGACTTGCTGTTTATGGGGCAGTATTTACCGGAACGACCCATGGATCCGCGTATCCGGCGTGTGGTGGAACGGGTCTGTTCCGGTGATATGGAATCGTGTTCGGCAGAGGCGCTGGCCGGATCCGAAGGCCTGTCTTTCTCACGGTTCCTGCATTTGTTCAAGGAAGAAACCGGCGTGTCCCTTCGCAAGTACCGGGCCTGGCGCCGTGCCCGCTCGCTGCTGTATCACGTGACCCGGGATGTCAGCCTGACCGATATCGCCCTGGAAACCGGCTATCCGGATTCCACTCATTTCAGCCATTCCATCCGCAAGATATACGGTCTTTCGCCGCGCACGATCGTGGCCGGATCCCGTCGGCTACGGGTGAAGATCCAGCAGGACAACGCCTGGCAGCTGTCACCGGAAATGGCGCTAGCCAGTTCGCACAAGTCCGTTTCCGGAGCCGCTGCTAGAGTCGTCGCATAGTCAGGCAGGTGCGGTCGGACAGCCTGCGATGCTTTGTTGTTCAACCCATTGTTCAACCTCAGCAATCAACTTCAGAATTTACTGTTAGCAAGGTGCAAGCCCATGAGCCAACAAATACAACAAGACCCGAGCATGAGCCGCCATTACCTCGGTGGAATTGGTGACTGGCTGAAATTCCACGCCTGGTCAAAACCCGATAAAGATGCGGTTGTTTACAACGGCAAGCGGTTCTCCTACGGCAAGCTCGACGAGCGGGTTAACCGGGCGGCATCCGTGCTGGCTGCGCGGGGCATCACCAAAGGCAGTCGGGTGGCACTGCTGATGGTTAACAGCAACGCCTTCCTGGAAGTGTTTTTTGCCTGTGCCAAGCTGGGTGCCATTGCGGTGCCGCTGAATTTCCGGCTCAGTCCGAAAGAGCTGGAATTTATCATCAACGATGCCGAAGCCTCGGTGATTGTCTATCACGCCCGTTTTCTGGGGCTGATTGAGCCCATTCGTGCTGAAACCACGCTCACCTTTGCCATGTGTGTGAATGGTGAATGTGGAGAGGGCGTTAATGGTGCCGAGGGTGACCTGGACTACGAGGAATGCCTGGCCGGCTCGAAGGCCACGGAACCCGGGGTCAGTGTCAGCCAGCAAGATCCGCTGATGATGATGTACACCTCCGGTACCACCGGCAGGCCCAAGGGTGCGCTGCTGACCCATGCCAATCCGGTGTGGATTGCCATGAATACGCAGATGAGTGCACTGGCGTTCAACCAGAGTGACAACACTCTGACCGTGGCGCCGCTGTTCCATATCGGTGGTCTCGCCATCTACACGCTGCCGATGCTGTACTGCGGCTCCACCATCGTTCTGCAGTCTCAGTTCGATCCGGAATCTCTGTTGCAGACGCTGGAGTCGGAAAAGATCACCACGCTGTTCCTGCTGCCGGCCATGTGGCTGATGCTCAGCCAGCGCCCGGATTTCGACAAGTACGACCTGTCGTCCCTCAAGGTGCTGTTATCCGGTGGCGCGCCTTGCCCGATCCCGGTGATCGAATTCTTTCAGAAGCGGGGCTTTCAGTTCCTGGAAGGCTTCGGTATGACCGAAACCTGCGCCAGTGCCTGTGTGCTGACCAATGAAGATGCCGTGCGCAAGAACGGCTCGGTGGGCAAACCCCTGATCCACGTTGAAATGCGCATTGTCGATGAAAATGACAACGACGTAGCCCCCGGCGAAACCGGCGAACTGGTGCTGCGCGGGCCGAGCATGTTCCGGGAGTACTGGAATCGCCCGGAGGCCACCGAGGAGGCCTGGCGTAATGGCTGGTTCCACAGTGGTGACCTGTCCCGCCAGGACGAAGAGGGCTTCTACTACATCGTCGACCGCAAGAAAGACATGTTGATTTCCGGCGGTGAGAACGTTTACCCCACCGAGGTGGAGCAGGTGTTGTACCGCCATCCGAAAGTGAAGGATGTGGCGGTGATCGGCATCCCCGATGACAAGTGGGGCGAAGTGCCTATGGCGCTGGTAGTGCCGGCAGACGGCGAAGAGCTCACGCTGGAAGAAATGGTGGCCCACTGCGAAGGCAACCTCGCCCGCTTCAAGATTCCCAAACATCTGACCCTGCTTGATGAGCTGCCCCGTACCGCTACCGGCAAGGTGCTGAAGCGGGAATTGCGCAAGCAGTACCAGTAAGACTGACGAAAACTGAGGTAACAGAATGTCCAGTGCCAGCCCGTTTTATACCGCCGAACACGAAGCCTTCCGGGATACCCTGCGCAGTTTCGTGGCGAAGGAAATTGAACCCTTTGCGGCGGATTGGGATGAGTCCGGAACCTTTCCCCGGGAGCTTTATAAAAAGGCCGCCGATGTGGGCCTGATTCCCCTGGGGTATCCCGAGCAGTACGGCGGCGTCGAAGCAGACCTGTTCTACGTCATCATTGCTGCCCAGGAAGTGGCTCGTGCCGGAGTTGGCGGCCTGTCAGCCAGTTTGCTGAGCCACAATATCGGTACTCCGCCCATCGTGAAATATGGCTCTGAAGCGCTCAAGGAGCGTGTTGTGCCGAGGATTCTGTCCGGCGAAGCTATCAGTGCCCTCGGTATCACCGAGCCGGGCGGCGGCTCTGACGTGGCAGCCCTGAAAACCACCGCAAAACGGGACGGCGATCATTTCATCGTCAATGGTTCCAAAACCTTCATCACCTCCGGTATGCGGGCCGACTACTACACCGTGGCCGTGCGCACCGGTGAGGCAGGCCACAAGGGTATTTCCCTGCTGCTGATCGAGCGGGATACCGAAGGCTTCAGCCGCACCCCCCTGGACCGGAAAACCGGCTGGTGGTGCTCCGATACCGCCACCCTGTATTTCGACAACTGCCGGGTGCCGGTTGGCAACCTGCTGGGTGAGGAGAACCAGGGCTCGAAGATGATCATGAACAACTTCAACTTCGAGCGGATCTTCATGGCGGCGGGTTGTACCGAGTTTGCCCGGGTCTGTTATGACGAGGTGGTGGACTATGCCCGCCAGCGCCAAACCTTTGGCAAGCCCTTGATTGGCCATCAGGTGATCCGTCACAAGCTGGCGGATATGCACATGCGCATCGAGGCCACCCAGGCCTACCTGGAGAAGCTTGCCTGGCAGGTTGAAAACGGTCAGAACCCGATCGCGGATGTGTGTCTGCTCAAGAACCAGTCCACCCTGACCATGGAGTTCTGTGCCCGCGAAGCGGTTCAGATCCTGGGTGGCGCCGGCTATCTGCGGGGGCCGAAGTCCGAACGCATTTACCGCGAGGTGCGGGTGAATGCCATCGGCGGTGGCGCCGAGGAAATCATGCGTGATCTGGCAGCCCGTCAGCTGGGCCTGTAACGCCACCGCTAGCAAGAATTCTTTCAAGGACTCTCGATGGAGACCCCTATGTCTGACAAGATCGTGAAAATTGGCGGTGCCTCCGGTTATTGGGGTGACACCGCCCTGGGCCCGAAGCAGCTGCTGGAATACGGTGAGGTGGATTACCTGATCCTGGATTACCTGGCGGAAATCACCATGTCGATTCTCGCCAAGGCCCGCAGCCGTGACCCGGAAGCTGGTTACGCCACCGACTTTATTGACCGGGTCATGAAGCCCTGGATAACCCGCATTGCCGAGAAAAAAATCCGGGTCATCGCCAATGCCGGTGGCGTCAACCTGCAGGCCTGTCGCCGGGCCCTGGAGGCCCTGGCGGAAGAGGCCGGCGTCACTCTGCGCATCGGCACGGTGGAGGGCGATAACCTGCTGGACCGGGCCGACGAGCTGCGCAGCAGCGGCCTGGCCGAAATGGAAACCGGAGCGTCGCTGCCGGACAAGGTGATGAGCGTGAACGCTTACCTCGGCGCTTTTCCGATTGCGGCCGCACTGGATGCGGGGGCAGATATTGTCATTACCGGTCGCTGTGTCGACAGTGCCCTGGCGGTGGGTCCGCTGATTCATGAATTCGGCTGGCAGCCCGAAGATTACGACCGGCTGTCAGCCGGCGGCTTGGTGGGGCACCTGATTGAGTGCGGGGCCCAGACCAGTGGCGGTAACTTCACTGACTGGGAAGAGACCCAGTCAGGCTGGGAAAACACCGGTTTTCCTGTTGCCGAAGTGTCAGCGGATGGCAGCTTTGTGCTGACCAAGCCACCGCAGACCGGCGGCCTGGTCTCGGTACTGACCGCCGGCGAACAGATGCTGTATGAGATCGGTGATGCCCGCAGTTACATCCTGCCGGATGTGATCTGTGACTTTACCCAGGTCTCCATGGAGCAGGTGGGCGACAACCGGGTGCTGATCAAAGGCGCCATCGGCCGAGAACCCACAGCGACCTATAAGGTCAGCGCCACCTTCCTGCAGGGTTTCGCCTGCATTGGCAACTTTGTCATTGTTGGCCGGAACGCCCGGGCCCGGGCCCGCCGTATGGGCGAGGCCATTCTGAATCGTACCGCCGCCATGCTGGCGGAAGAGGGTCTTGGCCGTTACAGCAAGACCAGCCTGCAACTGGTGGGTGCTGAAAGCATGTTCGGTGACAATGCCCGTGCCGAGGCACTGCAATCACGGGAAGTGGTACTGCGCCTGGGCGTGCATCACCCCCGCAAGGAAGGGGTGGAGTTGTTCTCGAAAGAATTTGTCGGGGCTGGCCTGTCCATGTCGCCGGGCATTACCGGTCTGGCCCCTGGCCGTCCCCGGCCCAGTCCGGTGGTGGGCCTTTTCTCCGGTCTGATCGACAAGAACCAGGTGCCGGCAGTGGTCAAGGTGGCAGGAGAAACGATCCCGGTTCCTCATGCCATTACCCGCGGCGAAGGTAAACCCGTGGCGGCCAGTGCCATGGCGTCCACAGCGCCCATGGCGGGGGATGTGGTGAAGGTACCGCTGATGGAGCTGGCGGTGGCCCGCAGCGGTGACAAGGGCAACTACGCCAACATCGGTGTGATCGCCCGTAAGCCGGAATATCTGGAGGCCATTATTGCCGGCCTTGCCCCGGAACGGGTCAAAGCCTGTTTCCGGCAGCTGACTGAAGGCCAGGTGACCCGCTACCTGCTGCCAGGTATTCACGGCATCAACTTTCTGCTGGCCGAATCACTGGACGGCGGTGGCGTAAGCTCACTGCACCTGGACCCCCAGGCAAAAACCTATTCCCAGGTCCTGTTGGAACTCGATATTCCCGTGCCCGTTTCTCAGGCCCAGGCCTGGGGGCTGGTTTGATAGCAACAATAACAAACAGAATCCTTTGAGGTACATAATGTTCCAATTGAAACAACTGGCCGGAGTTACTCTGGCGGCATTGCTGGGTGCCGGTACCCTGGGTGCTGCCCAGGCTGAAGCGCAACAGTTACGTTACGCCATGGGCTTTCCACCGGGATCCGATTCCGATGTGGCCGCCAAAAAATACGCGGAAACCCTGTCTGAACTCACCAATGGTGAGCTGAGTGTGCGGGTGTTTGCGTTGTCGCTGCTCAACTTTGCCGAAACCCCCAGCGGAGTTCGCGACGGTATTGCTGACATTGGCTATGTACTCACGCCTTACTTTCCGCAGCAGTTTCCTCACATGAACCTGGCCGCAGAAGCCTCCATGGCTCTGCACCTGCAGGATGAATCGGTAAAGGGCCGTGAAGGTTACGCCTACGTGGGTGCCATGGCCGAGTTCGTGCTGTTGAACTGTCCGGAATGTCAGGATGAAATGAAGCAGCAGAATCAGGTTATGACCAGCAATGCCGGCAGTACCCAGTACGGCCTCACCTGCACGAAGAAAGTGACCACCGTTGAAGACCTGCGGGGTACCCGCCTGCGGGTCGCAGGCTCCCATTGGTCCCGCTGGGCTCAGGAATTTGGCGCCTCACCGGTGACCTTGTCGTCCAATGAGGCGGCCGAGGCCCTCAGTCAGGGCGTGGTCGATTGTGTGGTGATCTCCGCCCCGGAACTGACCAACCTTGGCCTGTTTGAGCATGTCAGCGACATTACCATGGCCATTCCTGGTGGTATTTTCGCAGGCACAGCCACTGCCAACGTCAACCGTGAGACCTGGCAGGGTCTCAGTGAAGAGCACCGCACCGCGATGCTGAAGGCGGGCAGTGTGCTGGCGGCTGAGATACCGTTTATCTACCACTCCCGCGAGGCGGCCGTGCTCCAGCGCATTCAGGATGAGCAGGGCGCGAAACTGCACGAACCCTCGCCAGAACTGATGGCAGGCGTCGTGGCCTTCGTGGAGAAAGACCTGAATGACATGGCAGACTACTACCAGAAAGAACGCGGTGTTGAGCGCAGTCATGAAATGATGGAGCAGTTCCTGCAGATTCTGGCCCGCTGGGTTGATCTGGTTCAGGACGTTGAAACCGCCGAGGATCTTTCCGATCTGTACTGGCAGGAAGTGTATTCCAAAGTGGATGTGAATACCCACGGTATGAACTGACAGTTCCGTCAGTAAGCCTTGGGGCATAGTGCTCAGCCCCCTGAGACGCCAGCCGGTTACCAGAACGGTCTGGCGTTTTCTATGGCGGTTAGGGCATTATCTGAGGTTCCTTATGATTCGTTTGATGTAAGAGGGTGTTATGGAACGCAAATACCTGACCGGCGCCGCTGGTCTGAAACTGGCAGCGGATGTGGCTGGTGATCCCATGGCGCAGCCCGTGGTCATGTTGCACGGCGGAGGCCAGACCCGCCACTCCTGGGGCGCCCTGACCGAGACTCTTGCCGGCAACGGCTACCACGCCATGACCGTGGACATGCGCGGTCACGGCGAAAGCGACTGGGCACCGGACGGCGACTACACCCTTGATCGCTTTGCAGATGACGTCCACGGGCTGCTGGCTGGTCTGTCGCATCCGCCGGTACTGATTGGTGCCTCACTGGGCGGGCTCAGTGCGCTGATGGCCTCCGCCGGGCTGGGCCGGGACCGCATCCGTGGGCTGGTGCTGGTGGATATCGCGCCCAAGGTAGAGGCGGAGGG
>NZ_CAXBDN010000010.1:0-34900 GCF_963974375.1 uncultured Marinobacter sp.
TAATCTAGTGGGCCGCGGAGCACCGGGGAGGCAGTTTTTTAGTATGTCTTTCTCCATTTCAAGCCCCTTGCAGCGGGCCTCCAGCTCCTGGATCCGTCGCTGTTCGGGTGTCAACGCCTTGCCCTTTGGCGTGACGCCGTCACGCTCCTCGGCCAGTTGGTTAACCCAGCGCCGAATAGCGCTTTCACCGACTCCCAGGGACACACTCGCCTGCGGAATCGTGTAGCCTTGATCCAGCACCAGGCCGGCTGCTTCCTGCTTGAACTCAGGAGAAAAAGAACGTCGCTTTCTGGTCATCAGACACCTCGTTTATGGCGGCGATATTACCACCTACGTTGGTGTCCGGAATCATTGAACCACTACAAATTGCATTTGTAACCATTCCTCGCTTTCAAGATCTGGCAGCTTTCCTCCATATTGCAATCCGTCATCATACGCAGATCATCTTTCAGATAGATCAGAACTGGCTTCTCCTTTGTTTATAAGGGCTGATTTCTTTCGTCCATGAAATC
Organism: uncultured Marinobacter sp.; assembly: GCF_963974375.1. Lineage (GTDB taxonomy): Bacteria > Pseudomonadota > Gammaproteobacteria > Pseudomonadales > Oleiphilaceae > Marinobacter. The sequence continues at coordinate 513 of NZ_CAXBDN010000010.1, forward strand.
CTCAGAGACACCTTCTTCCGAGTCGAAGAACTCGTCCCAAACTCTGTCAAAAGGCCGCTCATACCGTTTCACGGAGCCCTTCAGGCGTTCCTGCGGATCGAGTTCCTGAGGAAGCGGGTTGGCCAATTCATCCCCATGGACAGTGTCTTCATTCAAATCCTTCAACAGCTCTCGCTCATTGAAGCGCTTTTTCATATCTATCCTCCACAGTAAGCACTTGGCACACCACTTCATGTAACCCAGATACTCATCCTATACCAAACCAACCTGCCTTTCTTGAGACAGGTTTCGATACTTAGGCAAAGGATATACGCAGTGCTATAACATACACCCAGAACGCATGTAGGCTGACTAAAGAACCCAATGCCAGGCCAGACCTTCGATCCCTGACGCGGGTTATACTGAATTCATCAACTTTGTTTTGAGGTCATCACCATGCATCACATAATTGTGGCTGCCGCAGCACTGATTGTTGTCGGCATCACCAGAACGGTGCTGTACGCTATCGCATCCCGACATGACAAATCCAACGCTGATTAAGTCTGTAGCCACAGGCATCTATAAATTTATGCCTATCGGAGTGATATGAAAGCCATCGTTAAACTGCATGACCGCGTCGCCGGCATACTCGAACGCACAGGCAACATGGTGTCGTTTCAGTACGACCGGGACTATGTCAGGAACGGCCTCCCCATACTCTCTTTGAGCCTTCCTCTGCGGGAAGAGCCGTATGTCACAGAGGGTGGGCTACCGCCCTATTTCAGTGGGTTGTGCAGTGAGGGATGGCTACGGCATACGCAATGTTTTCAGCAGGGAATCCATCCGGATGATGAGTTCACTCTGCTGGTCAACAATGGGCGGGATATGACAGGGGCAGTAACCATCGAACCTATGGAGTAGCACTAAGCCAGGATTGGGCTAATGTACCTAGGGCAACTGAGTAGTATGTAAATCAGCAAGTACAGAATAGAGCCGGCCCATCCAATGGCTCAATGTAGCGGTGTCTTTTCGGCCCAGTCTTGATTGGATGTTTTGTTGATGAGGAACTCGACGAAACCCGGCAGGAAAGTCCTTTTCAAGCCTCTTATTGGTGGGCCAACGTAAGGAAGTCTTCACCAACGACCAGCCCATAGTCGAAAGCTTTGAGTGCCAATCGTATTTTTCAGATGGTTGCTTCAGAAGCAGTGTCGAGAGTCTTGCTTCAGAGTCTACGGTATCAACCTCCACCAATGCATAATTCTGGTTTTGATATCTGAACACACGGTAAAGCAAGTATCTTGGGTTACCATCTGGCAGTCGATGTTTCGAGTGTCCTTTCAACGCCGGTAGCGGAATCATTTCTTCAGCCACGATTCGGCAACCTTTGATTTCCAATAGGTTGCTCATGGCAATAAATGCTTCAAATTTGCGGGTGAATAGATGTGAATCGTCACTTTGGTCATCAATGCCATCAGGAACGCCGACTGGTATCTCTCCCCGAACGGTTGGCTCATCAGTACTGACATCCGTTTGGCTATTGGTCGAATCATCAAGGCCTTCCTCTGATTGTCCCTTACTGGAGCCAGACCGGCGTCTGCCATCCGAAGACTTGCGGGTAGTATAAGCAGGTTCGGAGAACTCCAATTCTACTTCTGGGACGTCCAGAACATACTCATCTGCATCCGTGGTTGGCATCTCGTCATCATTAATCTCAGGCGGGCCATCCGATCTCCTCCTTTCTATAGAATTTCCTTTTTTCCCTGTTTTTTGCTCAGTGAATTTCGGATCAATGAACTCAATCTCTCTCGGGATCTGGCTACTCAGGTTTGTAAGGCTGTGGATTTCATACACGAAGAAAAGCTCGGATTCTTTGACGTACTGACCTCGCACCTTCATTTTCACCTTTTCCAAAGGAGGAGGATCAAAACGGAACGGCCAGTACCGGCGCCCATTCCTAATCTCGCCCTCTGTCAGCTGGTATTGGGCGATGCTTTGAAACGAGTTCCGGACCTCTTTATTCAACAACAGCCACGCCAGAATTCTGCGTTGGCTGGGGTTACCTCGCACTACCATGGGCAGAGAACTACTTGGCAAGATATGTATCTCTGCCCTATTCGGGTTCTCACCCATCTGAACGTCGAACTCCTCGCCTAGTCCATTTGAATTCAATGCCAGGCGGGTCAGATAGGCCGAATGGAAAAAAAGAGCCCGGGCCAGTTCTATTTGTGGCAGGAAAAACTGTGTATCGCCGGCTTTAAAGCTAAAACACCATTGTTGCCGGTCTCCCTGCCTACGAATGTTGACTATTGGACAGTCGGCTATCCGGCAATGTGACCAGGTGCTGGTACTGTTTATCTTTAAGCCCTTTTCATAACCGGCGACCTTGGAGGCTCCGGCGTGTGTCACATTTAATACACGTCGCCTCGGTATCAGACCCAGCTGCGATATGCCAAACTTTTCCTTGTCTTGGGCCGGATCCAGCTTCACCTCGATGTACCAGTTTGGATTTCGCAGATCACGAACCATTGAGCCGATTTCTTTAACCTGGCTATTGTCCTTGATTCCCCTGAACGTTGGTGTCTTCTTCGTTTTCTTCGAGGCCATGCAGGTATTTCCGTGCTTGGTCTGTAAGTCGTGTTTCACTTAGCCCGGCGATACGGATCAAACGCCAACGTGGTGGGTACTGAAACTCCTGCTTTAATTCCCACCAAGCATTTCTCAGCCGCCGTACCTGGTATTCGGGAACGCTTTCGGTATAACGTGCCAGCAGTCGACGGGTTCGCGGTAACCGATTGAGTGCCTTTTCCAGCGTGGAGAGCTTACCCAGTTGTTTCAGCAAATACGTTTGTGAATGCCGGGGGCCGCGTGGGGCCGCACGCAAAAACCTGAGAATTTCCCGCAGTTTGGTTAAATAATGCCGGTCCCGCTGCCGCCAATCAATTCTCGGTTTTCTTTTAAGAACCTGTGTTCGTGGTTGAGCTTGATTGACCTGCTTCAGCCACAATCGATCGTACCGATACAACCGGGCGTAAAGTGCCGGGGCCGCCACACGGGCCTTTTTCGGTGACCGGTCTGCCAGCATTTTAATCCAGTCGTTCTGATCTGGCGTCAAACCATCTTTAGACCCAATGTGTGCCTTTCCGGTTGACTCTAATGATTCTGGAGGTACGGGCAAGGGCAACTCTCTGACACCCTCAATAACATCGGTAATAGACCAGCACTCAGGGATCAACGCTTGGTGAACAACGATGTGCTGCAGATAGCTAAAGGATTTCCGGTGCTTCCGGAAAATCGCTCGTAGCCAGCAGTAATCCGAATTCCGATCTATCCCCAAACCATATCGGCGCAAAAACCTCGCAGGCCAGTGATCTGAAACAGACTTGGCAATGGCGGCATGGTCAATGTGAGCCTGGCCGCGAATAAAACCAGACTGTTGAGCCAATCGGTGGTAGTGAGAAGACCACTGGTCATAACTCGGTGAAATGGCCGGTCGCTGTTCCAATAGCTCCCTAACCTGAGTCAGAACCATCTTTGATTCGTTACGAGCAGGTTTTTGAGGGAATATCGGACAAGTGGCTGGCGAAGCGTCATGGTAGCGGTGCTGATCGACTAAGGGGCGGGTAATGGCCGTATGTAAGAGTTCGCCGTGCTTCTCACAACAGTCCACTCCGGCTATCTGCCACTCCCGCTTCCAGAAATACTCTCCATAGGTACGTTGTTGCTCTTTGAGGCACCCGGGACAATATCGAACACGGCCAGGCACTTTTACAAGCGATGCAGCGACACCCATCGCCAGGTGGGCCGCACCTCGAGATTTTCCAGCCATCCATGCCAGGCACCGTTTTCGGCGTTCTTCCGGGATAAACGGGGCATACAAGGGGAATAGCGTGTGGCAGTAGGCTATCACTTCAACGCTATAATCAGGGGGCAGCCACCGAGAAATCCTCGACAATTGATTGGGCAAATCCAGCGTTGCAATAACATTGCGGTTGCCATAAATTTCGGTCAGTAATTCCTTGGGGCTGGCAATTCCTTTCCGAATACCTGCCCTGGCCACGGTGCTATATATCAGCTCTTCAGGGTACGGAATCGGGAAGTTCAACATGGCAGCTATGCCTGGTTACCAGAACCGAGCCACTCGTCGCTGTTAAAAACCAGACCCGATTGACGCGCGGCATCCAGCATTTCGTCCTCGTTTGCCGCCTGGGAGTGCAGAAATCGCAAATCGTCTGACTCAAGGGTGTGCCATTCTTTCACTTTAATCGATTTGATTTTTCGCTTTCCCGTCACCGGTAGCGTCTTTTCGGAAGAATGGTACCAGTCAAGAATGATGGGCATCAGGTATTTCAGCTGTAAGTCAGGGTACTCCTCGAACGCTCGTTGAATTAACGGCTCCAAAAGGTCTGATTCATGGCCCATATCGACCAGCAGGTTGTGCAGCCGAATTGCCTGATCGTTGCCGTTGTACTGAACGGATTTCCGGATCTGGTCTTTACTTGATTCCAAGAGGGCACTGAGTTCCAGAATCTTCTTATCCACATCAGGGATCGTGAGGTCTGAGTATTGGGCTATCTTGCTCGGGTCTCCGGAACGCAGAGCTTCCATCATCGGGTGTATCGGCTTCAGTTCGTCGTGATAAACCTTTTTCATGATATTGGGCGTGATTCGTTCCGTGCCTGTTACAACCGCCCGTATCTGGGACAACACGAACAACTTGATGACGACATCCATGATGCCCTGAGACAGATCAAACCAAAGATCCCTCAAATCATCCGAGATAGTATCACTGGCCTTTTTCAGCCACTGGTATCTCCAGAGCTTTTTTGTGAATGCGCCCCATTCGGTTTTATTTATGTTTTCTTCAGGCGCAGGCTGGCGCAAGGGTTCCCATAATATTGATCCAAATCCTGCCCCTCGCCGAGCAGACCTCAGGTCTGTTTCAAAGACCGGTCGAGCCTTCGGTGTACCGACCATTACCACCGGTACAGAAATCTCGTTTACCAACGTTACGAAGAAGTTCAGCATTTTCTCCGCACCGCCGGAGGCACGAACATTCAAGTGCTGAATTTCATCAATGACCAGTAGGCCAATAGCATAGGTGTTTGCCAGCTGCGACATCAACGCAATCATTGTTTCTACGCCGTGGCGTTTTTCGCCATAGCGCCGGACATAATCTGTCCCAAGGATGGAATCAATTTCCCGGAAAAAGTTATGGCACAGGCTCTTGAGAGCACCGTCGTGGGGGCAGTCGATTTTCAGGAAAACAATCTGTGTGAAATTGTGTTCCGGGTGGTGAATCATCTGCGGATACGTTGCCAGAATACGGTTTAGAGAGCTCGTTTTCCCGGAACCTGAGCACCCGATAAACACCAGGCTTTTCGCAGTCGACTCCACGTGATCAAAGCGAAATGCCTTCAAGTCTCCGCTCTTGATTCGCTCATATCCGTTTTGTAGGTGGGCCGAAAGCTCACCAGTGGCAATATTGCGCCCCACATATCCCTGACGCAGCATGATCGAGATTTTTGATTCAAGCTCGATGTGGCGCGCCAACGGCTGAAAAAAACCGTCCAGAAGCTGGGCGATAATGTGCACTCGTGTCTGGCCGTCCAGATATACTTCTGTCGGTCGAAGCTCCATAGCCTCACTGAGCCCCGCTATGAGCTGTTTACGGTCTGGTATTGGCGGTAAAGCCTCAATCAATGGATTGCCATGATATGACGGTATCCCGGTGTCCTGGTAAACGGCCCTCACCATGCCTGAAGGTAAAGTCATTCATCGTCTCCAAACAGCTCATCCAAAAAATCCGGGAAGGCGCCATCGTCGGGCTTGCCATGTAGGTAGGTTACATCAGATTTCGGTTTACTAGTGTCAGGTTGCCGCGCCTTCGTTTGTTCAGCTCTTTGAGCATCTCGCTCTTGCTTGCGATTATCACGTATGCCTCGGACTGTCGCGGCTTTCGATTGCTGTTTATTGATGGCGGGGCGCGAACGCTCAGCGTTTTTGATAGTGTTGCTGACCAGATTTTCCAACTCCCGTTTGCTGGTTGTCTCGGCCACTTTGGCAACGCTCATCGCTTTTCGTTGTTCTTCCTGACTGGCCCATAACTCCCACATAGACTTGCCGCGAAACTGGCGCGAACGATCTGTTAGAGAACACACCCAGTATTCCGAACCGTCTTTTTCCGGGAACAGATAAATATAATCAGCTACTGCAGGATCATAAGCTGCCTGGAGGCCGGTGACTCTGCGATCTCCGTTCCTGTGCAGCCAGCCAGATGCTAATAACTCCTTAGACGTGTAATAAGCACCAAAACAGCTAACCCCCAAATCAGAAAGGTGAACTTTTTGGCGTGGCAACAAAGCAATGCGCAAGGCTTGCTCCGATACGTTCTTCAAGCGACCGGTTCGATTCTGTATACCCCAATTCCAGATGTTGAGAGGGGTTAACGCCATATCGTTTGGCATGTCCGGATCGCGGTCGTACTTTGACAGCACGGCATATTGGTTCCGGTGAAGGATCGAGGCGAGCATAATTTGGGTGAAATCATCCAGCGTGAGTGTTGCATCAAGCCTGTAGTCCTTTCCCCCCTGTTTTCTGACTTTTGTCCCTGTCACGACACCCGGCGTAAACGGTTTGAATTCTGCTTGCAGGGTTCGGAAATAACGCTCAACTATCCCTTTCGCATCTCCGCGATATGGAGGTGCAGTTTCAATACGCACGCCAAACGCTTTCTCCAGGGATTCAATCTGATGCCCTAGTAATTCCCCACGGTCCGCAAGGATGGCATTTGGGATCCCAACGGTTGGCCACTGCTCTTGCGTAATCTCCAGATCATAATGGGCGCAGAGTTCAATCTTGTCTGACATGGAGGTAGTCAGAGCACTCATGGCTGTGACATAGGATGGATTTTCCAACCCTATGTAAAAGCCCGCTACCATGCGACTAAAGACATCAACCACCACATACAGAGTCGGACGACCGATGATCCGTTGCCGGTCTGCCGATAGCAGGTAAACATCAGCAATCGTTGCATCAATTTCATATCTTGAGCCTGGGCCCAGCACTCCTGCTGTGGCGGTCCCTGTTAACGGTCTTATATCTTTCTGGTAGGAAATTCTGTTTGCTCTTAAGCGAATCCGATCGGCGTTTTCATATTCTCTGCGGTAGAAATATCTGATTTGATCAAGTGTTGGATAATCTTCTGGCCGTACATCGGGATTAGCAGCCTCGAACATGTCGATGAATCGTCGATGGGCGTACGGCAGGCTATAGCCCTTGTCGTTCACGTAGTAGCGATCAAGTATCAGACGAAACATCTTTCCGATGGCGCCATCGACGGTAATCCCGGTACCCGGCGAAATTTTCCGGGGTCGACCCAATTTCTTCCTGGATACTTTTCTCTGGCCCTTTCCTCCGGACTTTCGGTAATCAGGCAACAAGGCATTAGGCACCGCTCCTCTCTGCCAAAACTGACGGAGGTTTTTATAAAGCGATTTTCTGGGTTTGTCGGTTTCGTCACTACGAGACTGGACTAACCGGCCCCTGCCACTGCGGTAATAAATTTCTTCATCAACAATCAAAGGCGCTATTAACTCATACCGCTGGTCCCGAATCACTTGGGCTTTACTCCCCTGTTCAACGGCTAGCGAGGCGAGCTCCGAGTAGGGATCTTCTACCCGGCGAAGTGATTCATCCAATATCCATTGCTCGATCTCTGTGGCTTTGACTAGCTCAGGCCACGCTTTATCTGAGTCAATATTCATCCAGATAGCGTGTTGGCCCGCCAATGCCAATATGCGATACCGCTCCTGCCCGAGCTTGAAGACGTCATTGATTCGCAGCATAACCCGCCCTCAGTAACCCTATATCCTCTACTACATGCAGGTCTCGTGATACCAGCTTGTTCCACGGGATGGAGATATCGAACGTTAATACTCTCAAAGCTGCCAGCGCCCGTAACCTAGCCAGCGATGTGCCTGGCTCAAGTGAGTAAGAGTGGTCAATCAGCATTCCAATATCCGGGAGTCTGGTATTAGGGTTATCTGCCAACGTACTTACATAGATCGGCAAACTCTTAAATAGGACCTCCAGGCTCTCATCTTGCACTCGCGCGGAATAAAGCAGATCAAGATTCGCCATTACAGTGGAGGGCATCTGCTTCTCGGTTATCAGATACCAGGGGATACCTTTAAGCTTCCAATACCGACGCTCAATTTCCAGTTTTTCTACTGTTCGTGGATCCATTAGGTCGGATGAGACTTTCACCTGGATGGCCATGCTCTGTGGCCCAGTCGACGTGGATAGGTCGACAAAAAAATCGCTGGACATGATCTGGAGGTATCCGCTTGCTGCGGGATGAGGAATTTTCGCTTGTTCAGCCAGTGAGAAAGTGTCTTCTATTCTTAGCGGAAACTGCTCACGGATATCGATGACATCCGGGTTCCATTCAATTAACAAAAAAGCCGCAAGTTCTGTGTCAGAAAAGAAATGATGGGTTCGCCCTGTCAGGTGGCCCATCACCCGGTGTGAACGCCCCTCGGAGGGTAGGTCTCTGACGGTGAGCCATGGATGGTAGTCTTTACCATTACCTTTGCCACGGTTTTCCTTGATCCACTTTTCAGTTTTTTTGTCGAGTTTGTAGTTGGCCATTCCCGAGAGCTCCATAGGAGAATAGCCAAACTTTGCCACACCGGCCGTCTGTTACCAACTTTATTCCAAAGTTACCAACTCTTTTACCTTTTTACCAACTTTATTACCATTCCACAGGCTCATGATCAGTGATGATCGGGATTATTCAACCGTCACACTTTTCGCCAGGTTCCGTGGCTGGTCCACATCGGTGCCTTTGAGTACCGCCACATGATAAGACAGCAGCTGTAGCGGAACGGTGTACACAATGGGGGCGGTGATGGCGTGTACCGACGGGATCTGCAGCACGTGCAGGCCTTCGTCCTCTTTCACGCCGGCGTCACGATCGGCGAACACGAACAACTGACCGCCGCGGGCCCGCACTTCTTCCAGGTTGGATTTGAGTTTTTCCACCAGGTCGTTATTGGGCGCCACTGTGACCACGGGCATCTCACTGTCCACCAACGCCAGCGGGCCATGTTTGAGCTCACCGGCCGGGTAAGCTTCGGCGTGGATATAGGAAATTTCCTTGAGCTTGAGGGCCCCTTCCATCGCCACCGGGTAGAGTGAGCCGCGACCCAGGAACAGGCTGTGGTTCTTGTCCACAAACGCTTCGCTCAGGTCCTGAATCGACTGATCCAGAGCCAGCACATCCGCCACCTGGCCCGGAACCTGACGCAGTGCAGTGACAATTTCCGCTTCTTTTTCGGCTGACAGACCGTTGTGGCGGGCCAGTGCCACCGAGAAGATCAGCAGCGCTACCAACTGGGTGGTAAAGGCCTTGGTAGAGGCCACACCGATTTCCGGCCCGGCCTGGGTCATGATCACCAGATCGGATTCCCGCACCAGGGAGCTGCCTGCCACGTTACAGATGGCCAGCGCGGCCCGGAAGCCGGCTTGCTTGGCCTGACGCAGGGCCGCCAGGGTGTCGGCGGTTTCACCGGACTGGGAGATGCACAGAAACAGGGTATCTGGCTGGATGACATGCTTGCGATAGCGGAACTCCGACGCCACTTCCACGGAGCAGGCCACGCCTGCCAGTTCTTCGATCCAGTAACGGGCTACCATGCCGGCGTGGAAGCTGGTTCCACAGGCGATGATCTGGACATGGCGAACGTTCTCCAGCAACTGCCCGGCTTCAGTCCCCAGTGCCTGCTCCAGTACCCGGCTGTCGGTCAGACGGCCTTCCATGGTGGCCTTGAGTACGGCCGGTTGCTCATGGATTTCCTTGAGCATGTAATGGCGGTATTCGCCCTTGTCGGCAGCGTCGGTGCCATGCTCAAAACGGGTGATGTCCCGTTCGGCGGTCTTGCCCTCCCGGTCGGTCACCGTAATCTGGTCACGGCGCACGTCGGCAATGTCACCCTCTTCCAGAAACATGAAGCGGTCGGTGACCGGCAACAATGCCAGCTGGTCCGAGGCAATGAAATTCTCGCCAATGCCGACACCGATGACCAGGGGGCTCCCTTCGCGGCAGACCACCAGGTGGTCTGGCTCATCGGCATGCAGCACCGCCAGGGCAAAGGCGCCCCGCAGTTCAGTGGTGGCCGCCTGAACTGCGGCAAAAAGGTTCTCGGACTTCTGATAGTGCTTCTCGATCAGGTGGGCGACCACTTCGGTGTCGGTCTGGGACGTAAACACGTAGCCGTCCGCCTTCAGGGCGTCCCGCAGTTCCTGATAGTTCTCGATAATGCCGTTATGAACAATGGCCAGACGGTCGCCGGACATGTGCGGGTGGGCGTTAGCCTGGGACGGCTCACCATGGGTGGCCCAGCGGGTGTGGGCAATACCCAGATGGCCCGGCGTCGGTTGCGCAAGAACCGCTTCAGCCAGGGCAGCAACCTTGCCCAGTTCCCGGGCCCGGGTGATACTGCCGTCGGCATTCAGCGTTGCCAGACCTGCCGAATCGTAACCCCGGTATTCAAGGCGACGTAATCCTTCAAGAAGAATTCCTTCCACATCCCGCTGTGACACTGCTCCAACAATACCGCACATAATCTGTCTTCCGTTTTTGGTCTGGACTGGTGATCAGGAGTTTTTCTGAGGGCGCTGCCAACCCTTGATATTGCGCTGCTTGCCCCGGGCAACCGCCAGGTCGTTCGCCTCGATGTCCCGGGTAATGGTGGAACCTGCGCCAATGACCGCGTCTGCCGCCACGGTGACCGGTGCCACCAGCGCCGTATTGGAGCCGACAAACACCCGATCCCCCAACACGGTCTGAAACTTGTTAACGCCATCATAGTTGCAGGTGATGGTTCCTGCACCCACATTCACATCTTCGCCCAGGGTGGCATCACCCACATAGCTCAGGTGATTGATTTTGCTGCCGGCGCCCACATGAGCTTTCTTGGTCTCCACAAAGTTACCCACCTTCGCTCCGGCTTCCAGGACCGTGCCCGGGCGCAGACGGGCAAAGGGGCCTACCTGGGCGCTCTGGTGAATCTGGGCACCTTCAATGATGGAATTCGCATGAACCACCACGCCGTCGGCGAGGTCGGCATCACGTAGCACGCAATTGGGGCCGATGGAGACGTTGTTGCCCAGCGTGACCCTGCCTTCAAACACCACGTTGACATCAATCAGCACGTCCTGACCAATGCTGAGCGAGCCGCGGACATCAATGCGGGCCGGATCTGCCAGGCTGGCCCCTTCCGTCATCAACCGTTGCGCTTCGCTGCGCTGGAACCAGCGCTCCAGTTCAGCCAGCTGGATGCGGTTATTAACGCCCTGCACTTCCTGTTCGGTGGCAGGCTGGGCCACCTCGATGGTAATGCCTTCACCGGCCGCCATGGCAATAATATCCGTGAGGTAGTATTCACCCTGGGCGTTGCTGTTCGACAACTGCGGCAGCCAGCGTTTCAGGTGGCTGGCGGACACGGCCAGTATGCCGGTGTTCACTTCGCCTATGGTTTTCTGGTCGTCACTGGCGTCTTTCTGTTCGACAATGGCGGTAACCTTGCCATGGTGGTCCCGCACGATGCGGCCATAGCCGTCCGGATTGGCCAGATCTACCGTCAGTAGGCCCAACGACGTGTCATGCACCCGGGACACCAGCGCCACCAGGGTTTCTGCGTTTGTCAGGGGTACGTCACCATAGAGCACCAGTACCGTGGCGTTATCCGGAACCCCGGGTAATGCCTGGGCCACTGCATGGCCGGTACCCAGTTGTTGTTCCTGCAACGCCCAGTGGACATCCTCCGCCGGAGTGATGGCCCGCACCTGATCTGCGCCATGACCGATCACACAATGAAGGCCGGCCGCCCCCAATGCCCGTGAAGTGTCCATCACGTGATGCAGCATGGGCTTACCGGCGACCCGATGAAGAACTTTCGGCAGGCTGGATTTCATCCTGGAACCCTGACCGGCGGCCAGGATAATCACGTGAAGGGGGGCACTCATGGGACGGTTCACTCCTGTGGTTACATCCGATTCAGACATCAGTATCAACCATACCCCACAGGGTATGAACGAAAAAAGCCGCAGCCATTGTGACAGTCGTTATCGCACAATTCACGATATCGTCTGCCGCAACAGATGCGGCCGGGGTGAGGCTTGCCGTGCACTGCTGAAGATCCGGTCCTGAAACCGGACCCACTCACTTCACCTTGTTGCGAAGTTTCTGCAGGGTACGGAGCTGAGCCACGGCTTCTGCAAGTTCTGCAGCTGCCCGTGAATACTCGAACTCACCAGTCTTATTCGCCAGTGCCTTCTCGGCCTCACGCTGAGCTTCCAGCGCTGCGGCTTCATCTACGTCCTTGGCACGGACCGCAGTGTCAGCCAGCAGGGTGATTATGGTTGGCTGGACCTCCAGGTAACCACCCGAGACGTAGATAATCTCTTCCTCGCCACCCTGCCTGACAACCCGGACCGGGCCGGGCTTCAGAGCAGTAAGCAGCGGAGCGTGACCCGGGGTTATACCCAGCTCACCCTCGGACCCGGTGGCGATCAGCATCTCCACCAGGCCGGAATAGATTTTTTCTTCGGCACTTACGACGTCACAATGTACAGTCATAGCCATCTCGTTAGCCTCTCAGGTCGAGTCGCGACAGGAGGGTGACTTACTTGTCACCCTTGGACTTCATTGCCTTCGCTTTCTCGACCGCTTCTTCAATGGGACCGACCATGTAGAAGGCCTGCTCTGGCAGGTCATCGTAGTCGCCATTGAGAATGCCCTTGAAGCTGCTGATGGTTTCCTTCAGGGAAACGTACTTACCGGGTGAACCGGTGAATACTTCAGCAACGTGGAACGGCTGGGACAGGAAACGCTCAATCTTACGGGCGCGGGCAACCGTCAGTCGGTCTTCTTCTGACAGTTCGTCCATACCCAGAATGGCGATGATGTCCTTCAGTTCCTTATAGCGCTGCAGGTTGGTCTGCACGCCACGGGCCACTTCGTAGTGCTCTTCACCGATGGTCAGCGGATCCAGCTGACGGGAGGTGGAGTCGAGCGGGTCGATCGCCGGGTAGATACCCTTGGAAGCGATGTCACGGCTCAGTACCACAGTCGCATCAAGGTGCGAGAAGGTGGTTGCCGGAGAAGGGTCAGTCAGGTCATCCGCCGGTACGTATACCGCCTGAATGGACGTGATGGAACCGTTCTTGGTGGAGGTGATACGCTCCTGCAATTCACCCATTTCCTGGGCCAGGGTCGGCTGATAACCTACCGCGGAAGGCATACGACCCAGCAGTGCCGATACTTCGGTACCTGCCAGGGTGTAACGGTAGATGTTGTCAACGAACAACAGTACGTCACGACCTTCGTCACGGAACTTCTCGGCCATGGTCAGGCCGGTCAGGGCCACACGCAGACGGTTGCCTGGGGGCTCGTTCATCTGGCCGTAGACCATCGCTACCTTATCAAGGACGTTGGAGTCCTTCATTTCGTAGTAGAAGTCGTTCCCTTCACGAGTACGCTCACCAACACCTGCGAATACGGAGAGACCGGAGTGCTCTTTCGCGATGTTGTTGATCAGTTCCATCATGTTAACGGTCTTGCCGACACCGGCACCACCGAACAGGCCAACCTTACCACCCTTGGCGAACGGGCAGATCAGGTCGATAACCTTGATGCCGGTTTCCAGCAGGTCGGTAGACGCTGCCTGATCGGCATAGCTCGGCGCCTTGCGGTGGATGGCCCAGCGCTCTTCCTCACCGATTTCGCCTTGCTCATCGATGGGACGGCCAAGTACGTCCATGATCCGGCCCAGAGTCTGGGTGCCAACCGGTACTGAAATCGGCTTGCCGGTATTTTCTGCTGTCAGGCCACGCTTGAGGCCTTCGGTGCTGCCCATGGCGATGGTACGAACAATGCCGTCACCCAGCTGCTGCTGGACTTCCAGAGTTGTTTCGCCACCTTCAAGCAACAGCGCGTCATAAATCTTGGGTACGGAGTCACGTGGGAATTCCACGTCGATAACCGCGCCAATGATCTGAACGATGTGTCCGCTACTCATGCTCGGTTCCTCGTTATCTCAATAGTCACTAAAACCAGTTGGATGGTGATGGGCGTCAGACCGAAGCCGCGCCGCTCACAATCTCCGATATCTCTTGCGTGATGGCTGCCTGGCGGGCCTTGTTATAAGCCAGCTGGAGCTCATCAATGATGCTGCCTGCGTTGTCGGTCGCACTCTTCATGGCAACCATCCGGGCAGCCTGCTCGCAGGCCAGGTTTTCTACCACACCCTGGTACACCTGGGATTCAATGTACCGTGGCAGAAGTCCGTCCAGAATGGGCTGCGCGCTCGGCTCGTAGAGATAATCCCACTGGTTCCGGATCTCTTCGTCCTCACTCGGCGGAAGCGGCAACAGCTGCTCAACTTTGGGAGACTGGGTCATGGTGTTCACGAATTCGTTGTGAACCACATAAAGCCGATCGATACGACCTTCCTCGAAGGCGTCAAGCATAACCTTGACGTTACCAATCAGTTTCTCCGCACTGGGGTTGTCGCCCAGATGAGTCAACGCTGCCACGACGTTGCCGCCGTAGTTCCGGAAAAACGAGGCGCCTTTCTGACCAATTGCGCAGATGTCAGTTTCAACACCCTTGTTCTTCCAATCACGCATGTTGCGGACCAGGGCCTTGAACAGGTTGGTGTTCAGACCACCACAAAGTCCACGATCCGAGGACACAACAATGTAACCAACCCGCTTCACTTCCCGATCCCTCATGAAGGAATGGTTGTATTCCGGGTTGGCCAGGGCGATGTGTCCGATCACCTGGCGAATCTTGTCGGCATAGGGGCGAGTGGCCTGCATCCGCTCCTGAGCCTTGCGCATTTTGCTCGCCGCCACCATTTCCATGGCGCTGGTGATCTTCTGCGTGCTCTTGATGCTTCCGATCTGGTTACGTATTTCTTTTCCGATGGCCATATGTCACTGCCTTTTCAAGTTAGACACTCAAACTGACAAAACCGGCCTGCAAGCAGACCGGATCTTGTTTACCAGCTCTGAGTGGTCTTGAATTTTTCAAGAGCAGCTTTCAGGCCGGCAGCAATGTCATCATTGAAATTGCCATCGCTTCCGATCGTGTCGAGAAGCTCTTTCTGCTCGGAACGCAGCCAGTCCAACAGCTGCGCTTCAAACTTCACGACCTTTTCAACGTCAACGTCGTCCAGGAAGCCCTCGTTAGCTGCAAACAGCACTGCGCCCATTTCCGCGACGGTCATCGGGCTGTACTGGTTCTGTTTCATCAGCTCGGTGACGCGCTGACCGTGCTCCAGCTGGTTACGGGTTGCTTCATCAAGGTCGGAAGCGAACTGGGCGAATGCCGCCAGTTCCCGATACTGGGCCAGGGCCAGACGGATGTTACCGCCGAGCTTTTTCATGATCTTGGTCTGGGCTGCACCACCTACACGGGAAACCGAGATACCGGCGTTCATGGCCGGACGGATACCCGAGTTGAACAGGTTGGTTTCCAGGAAGATCTGACCATCGGTAATGGAGATTACGTTGGTCGGTACGAAGGCAGATACGTCACCCGCCTGGGTTTCGATAATCGGCAGGGCGGTCAGTGAACCGGTCTTGCCTTTTACTTCGCCCTTGGTGAATTCCTCTACGTATTCCGCGTTTACACGGGACGCACGCTCCAGCAGACGGGAGTGCAGGTAGAAGACGTCACCCGGGTAAGCTTCACGACCCGGCGGACGACGCAACAGCAGGGAGATCTGACGGTAAGCAACGGCCTGCTTTGACAGGTCATCGTATACGATCAGAGCGTCTTCTCCGCGGTCACGGAAATACTCACCCATGGAGGTGCCGGAGTAGGGCGCCAGGAACTGCATGGCGGCAGGATCCGCAGCACCGGCAGCGACCACGATGGTGTGAGCCATGGCGTCGTGCTCTTCCAGCTTACACACAACAGCGGCAATAGAAGACTGCTTCTGACCAATGGCAACGTAGATACACTTGATGCCGGTGTTCTTCTGGTTGATGATCGCATCGATCGCCACCGCAGTCTTACCGATCTGGCGGTCACCGATGATCAGCTCGCGCTGGCCACGGCCGATTGGCACCATGGTATCGATGGCTTTCAGACCGGTCTGGACCGGCTGGTCAACCGACTGACGGGCGATAACGCCCGGTGCAACCTTCTCAACCGGGGCAGTCAGGGATGTACCCAGGTCACCCTTGGCGTCGATCGGATTACCCAGACCGTCAACCACACGACCCAGCAGTTCCGGACCAACCGGTACTTCCAGGATGCGACCGGTACAACGAACCTTCTGACCTTCGGCCAGATCTTCGTAGTCACCCAGTACCACTGCACCAACGGAATCACGCTCCAGGTTCAGAGCCATACCGAAAGTGCCGTTGGCAAATTCAATCATCTCACCGTACATAACGTCGGCGAGACCGTGGATCAGTACGATACCGTCTGAAACAGACAGGATTGTACCTTCGTTCTTGGCTTCGGAAGAGATGTCGAGTTTCTCGATTCTCTTCTTGATGATGTCACTGATCTCGGATGGATTCAGTTGCTGCATGCCTTTGTCCTCAAACCTTTTGCTGAAATCAGGAGCTCAGAGAGTCGGCCAGTCTGTTCAGCTTTCCACGTACAGAGGCGTCGATGACCATGTCGCCTGTGCGAACAATAACGCCGCCGATCAGAGACTGATCAGCCTTTGCGGAAAGTGAAACCTGCCGATCCAGTTTTTTCGACAGTGCCTGAGCCAGTTTCTGTTGCTGTTCTTCCGTCAATTCAAACGCGGCGGTAACGTCAATCGCCACCGTGCGTTCCAGATCGGCGCGGAATTTCTGGAAAAGTCCGGCAATCTCCGGAAGCAGCGCCAGACGGCCTGATTCAGCGAGAATGGTAAAGAAGTTGCGGACCGCCTCGGAAAGATCGGTGCCGACAAACTCTGAAATAATCTCTGCCTTTACTGGCCGGGCAACGCCCGGATGCGCGATGAGCCTTTTCACGTCACTGTGGGCGGCAACCTGGCCAGCCACAACAAGCGCGTCAGACCACTGAGCGACAGTATTGTCACTCTGGGCTGCTTCAAAAGCGGCTCTGGCGTAAGGGCGGGCCAGCGTTCTCAGTTCTGCCATGGTGAACCTCGCTTAGAGTTCTGCAGCGAGCTTGTCCAGCATCTCGCTATGTGCGTTGGCATCGACAGACTTCTCGAGGATCTTCTCGGCACCGGCAATGGCAAGTGCAGCCACTTCCGCACGCAGAGCGTCACGGGCTCTTACCCGCTCCTGCCCGATCTCTGCTTCAGCCTGCTCAATGAGCTTCTGGCCTTCAGCACGTGCTTCGGTCTTGGAGGCTTCGACAATCTGGTTTGCCCGCTTGTTGGCCTGATCGATCAGAACCGCGGCTTCTTCCTTCGCAGCGCGAAGTTCCTGGGCCGCTTTTTCCTGAGCCAGCTCGAGGTCAAGGGAAGCACGATCTGCAGCAGACAGACCGTCGGCTATCTTCTTCTGGCGCGCGCTCATGGCCTCAGTGATAGGAGGCCAGACGAACTTGACGCAGAACCAGACGAAAATAGCGAAGGCAATTGCTTGCCCTATCAACGTAAGGTTTATATTCACGGCAATGTACCTCTTGCTATTCGTTGCGTCCTGGAATCGGAAAGACCGGGCGCTCTCCCTGGGGAGTCACGCCCGTTCTGGTGGCCGATTAACCAGCAACAACGAAGATCAGGTACATCGCGATACCAACACCGATCATCGGAACAGCGTCAAGCAGACCAGCCATGATGAAGGTCTTGGTTTGCAGCTGTGGGGCCAGCTCTGGCTGACGAGCGGTAGACTCGAGCAGCTTGCCGCCCAGCAGGGCAAAGCCAATACCGGTGGCCAGTGCGCCAGAACCGAGGATGATAGCAGCAGCGATGAATACGATTTCCATTGATGACTCCTTAGCTTTCAGTTTGTGATCAGGTTTAAAGGTTAATGTCGGATGTCTTAATCCGGGTTTTCAGTAAATTCTGTATTCTGGGTGTCGTCAGTGATCTTCATGGGCCTGGCTGAGGTAAACCACCGCCAGAGTTGTGAAAATGAAAGCCTGCAACACGATTACCAGAATATGGAAGATTGCCCAGGGTACGTTCAGGGTCCACTGGACCCAGAACGGCAGGATGGCAATCAGAATGAACACCACTTCACCGGCGTACATGTTACCGAACAGTCGCAGCGCCAGACTCAGGGGCTTGGTCAGCAGGCCCAGAATCTCCAATACCAGGTTAAAGGGTATCAGCGCCCAGTGATTGAATGGGGTGAACGACAACTCCTTGGCGAAGCCGCCAGCGCCTTTGACCTTGATGCTGTAGTAGATAATCAGCAGGAAGACACCGATGGAAATACCGAAAGTACCGTTGGGATCAGTGGTCGGTACGATCTTGAAGTATTCAAGGCCCAGAGCATGAGCAATCTGGGGAATGAAGTCGACCGGAATCAGCTTGAGGCTGTTCATCAACAGAATCCACACGAACATGGTCAGTGCCAGCGGGGCAATAACCGGGTTCTTGCCATGAAAACCGTCACGAACGATGCCCTGCACAAACTCAACTGTCATTTCGACTATGTTCTGCATTGCGCCTGGAACGCCGGTGGTGGCGCGCTTCGCCACTATCGCAAACAACCCGAGGAACAGCATGCCCATAAAGATGGACCAGCCCAGGGTGTCGACGTGAAACGCCATGAAACCCATGTCTGTCGCTTCGGCGGAAGTCCGTGCGAAGGTCCAGGAAGCTTCCTGCATGATGGTTACGTCTGCGGTGTAAGGATCCACCCGTTCGTAACCGGCAGGTAACTTGCCGTAGGTCAGGTTTTGAAGGTGATGTTGGATATATTCTACTGGGGTATCAGCTGCCATACTGCTCTCACGTCCAGTCATATCGCTGTTATTGTGGTTTCACGAGCCAGGGTACTACCGCACCCGCTACTACCATCACAGCAAAAGTGAATAACAAAGCCGGTGCACTGACCGGCTCTATTAAGAGGAAAACGGCCGCAAACAAGATTGCGGTGAGGGAGAACTTGATGGCTTCTCCCCTGAACACTTCGGCTACCATCAAAGGTGCGGCTCTCGCACCCTGGTACCGGAATACCCTGTGTACAAACCAGGCGTTGGGGACAATAAAAATCAGACCACCCAACAATGCCGAATAAAAGGCAACCAAACCCCACAGGGACCAGAGCAGACTCTGGACTGCCAGCAGGCCGGACACGATATAGGCCCAGCGTGCGATTGGCAAACGGATAATGCTGTTACGTACACCGGACATGACACCACAACCCCTTTGGGGGACTGTCTCCTGTTAAGTCGCCGACCGACTGTGTCGGGCGCTCCCAGCGGGAGCCTGCCGTGACCTGCGGGACCTTCAGGCTGACCGGTCGTAACCGTAAAGCCAAGCGCGCGAAATTATATGTGTTAACCGAAAGTGGTTCAACATACCAATTCGGAAAAACGACCACTTTCTGACCACTTCCGACAAACAGGCACCCATAAAACCGACACAAGTTGTGCCCTTATCTTCCAAATTCACTAGATGTGGTATTTCGCCGAATTTTAAAAAATCCGGAAATTTTCGTCCGGGGTCAGCGAATATGTCCAAGAATGCCGTCGAGCTCATCCAGGGAGTTATATTCGATAACCACCTTGCCCTTGCCACGACGCCCATGACTGATGGCGACACTGGCACCCAGCCGTTCGGAAAGGTCATCCTGCAAGCGACGGATATCGGGATCGATGCCTTTCGGGGTATCGGCGGGGGCTTGCTGCGCCTGCTGCTGCAAACGACGAACCAGAGCTTCAGTCTGGCGCACCGAAAGGGATTTTGCGACCACCTGACGGGCAACCTGCAGCTGCAGCTCCGGCGCCAGGGTCAGCATGGCGCGGCCGTGGCCCATTTCCAGATCGCCGTGTTCAAGCATCAGCCGCACGTCTTCGGTAAGACCGATCAGGCGCAGCAGGTTGGTAATAGTGGTGCGGGACTTGCCCACAGCCTCAGCCACCTCTGCCTGGGTCAGACCAAATTCGTCCTGCAACCGCTGCAGGGCAAAGGCTTCTTCAATGGGGTTCAGGTTTTCACGCTGGATGTTTTCAATAAGCGCCATGGCAATGGCGGCTACATCGGGCACATCGCGGATAATCGCGGGAATACGGTCCAGTTCTGCCAGCTGGGTCGCACGCCAGCGACGTTCACCGGCAATCAGCTCATAGCGACCTTCCGACAGCGGGCGGACCACCACAGGCTGCATGACCCCCTGTTGCCGGATGGAGTCCGCCAGCTCCTTGAGCGCGTCCGGATCCATGTCACGACGGGGCTGGTACCGGCCACGCTGGATCAGATCGACGGGGATTTGCCGCAACTCACCATCATGGGTCTCCGGGTCCTGGTTGTGGTCCAGGCTGACTTTGGAATTCGCCAGCAGGGCTCCCAGGCCCCGTTCACCCAATCCTCTTTTTTTTGCCGCCATGGTCTTAGCCAGTTATCCGCATGAAAATCATCAGGTCAGTAAGGCGCCCTATCTTACACGGCCCCGGTCAGACGGCAACCGCGCCCTCGCGCTTTTGGGTGCCGTGACGCCTTACCATCTCACCGGCGAGCGCCAGATAGGCCACGGCACCCTTGGAGACACGGTCATACTTCAGCGCCGGCAAACCATAGCTGGGTGCTTCTGCAAGTCTCACGTTACGGGGTATGACCGCCTTGTACACCTTGTCACCGAAGTATTCGCTGAGCTGGCCGGACACATCCAGGGTCAGACTGTTGCGGGGGTCGTACATGGTGCGCAGGATGCCTTCGATCTGCAGATTGGGATTCACCGTTTCACGGATCTGCTCCACGGTGTTCATCAATGCCGCCAGGCCTTCCAGGGCGTAGTACTCACACTGCATGGGGATCAGCACGGTATCGGCCGCGGATAATGCGTTGACCGTCAGCAGGTTGAGCGAAGGCGGGCAGTCGATCAGGATATAATCGTAATTGTCCCGCACTGCGCTGAGCGTCAGCCGTAAACGGTGCTCCCGCCCGATCTCGTTCATCAGTTCCACTTCGGCGGCGGTCAGGTCGCCGTTGGCAGGCAGCAGGTCAAAACCGGCAGTTTCGACGGAAATCACCACTTCCGCCGCACTCGCCCGCTTGGTCAGCAGGTCATAGTTGGAAAGTTGCACCCCATTCTTGTCGACGCCGCTGCCCATGGTGGCGTTGCCCTGGGGGTCCAGATCCACCAGCAGCACCCGGCGTTTGGTGGCGGCCAGGGATGCTGCCAGATTGACGCAGGTCGTGGTTTTGCCAACGCCACCTTTCTGGTTGGTTACCGCAATGACGCGTACCATGGTGCTAGCCTCCTGATGCGGGTGTCGGTTGGGCGGGTGCCCGTTCAATCACCAGCAGATGACGATCACCGTCACAGCCGGGGTAATCCAGCCGGTGGCTCTCTGCCAGATGCCAACCCACGGGCAGGGCTGACAACTCATCATCCGGAAACTGGCCTTTCATGGCAAGGAACTGTCCTTCATCCGCCAGCAGCGCACCGCACCAGTCCACCAGGTTGGCCAGCGAGCTGAAGGCCCGGCTGGTGATCTGGGCACAAAGTCGATCCGACCCGCAGTCCTCGGCCCGGCCGTGAAATACCTCCACATTGCCAAGCTTCAATTCCAGCTTGCACTGGGTCAGAAACCGGGTTTTCTTGCTGTTGCTGTCCACCAGTGTAAAACCGATGTCTGGACGTGCGATAGCCAGTGGTATGCCCGGCAGGCCGCCGCCGGCTCCGGCATCCAGTACCCGGTCAGCGCTGATAAAAGGCAGAATACTGAGGCTGTCGAGCAGTTGCCGGGGCACCATCTGCCCCGGTTGACGCACAGCGGTCAGGTTGTAGGCCTGATTCCACTTGTTCAGCAGGGTCAGAAAATCCAGCAGCTGCTGGCGCTGTCCGGCGCTGAGGTCCAACCCCATGGTTTGCAGGCCGTCGGCCAACTGTTGTTGCCAGAGCGAAAGGCTCATCCCCCGATCAGGCCGATTGCTTGCGCAGAAGATCGCGCTTTTTCAGATAGACCAGCAGCTGCGATACTGCGGCCGGTGTCACCCCCTGGATACGGGAAGCCTGGGCAATGGTCTCCGGGCGCACGGTTTTCAGTTTTTGCCGGATCTCGTTGGACAGGCCACCGATGGCATCAAAGTCCAGATCATCCGGTAACCGGGTGTTCTCGTTGCGACGTAACCGGTCAATGTCGTCCGCCTGACGGGAAATGTAACCTTCGTACTTGATCTCGATTTCCACCTGCTCAGCAACCGCATCGTCATCGGCGCGGTCGTTGCCTATGGCCGCAATCTCCTGGTAACCGATTTCCGGCCGGCGCAGCAGCTCAGCGAGCGTATTGTCGCGGGTCATGGGCTGTTTCAGATGGTTGTCAGCAATGGCCGAAGCTTCGGTGTTCGGGTGAACCCGGGTGGTTTCAAGACGTTGACGTTCGCGGCCGATGGCATCGCGCTTGTCATTGAAGCGGGCCCAGCGGTCGTCGTTCACCAGTCCCAGCTGACGGCCAATTTCGGTCAGGCGCAGGTCGGCGTTGTCTTCCCGCAGAATCAACCGGTATTCGGCACGGCTGGTGAACATGCGGTAGGGCTCAGAAGTGCCCATGGTGATCAGGTCATCCACCAGTACGCCCAGGTAGGCTTCATCCCGGCGCGGGTACCAGGGCTCTTTATCCTGAGCCTGCAGGGACGCGTTCAGTCCGGCCAGCAGGCCCTGGGCTGCGGCTTCTTCGTAACCGGTGGTGCCATTGATCTGGCCGGCGAAGTAAAGCCCGCCAATAAATTTCGTTTCCAGGGTATGACGCAGGTCCTGTGGATTCAGGTAGTCATACTCAATGGCATAACCCGGGCGGGTAATGTGGGCATTCTCGAAACCGGGAATGGAGCGGACCGCCGCCAGCTGAATGTCAAAAGGCAGGCTGGTGGAAATGCCATTGGGGTAGAGTTCATGGGTGGTCAGGCCTTCCGGTTCCACAAAGATCTGGTGCGAATCCTTGTCTGCAAAGCGATTGACCTTGTCCTCAATGGACGGGCAATAGCGGGGACCAATGCCTTCAATGTTGCCGGCGAACATGGGCGAGCGATCAAAACCACTGCGGATAATGTCATGGGTCTGCTCGGTGGTGCGGGTCACGTAGCAGGGCACCTGGCGGGGGTGCTGGTCACGGGAACCCATGAACGACATGACCGGCGTCGGGTCATCGCCCCACTGTTGCTGCATCACCGAGAAGTCCACGGAACGGGCATCAATTCGTGGTGGCGTGCCGGTTTTCAGCCGACCAACGTTGAACGGCAGCTCCCGCAATCTTTTGGCCAGGGCATTGGCCGGCGCATCGCCGGCGCGACCACCGGCATGGTTCTGCATGCCGATGTGAATAACTCCACCCAGGAAGGTACCGGTAGTCAGCACCACGGTTTTCGCATTGAAGCGGATACCGGTATTGGTCACCACGCCGGTGACCCGGTGGTTTTCCACAATGAGGTCATCGGCCGCTTGCTGGAACAGCATCAGATTGGGCTGATTCTCAAGGATTTCCCGGATGGCTGCCTTGTACAGTACCCGGTCGGCCTGGGCGCGGGTGGCCCGCACGGCCGGGCCTTTGCGGCTGTTCAGCACCCGGAACTGGATACCACCCAGGTCCGTGGCTTCGGCCATGGCGCCGCCCATGGCATCCACTTCCTTCACCAAGTGGCTTTTGCCGATACCGCCGATGGCCGGGTTACAGGACATCTGGCCAAGGGTTTCGATGTTGTGGGTCAACAACAGGGTTTGCGAGCCCATGCGGGCGGCCGCCAGTGCGGCCTCAGTGCCGGCATGGCCACCACCAATCACAATCACGTCGAAACGGGTCGGAAAATCCACAAATCACCTCAGAACTCGGGAAGAGAAAACCAGCCGCGCAGTATAACGCTTCGGGCTGGCTGATTGCAGTCCCAATGGGTAATTTTTAACCAGTCTGCCTCAGGTGGTCAGCAAACAAACCCGACAGGTCTAAGACACCTCGTAATTTGGTCCCGATTTCATAGGGTTGGACGGATGTCTTGATAAGCTCTTTCAAGAAAGTTATCCACAGATTTCAGCTCTGACAAAAAAGCCCAAAAAGCGGTTAACTCATTATTATAATTGGGTTTTAAAAAAACTATTCCAGGGAAACCCCCACCTTATTCATACCTTTATCCACAGCACCGTGCTCGGCCTGCTGCTCCCGCTCCAGCTCGCGGGTAATCGCACCGGCGGACTTGGCAAAACGGGCCAACAGGTTATACAGCACCGGAATCAGAAACAGCGTGAGAACGCTGGCAAATAACAGACCGCCAAGAATCACCACACCAATGGCGGCCCGGCTTTCTGCGCCCGCGCCGGTTGCGATCACCAGTGGAACGGCTCCGAAGATGGTTGAAATGGTGGTCATCAATACCGGGCGAAAACGCAAAATCGCCCCGTGCAGAATGGCTTCGTGAACACTGTAACCTTCATCCCGTAACTGATTGGCGAACTCGACAATCAGAATACCGTTCTTCGCCATCAGTCCCAGCAGCATGACGATGCCTATCTGGCTGTAGATATTCAGGCTGATGCCCGTCACCAGCAGGGCAAACAAGGCACCCGTCACCGCCAACGGCACCGTCAGCATGATGATCAGTGGGTGGATCCAGCTCTCAAACTGAGCGGCCAGCACCAGGAACACAATCAGGAATGCCAGCCCGAAGGTCACGTAGATGGCTGCGGACGACTCGGTAAACTCACGGCTCAGCCCCTTGTAACTGACCCGGGCTTCCGCTGGCAGCGTATCCAGTGCCAGTGTTGACAGGTAATCCAGGGCTGTACCCAGATCATAACCTTCCGCAAGAGAGCCGGTGATGGTTACCGCAGGCAGCCGGTCAATACGACGCAGGTCCGGGTTGGCACCGATTTCCCGCACGTCCACCAGAGCCTGCAGGGGTATCAGCTGTCCATCTTCCCGGGGCCTCAGAAAGATTTCTCCCAGATCAGCCGGCGTTGCCCGGTCAGCGTCTGCAGCCTGCACAATGACATCGTATTCCCGGCCCCGGTCCAGATAGGTACTTACCTGTCGCGACGCCAGTGTGGTCTGCAACGTCAGACCAACGTCCTCAATGGTAATATCCAGGTCACCCGCCCGCTCCCGGTCAATAAACACCTGAAGCTCGGGCCTGGTCAGCTCGAAATCCGAGTCCAGGTTGACCAGATTCGGGTTTTCTTTGGCCAGCTCCAATATCTCCTGGCTCCAGGCCTGAACCGATTCGTAGTCCGGGCCACCGATCACGAACTGGATTTCCTGGCTGAAGCCACTCTGACCGAGACCCGGTGGATTGATGGCAATGGTCCGGACGCCCGGCACCTGTGCCAGTTTCGGGAACAATTGTGCCGCCAGCGCCTGCTGCTTGATGTCCCGTTCACTCCAGTGGGTCAGACCAAGGATGATAAAAGCCCGGTCGGTCTCGTTGCGGAAGCCGGTAATAGTGAGCAACCGTTCCGCCAGGCCATCCTCCAGGTAGGGCATCAACAGCTTTTCGACCTTGAGAACATGGTGCTCGGTGTAATCCGACGTCGATCCGGTGGGCGCACTGGCCGGCATGATGATGACACCCCGGTCTTCGGTGGGTGCCAGCTCCTGGGGCAACTGGGGGAAAATGACCGAAGTCGCAATAATTCCTGCTGCACCCAGGCCCAGCAGCAGACCCGACTGTCGCAAGGAAAACCGCAACATCCGCTCATAGCCGTTGTTCAGCCCGTTCAGCACCTTTTCACTCGCTGCCCACAGGCGATGGCCTTCCTCCGTTTCCGGGCTGTGTTTCAGCCATTTCGAACAGAGCATGGGCGCCAGCGTCAGGGCCACGAAGCTGGACACCACGACAGCGGCAGCCAGGGTAAAACCGAATTCGGCGAACAGCCTGCCTACGTTGCCACCCATAAACGAGATGGGAACGAAGACCGCCACCAGGGTCAGGGTAGTTGCAACGATGGCAAATGCCACCTGCCGCGCACCACGATAGGCGGCCAACAGCGGCGGCTCGCCTTTGTCGATACGCCTCTGGATGTTTTCCAGCATGACAATGGCATCGTCCACCACCAGGCCAATGGCCAGGATCACCGCCAGCAACGTCAATACGTTGATGGAGAAACCGAGAAACGCAAGTCCACTGAACGCACCAATTACCGCCACCGGAATGGTCACTGCAGGGATCAACGTCGCCCGCCAGGAACGGAGGAACAGAAAGATAACCAGAATCACCAGCGACACGGATATCGCCAGGGTAATCATGACCTCGCGGATAGAGGCACGAATAAAAATGGATTCATCGTAGCTGCGGGCCAGGGTTACTTCCGGAGGCAGAGTTTCACTGATGCGCTTCATTTCCTGCTGGACCAGATCTGAAACGGCGACAGTATTGGCCTTGGACTGACGGATGATCCCCAGTCCAATAGCCGTCTGGCCGTTGGCGCGCAGGCGGCTGTCGTCGGATTCAACACCCATGCGCACATCCGCAATCTCGCCCAGGCGCAGCAGTTCGTTGTCGGTGCGGCGAATGATCAGATTGGCGAATTCCTCGACGTTGGACAGGCGGCCTTCGGTACGCACCGTAAAGTCACGAAAAGCGGATTCTATAGAGCCCGACGGCAGTTCAATGTTGTTGGCTCTGAGGGACCGCTCCACCTCCGCCACCGTGATGTCTCTGGCCGCCAGCCGTTCCCGGTCGAGCCAGACCCGGATGGCATAGCGCCGCTCGCCACCGATGCGTACATCCGCGACACCTTCGAGTACCGACAGCCGGTCCTTGAGCACCCGTTCGGCGAAGTCGCTCAGCTCGGCACTGTCCCACTCATTACTGAGCAGGGTAATCCACATCATCGGCCGGGCGTTGGAGTCGGCTTTCTGGACGATGGGGGGGTCGGCCTCATCCGGTAAATTGGAGAGCACCTGGGAAACCGCATCACGCACGTCATTGGCGGCGATATCCACGTCCCGGTCCACATTGAACTCGATGGTGGTCCGGGACTGGTTCTGCTCGGAGGAGGATTCAATGGAACGGATACCCTCAACCCGGCTGATGGCGCCTTCGATGACCTGGGTGATCTGGGTATCGATCACCTCGGCCGCCGCGCCGGTGTAGTTGGTGGATACAGAAACGATGGGTGGATCAATATCCGGGTATTCGCGGACCGGAAGGCCCAGCAGTGAGGCCAGGCCAAACACCACAATCAGAAGGCTGACCACCGTCGCGAAGACTGGCCGTTTGATGGAAATATCAGACAACACCATAGTCAGGCCCTGCTGCCGGAAGCCAGCTGACTGTCTGGTATCACATCGTCGTTTTCGATGACTTCAACCCTGTCACCGGTGCTGAGACGATCCTGGCCCGTCACAACCACCCGGTCATTCGCCGACAGACCGTCGACAATCTCGACCTTGCCGGGCTCCCTGGAACCGGTTTGGATTTCAAGACGCCGGGCCACGCCGTCATCAACCACAAACAGATATTTGCGATCACCCTGATTGAGAATCGCCTGCTCCGGAACCACCAGGGCCTCCCGCTCTCGCAGGGTCAAACGGACTGACATGAACTGACCGGATCGCAGGCGACCGTCGGGATTACTGATCAGCGCCCGTACCGGCAGCGTCCGGCTCAATTCCGATACCCGGGTGCCCAGTTGTGCCAACTCCCCCTGGAACGATTCATTGGCGTAGGCGGCACTGATTCCTTCCACCGGCTGACCCACCTGAATCTGGCCAAGAAAACGTTCCGGTACGGAAAAGGAAAGCTCCATCTGCTCGGTGGCATCCAGGGTGGTAATGGCACTGCCCGCAGTCAGATAGGTTCCGATACTGATATCAGCAAGCCCGACAATGCCGTCGAACGGTGCCTCAATGCGATGATTGTCGAGGCGGATTCGAGCCGCCTGTCGCTCTGCTTCGCCGACATCAAGACCGGTGCGCAGCTCGTCGACCTGGCTCTGGGAGATACTGTTGTTGGAACGCAGGCGCTGAGCCCGCTCATACTGACGCCGGGCGTCCGCCAGTCGGGCATTGGCAACCTGCAGATCAGCCTGCGCCTGACGGTCGTCCAGGCGAACCAGCAACTGTCCGCCGTTAACCCGGTCTCCCTCACGAAAATCGAGCTCGACCACGCGACCACTGACTTCTGCCGTCAATTCCACGGCATCCCGGGCGCGGAGGGTACCGACTGCGGTTATTCGATCCCGCACCGGCATGGTTTCCGGTGCCATCACATTGACCCGGGCAGGGCTGCGGCTGCGGGCTTCCTGATCCGCGCTGGTGTTCAGGAAATACTGATAGAACACCGCCAACCCGGCAGCCACCA
This sequence comes from uncultured Marinobacter sp., assembly GCF_963974375.1. Taxonomy (GTDB): domain Bacteria; phylum Pseudomonadota; class Gammaproteobacteria; order Pseudomonadales; family Oleiphilaceae; genus Marinobacter. The sequence continues at coordinate 28,943 of NZ_CAXBDN010000010.1, forward strand.
GAATCACAAAGGCAGCAATGCCCCATTGTTTAGCCATAACCCGTCTTATCCTACTGCGTGTTCCGGTTTATTACCGGCTGCTGTTTTTGTCGTTGGCCACGAACCCGCCCGGAAACCACCGCAGATGGTTACTGGTTCTGGCTTTCATTGACCGGAAGTCGCTGAATCACCAATACAACCTCGCCCACATCGATTCCCCATTTACTCATGGTGGTCTGGTTGATCAGGGTATCCGGGGTGGTCAGATGCATCCAGTCATCCATCCGCACCTCCAGGGTGCCATCTCCATAGGGCACTTCCAGCACATAGTTCATGTGGATAGTGTTGCCCTGCCAGCGCATCATACCGGGTTCGGTGACATCACCGGCGGTGGCATGGAGACCACCGTCCCGCGGGGTGAGGGTCCAGACACGGGTTTCAGTCGCGCCATCGTCAAACCGGAAGACTTCGTCCAGTGTTCCGACTCCGTCTTCATCCCAGCTTGCTGTGATGTCGGCATCAAAGGTCCGGATGACCTTTCCTGAGAAATCCCTGACCACACCCCTGGCGAAAAGTTCACCCTCAAAAAAGCGGTCTGGTACCAGCTCCGGAGACTTACCCCGATAGTCCTCGAGTGACGGTCCGGCACACCCCGCCAGTAACCCGACCGACACCAAACATAACCATATCATGGGCCAACGGCCAGCTCTCGGGATATTTCGGGTAGCGGTTTGCATAATTTTTACACTCCGGTCTTGGTATAAACGGCGCAGCAACGGCTGTCGGACACCCACTAATCTCCTGCAAGTTTACGCCGGATGCCTTCGTTCGGTTTGGAATGCCCCCCCGGTTTTAAACAAGGCAAAAAAAACCGGCAGCATCAGCCGCCGGCTTTTTCTCCTGACATTTCACTTCCCGATACAAAAACTGCCAAAAATCTTGCCGAGCAAATCATCAGAGGTCATCACGCCGGTAATCTCCCCCAGGGCGTCCTGAGCTGCTCGCAGATCCTCTGCCAGCAGCTCGCCGGCGCCGTAGCCGGCCAACTGATCCCGCCCCTGCAGCAATGACGTACTGGCTCGTGCCAGGGCGTCCAGATGACGCCGCCGGGCCAGAAATCCCCCTTCCGTGGTGGTGGCAAATCCCATGCACTGCTTGAGGTGGCTTCTCAGGGTATCGAGCCCTTCCGAGGATCGCGCAGCCAACCGGATGACCGGGGCGGGAAGGTTTTGCGAATCGTCCAGGCCCGGTTGCTCGCCGCTGAGGTCGACCTTGTTGCGAATAACCGTGACTGGTGCTTTTTCCGGCAGCTGATCAATGAAGTCAGGCCAGATCTCATGGGGTGAGGTTTCGGTCGTGGTGGTGGCATCGACCATCAGCAATATGCGATCAGCCTGGCGGATTTCCTCCCAGGCTCTGGCAATCCCTATCTGCTCAACTTCATCAGGGCTGTCTCGCAATCCCGCAGTATCGATAATATGCAGCGGCATGCCGTCTATGTGTATGTGCTCTCGCAACACATCGCGGGTGGTACCTTCAATGGCGGTGACAATAGCGGCTTCCCGCCCGGCCAGGGCATTCAGCAGGCTGGATTTACCGGCGTTGGGGCGACCTGCAATAACCACTTTCATGCCATCACGAAGGATGGTGCCTTGCTGTGCCTCAGCAACCACAGCATCGAGTGCAATGATGATGTTGTCCAGATCCGTGGCGACTTTGCCATCCGCAAGAAAGTCGATTTCCTCTTCAGGAAAATCAATGGCGGCCTCAACGTAAATGCGCAGATGGGTAACGTCTTCCACCAGTTGGTGGATCCGTTTTGAGAAGGCTCCCTGCAGGGAGCGCACGGCACAACGGGCGGCCTGCTCAGAACTGCTCTCGATCAGATCAGCGATAGCCTCGGCCTGGGTCAGGTCCAGTTTGTCGTTGAGAAAGGCCCGTTCGGAAAATTCCCCGGGGCGAGCGAGGCGGGCGCCAAGCTGACAGACCAGACGTAGCAACAGGTCCAGAATCACGGTACCGCCGTGACCCTGAAGTTCGAATACGTCTTCACCGGTAAAGGAGTGGGGGTTGGGGAAGAACAGACCAATACCCTGGTCGAGCAGGTTGCCCTCGGAATCCTGGAAGGGGCCGTAATGGGCGTAACGAGGCCTGGGAGCGAAGCCAAGAACCCGTTCGGCAATGGCCCTGGCCTGTGGACCGGAAACCCGAACAATGCCGACCCCGGCCTGGCCGGGCGCTGTTGCGATGGCAGCAATGGTTTCTGTAACAGGTTGTACCCTTGGCATGATCAATCTCCGGGACCGGAACGGACAGAGGCTCCCGAAGGAGCCTCTGTCGTCAGCTGCTTTGGCAAGCAGGTGCTATTTTCTCTTGGTAGCTGCTTCTGCCTCGATCTTGCGGGTAATGTACCACTGCTGTGAAATCGACAGAATGTTGTTTACCAGCCAGTACAGTACCAGACCAGCCGGGAACCACAGGAAGAAGACGGTGAAAATGATCGGCATCAGTTTCATGATCTTTGCCTGCATCGGATCCGGTGGCGTCGGGTTCAGGTGCATCTGCAACATCATGCTGGCGCCCATCAGGATCGGCAGTATGAAGTAGGGGTCCATGACCGAGAGGTCGTGGATCCACAGCATGAACGGCGCATGCCTCAGCTGTACACTTTCAAACAGAACCCAGTACAGGGAAATAAACACCGGCATCTGAACCAGTATGGGCAGGCAGCCACCCAGCGGATTGATTTTTTCCTTCTTGTACAGCGCCATCATTTCCTGGGACATACGCTGACGGTCATCACCGTAAAGTTCCCGTAACCGGGTCAGTTGCGGTGCCGCTGCCCGCATTCTGGCCATGGAGCGATAGCTGGTGGCAGAAAGTTTAAAGAACACGGCTTTGACCAGCACCGTAAGCAGGATGATGGCAACACCCCAGTTCCCTACAAGGTTGTGGAACCAGTCGAGAATCATGAACAAGGGCTGGGAAATAAAGAACAGAAAACCGAAATCCACCGTACGGTCCAGGTTAGGCGCAACATTCTCCAGACGTTCAATTATCTTCGGTCCGACGTAGATACGGGCACCGGTATCGCCGGACTGACCGGGCTCAACAATAGTAGCCGGACTGACGAATCCCATCACATTCAGGCCATTGCGCTGGGTTGTCTGATACTGATGGGTTACGTCCCGTTCCGGTATCCATGCAGAAATAAAGTAATGCTGCAGGAATGCCAGCCAGCCATTGTTGATTGGCTGGTTTACCTGGTTGTCAGAAAGGTCACTGAAGGTGTATTTCTCATAGGGTGAGTCGGGAGAGGAGATCACCAGTCCGAGAAATGCCTTGATACCCAGACTGGTCTGGGCCGTCGAATCCGGCGCCTGATCCCGCACGATCTTGCCGGTAAAATTGCCTTGCCAGGTGTTTTCACTCTGGTTATCGATCAGGTAGCGGACATCAATTTCATAACTGTCACGGGCAAAGGTATACCGTTTGGTTACCGAAATCCCTTCATCATTGTCAAAAACCAGATCAACCTGAAGTTCACTCTGGTTCTCGGAAAGCCTGATGTCGCTGGATGATACCTGGTAGCGAGGAGCTTCACCGTTACGGCGGCTGTCGAAACCATCACGACCGATCAGTCCGCTCTCGAGGAAATAGGTTCGGCCCTGGCTGGTCTGCAGTACTCTCAGAGGATCAGCACTGTTGAGCGTGCGGTCATAATCAAGCAATGCGGCTTCAATCAGATTACCGCCAACACGGTCGATTTTTACCGATAGCACATCGGTGGTAACGGTAACAATACGATCACCGGTGTCACCGTCGGACAGATCCTGAATCCTGCTGTCATCGGGTGCTGCAAACTCTTCACGGGCAGAAACAGTACCGTCCTCTCCGGGCAGAATCATTTCATCATCTGCCAAAGCTTCAACATTATTGCCAGTTTGAGTCTGGCTTTGCTGATAACCGCTTTCGACGGGCTGTGGCTGGTTGTAGTCCTCGTTCCACGCCAGCACCATCAGGTAACTGACTATGGCAAGACCGCCAAATAAAGCAATGCGCTGAATGTCCATAGACTCAATCTGCAGTTTGGTTGACGTGTGGCTTCGGTTGGCCGGAAGTCTGACGTGTTACTGAGGTTTTTGAAACCGTGATGTCAGCAGAACAAGGTGACAGGTCGGTTCCGGGAACGGGATCGTAGCCGGAGGTTCCCCAGGGATGGCATCGGGCCAGGCGCCGTGCTGCCAGGTAGCCGCCACGAATGGTGCCATGAACATCGATCGCTTCAATGGCGTAGGCGGAACAACTGGGGATATGCCGGCAATGGCTGACCATCAGGGGACTGATAGCGTATCGGTACAGATGTATGGGGATGATCAGCAGCGATCGCATCAGGGAGTACCTTCACCGGTTCCGGAGTTCGGACGATTGGCTGTTACCGCAGGTTTCGCGGTTTCTGCTGATTTTCTGATGAGTCTGCGCCAAACCTGCCGCAGTGAATCGGTTATCACCTGATTGGGTTGCTGAGCCAGACCCTGGCGACCGAGAACCACGATGTCCATGGCTGGCAAACCGGTCTCGTGACGAAATGATTCACGAACAAGACGTTTGATCCGGTTTCGCTGGACTGCAAGTTTCAGATTGCGTTTCGAGAAAATCAGCCCGATTCTGGCGTGCCCCAATGTATTAGGCGTCGCCAGAATCAGGAAATGCCGATCGGGTATCCGGACTCTGACATCGTCGAAGACTTTTGCGTAATCACCAGGCCGTAACAGACGTGACGACTTGGGAAACGAAAAAGTCTCCATGTGTCACCCGTTATGCCGACAGACGTACACGACCTTTGGCACGGCGACGAGACAGCACCTTGCGGCCGTTGGCTGTGGCCATACGGGCACGGAAACCGTGAGTGCGCTTACGCTTCAGTACGCTCGGTTGAAACGTTCTTTTCATGATCAAGCTCTCAATAATCGAAAAGTGGACTGCAGTATCTGGCTGCAAAATGAACAGTCAAAACAGGAGCGGCATTCTAAGCAATGCTGATCGCATTTTCAATGGTTTCAGCTGAGTCGTTTTCTGGAGTGGGCAGGTCCGGTGTCAGGGTAGCAGTTTTATCGGCTCGGTGGGTCAGGGATTGGATTGGCGATTCGTGTCAGCTGGTCGGGTAACAGTAGTTATAGGTGATTTTTAATTCTTTTAAATCTTTTCTGTTATTACTGTTATTAGGCAGGTCATTTTCTGTTGATAAGTCATATTAGTCTTTCCAGGTCAATAGATTACAGACGCTGAAAGGCTGGTGACAAAGACCGTTGAGGCCTGTGGACAGAGAACCGACGAATTGTGAACAAATCAGCTTTGGGGATTCCTGCGTCGGAATTCAGGGTTTGTTCTGACGTTGTGCACAGTACTCATGGGGGTTTGTGGACAGGTTGCTGTGGATAAGTCAAAGCTCAGGTATTTCTGTACACAACCCTGTTACTAAGTCTATAAATATATGAAAAATAATGTAAATTATTTGCACAGGGTGTTTATTAAATTTTCTGAAGGCTTTCACTGGGCGTGTGAGAGGGGTAAAATCCTTCACACTTTTTATCTCTGTCGATCTGTAAGGGTCGTGTCAGGGGATATGTTTATCAAACCATCGGGAGCAGGCTGTCGTGCCGCAGAAAGTCTGGCATCAATGTCTAGAAGTACTCCGGGATGAGTTTCCGGCTCAACAGTTCAATACCTGGTTACGCCCGCTTCAGCCGGAGCTGAACGATGGTCAGCTGGTGCTGTTTGCACCAAACCGGTTCGTTATGGACTGGGTCAATCAGAAATACCTTCGTCGTATAGAAGAGGTCATCAAGGATCTTGAAGGCGGTCAGGCGCCGAGAATCAACATGCGGGTAGGCAGCGCATCGGTGGCGTCAAACGGTGTTATCCGCTCTGAAGAGCTACGGGTAACCCGGCAGGCCGCGTCTCGTCGCCGAAACGATG
>NZ_CAXBDN010000011.1:0-34730 GCF_963974375.1 uncultured Marinobacter sp.
TGGCCTGCCCGGCGTGCGCCGGCAATGGCCGCTGGTGCGCCAGCACTGGCGCTCCATTCTGGTACTGTCACTGTTCAGCGTTACCGCATTCAACAGCCTGCTGTATATGGCAGCGCTCACCACCACCGCCATCAATATCGCCCTGATCAATTCCACCATTCCCATCATGGTGGCGCTACTGGCCTGGGTTCTGCTGGCCGAAAAAACCCGACCCATTCAGGCGGTCGGCATTGCGGTGGCGCTGGCGGGCATGCTGATGGTGATAGGCCAGGGCACACTGGAGCGCCTGACCGGACTGTCGTTTGCAGTGGGCGATCTGATCATGGTGGCTGCGGTAGCCTCCTGGGGGATTTTCTCGGTGCTGCTGCGGCGCCAGTCGCTACCGCTGGACAGCCTGACCTTTCTGACCACCCAGATTGCCATGGGCACATTACTGCTGGCGCCGGTATACCTGATCGATCTGCTGTTTTTCTCCGGTGGTTTTGTGCTGAAGCCGTCGTCCGTACCACCGCTGCTCTATGTGGCCATTTTTCCGGGCATTCTGGCTTACGCCTGCTGGAATCACGGTGTTCTGAAGGTAGGTCCCGCCCGGTCTGCCATGTTCATGTATCTGACGCCGGTATTCGCCGCTGTGCTGGCCTGGCTGTTCCTGGGCGAGCGACTGGCCTGGTATCACCTGGCCGGGGGCTTGCTGATTCTGGCGGGGCTGTATCTGACCACCCGCAATCCGCCGGTGCCAGCAGGGCCTGCGGGTGAACGCTGAATCCGGGTTAACTCAACAGGCGAATGTCAGGTAGCGGATGGCAGCGAGCGAACCGCCGCTTCGATCTGGCTCAACGCCAGCTCAAGCACCGACCAGGACGAGCCCAGATTCAGGCGCATGAAGCCCTGGCCGGGTTCACCGAAACTGATACCCGGATTGAGGCCGACGCCGGCCTGCTCCACGAAAAACCGTTTCAAATCACCGTCTGAAAGTCCCAGACCACGGCAGTCGAACCACAGCAGATAGGTTCCATCCGGATCCGTGATTCCCAGGCGGGGGATTCGCTCCGCCACAAAGGCCATGGTCCGGTCCCGGTTGCTCTGCACATAGGCCATCATGGCATCCAGCCAGGGGCCGCCGTCACGATAGCCGGCCTCGAAGGCCGCCGCACTGAACGGATTGCAGTGGACCATATCGGCGGTGTCAAACACCCGGCGCAGCTCCGCCAGCAAGTCCTTGCGGCGGGACAGGCCCATGCCGGGGATGTTAAAGGTCTTGCTGGGTGCCACCGTGGTCAGCAGCGGATCGTCCGGCCGCGCCAGGGTATCCAGCATGGTGTGAGGCAACCTGTCGCTGAAGCCCAGATCCGCGTGTATTTCATCGGAGATGACCACAATCTGATGGCGGCGGGCAATGTCCAATACCCCCTCAAGTTCCTCAACGCGCCACACCCGACCCACCGGGTTATGGGGTGAACACAGGAACAGCACCCTGACATCCGGCTGGCTGGCGCACTGCTCCAGATGCTCCAGATCCATGACGTATCGACCATCCCGAACCTTTAGCGGATTTTCCACTACCCGGCGGCCGGTCTTGCGGATACTGCTGAAGAACGGCGGGTACACTGGCGGCTGGATGATGATCCCTTCGCCCTCCGCCGCATACGCCATGGCTGCGGCGTGCAGGGTGGGCACCACGCCGGGAGCCATCTGGATCGAGGCCCTGTCGATGGTCCAGTTGTGCCTGGCCCGGAACCAGTCAATCAGAGACTGATAAAGCCCGTCCGGAAACAGGGAATAGCCATAGGCGGGGTGCTGCGCGCGCTGTACCAGAGCCTGAGTCACCGCCTCCGGCGCCGCAAAATCGGTGTCCGCCACCCACAGCGGAATCACGTCCTCCCGGCCAAACACCGCCTTGCGGGCATCAAATTTGACGGAACCGGTGTTCTCTCGCGAGAACACCTCATCAAACGGGCTACTCAGGTCTTGCGCTCCCAAATCGTTACCTCGGTAAAGTTGTGCTGGTATTTGTTCGCGGTTTCACGAATCACAAAGGGCAGCTTAACCGGAGTACCTACGGCTGTGAAATGCTCACTCAGCAAATCATGAAGCGCATCCATCGTAGAATAGTTCTCGCCGTCCTTCTTGAAGCCGCCCAGCCACTCTGCCCTGGGGGTATGTTCCTCCAACCAGGTGTGTGGCGAGGCAATCACCAGCAGACCACCACCATGGATGCGGTTGTGGATTTCCTACAGAAAGCGCCGTGGGTTGTAGAGGCGATCCAGCAGATTACTGGCCAGTACCAGATCGTAACCGCTGAATACCGGTTTCAGGTTGCAGGCGTCCCCCTGCCAGAAGGCCACTTTGCCGGCGACAGCTTCCAACCCGAGATCCGACAGATTCCGGGTCCGGTAGCCCACCAGCTCCGCTTCCTCGATGGCGGTGTAACGCAAAGTGCCTTGCTCCGCCATGGTGACACCCTGGCCAATAAAGCGGGCCGAGAAATCGACACCCGTCACCTGATCAAAATGACGGGCCAGCTCGAACACCGAGCGCCCGGAAGCACAACCAATGTCCAGGGCTGCCCCCATGGGCCGATCGCCCATGGCAGTTACTGCCAGATCTGCGATGGCTTTCGGATAATTGGCCACACCCAGCCATTCATCGCCGTAGTGGAACTCGGCGTATTCCGACAGCACCTTGTCGGTTTCATACTGGGTCGCCGGCGGTACCACTTCGGCATCCGATATGACATAGCGAAAACCGGCGTGCTGAAAGAAGTGACGACGGAAGGCATAACGGGCACTTCGCAGAGTTTCGTTGCCACAGGAAATCCAGGAACCCCCTTTGATCAGGTTATGCTGGTTATCAAAGGTCGGTGTGGTGAAATCATCATAAAGCTCATGGACATCAAAACCGTCAAGGGGGTATGTGGGCGTCTCTACCCATTGCCAGACATTGCCCACCACATCGTAGAACTCGCCGTGACGATAGCGGGTCACCGGGCAGGATGAAGCCCAGTGATCCAGGTGCAGGTTGGCCCTGGCGGGTGCGTCATGGGGCACTTCGGCAACACCGGCTTCGTCGTAAAGACGATACCATTCCACCTCGGTTGGCAGCCGCACCATCTTGCCGGTCTGCTTCGCCTTCCAATTACAGAAGGCCTTGGCCTCGTGGTAATTGACCTCCACCGGCCAGTCCCAGGGCATCTCCACTTCTTCAGTCATTAACCGCAGATACCATTCGTTGTGCCAGACCCAGAAGGTGGGGTGGCGGGCTTCTGCAAAATTCCGCCAGGACAGCCCCTCGGCTTCCCACAGGGCATCGTCCTGGTAACCGCCGGCTTCCACAAACTCCAGGAATTCGGCGTTACTGGCCAGGTAGCGGCTGGCCTCAAAACCGCTGACGTTGGTGCGCTGATGACCATATTCATTGTCCCAGCCGTAGTAAGGCGCATCGAAGGACTTGCCCAGTTCCACCTCACCTTCCGCCACCGGGACCAGCTCATTGACCGGCGCTTCTCCGATGAGTCGACAGGGTTGCCACTGTGGGTCCGGCCGGACCCAGGACACCGGATGCTGGCGTATCAGCACCGACGAGGTTTCCAGGTGAATCCGCTCGTGCTCGATACCCATGACAATCGGCCACCAGGGACTCTGCCAGTTAATGGGCAAGGACATGGGTAAAGTATCAATCAGATTCAGCACCGCAGCGCGGACCTGATTGCGGTACACCCGCACCTCTTCGATGGCAGGCCAGTCGTAATGATCGTCGTTGAGATCATCCCAGCTCATTTCATCGACCCCCACCGCAAAGGTGGACTCCATACGGGGATTCACCCGCTCAGGTAACAACTTTGCCAGTACCAGCTTGTTGATAAAAAACGTCGCGGTATGACCGAAGTAAAAGATCAGCGGATGCCGCAGGGGTATGGATTTCTCGAACCAGGCTTCGTCTGCTGCCAGAGTATTGAACAGAGACTCGTACCTCTCCCACGTGCTCAGGAAGTACTGCCGGATTTCCGCTCGCTTGGCATCCCCATTACCGGAGGACAGATCCGGCGTGCGTTCAAACAAACGAGTACCCTGTTTCGGAGCAGTTGCAACACTGGTCATAACGAAAACTCTCTGTAAATCCATTGATAAATACTGATACTGCTTAAAGACAGATTCGGACTTGTCAGCCACATGTCTCAGTGACGCCTGCGCTGGCAACGATTACACTTGCCACCCTACCTATCAGTAAAAGCCTGAGTATAGCCGCTGTGCGTCAGGTTTTAATGACCGTAATCAACCCGTTGCTGCGTTCGTTGTCGGAGTTTTCATGATTGGCCAGATCATCGCCACCCTGCTGCCGGTGTTCCTGATTGCCGGATGCGGCGCATTGTATGGCCGCTTCCGCAGTCCGGATATCCAGGGCCTGAACACCCTTAACATGGAGCTGTTCGTACCCATGCTGGTGTTTGCGGTGCTGGCCGACCAGCAGGCGCCGCTGCAGGACTATGCCCATCTGGCCCTCGCCGGAACCATCATTGTGCTGGGTTCCGGGCTGTTGCTGTGGCCGCTGGCGGTGGTGCTCAAGCTCAATCTGAAAACCTTCCTGCCACCAATGATGTTCAACAACTCCGGCAACATGGGTATACCGCTGATGGTGCTGGCCTTCGGCGAGGCCGCCCTGCCCGCTGCCGTGGTGCTGTTCATCGTGGAGATGATCCTTCACTTCTCGGTGGGTCTGTACATGCTGGACCCGCACACCTCCATTCTGCGGCGGTTGCGGGTGCCGGTGGTGCTGGCCACCATCGCCGGGCTGTCCGTCAACCTGGGCGGTATTGTGCTGCCGGTGTGGCTGATGGAAAGCCTCAACATGCTTGGTGGTATCTGTATTCCACTGATGCTGTTCGCCCTCGGGGTACGGATGCTGGATGTGGATTTCAGCGACTGGAAACTGGGACTGCTGGGTGCCGTGGCCTGTCCCCTGAGCGGTGTGATTCTGGCCTGGCCGCTGATCTTCTGGCTCGAGCTGCCGGGCCTGCAGATTGCCTGCCTCTGGGTATTTGCGGCGCTGCCACCGGCGGTACTCAACTACATGGTGGCCGAACAGTATCAGCAGGAGCCACACAAGGTGGCCTCGCTGGTGCTGATCAGCAATCTGGGCAGTCTGGTGGTGATGCCCATTGTGCTGGGCCTGGTGTTTGCGGCGGGTTATATCTGACGCCGATCGCGAAAACATGGCAGAGCCAAACTACCATCTCTTGATACGAATCACCCTCCAGGGTCATCTGAAACCGGTAGAATCCAGGGCACACATAACGTTGTCCTGACTGAAAAGGAAGTTTCTATGGCCGGTGTCTCCATGGACAAGCGCCAGCAATTCTCGGTGTGGTATTTCGTCGTTGCCTTGCTGGTGCTGTTCGCGGTGCAGAACTGGTTTGGCGCCAGCTCAACGGAAACCCTGCGCTACAGCGAATTTCGTCAGCTGGTGGCCGCCGGAGAATTGCAGGAACTGACCGTTTCTGCCGACCTCATCCGGGGCAAGGTGCCCTTCGCTGCCCTGCGCCCTTATCTTTCCGATGAGCGGGCACGACAACTGCAGAACAGCAGCGGACCGGTCTCGTTCCGGGTGGTCCGTGTCGAGGATCCGACCCTGACCACTGACCTGCAGGCTGCCGGCATTGACTACAGCGGTACCCGGGAGAGCACCTGGTTAACCTCCCTGCTGTCCTGGCTGCTGCCCTTCGGGCTCCTGATTGTGGTTTGGATATTCCTGTTCCGGCGCATGGGCATGGGCGGTGGCAGCAGCAGTATGATGTCCATTGGCAAGAGCAAGGCCAAGATCTATCTGGAACAGGACACCAGGGTCACTTTTGATGATGTGGCCGGGGTCGACGAAGCCAAGGCCGAACTGCAGGAGGTGGTGGATTTCCTGCGGGAACCGGAACGTTACAGCCGGCTTGGCGCCCACGTACCCAAGGGTATTCTGCTGGTGGGCCCGCCCGGAACCGGCAAAACCCTGATGGCCCGGGCTGTGGCCGGCCAGGCCGCAGTGCCCTTTCTGTCCATCAGTGGCTCCGAGTTTGTGGAAATGTTCGTGGGGGTGGGTGCCGCCCGGGTGCGGGATCTGTTCGCCCAGGCCCGGCAACTGGCCCCGGCCATCATCTTTATTGATGAGCTGGATGCTCTTGGCCGGGCCCGGGGAGCCAACCCGATGATGGCCAATGACGAGAAAGAACATACCCTCAACCAGTTACTGGTTGAACTGGACGGCTTTGATCCCAGCAGCGGTCTGGTGTTGCTGGCGGCCACCAATCGCCCGGAAATCCTGGACCCGGCGCTGCTGCGTGCCGGTCGTTTCGATCGTCAGGTGCTGGTAGACCGCCCCGATCGCATTGGCCGCGCCCAGATCCTCAAGGTTCACCTGCGCAAGATCACCCTTGAGAAACATCTCGACGTGGACCAGGTTGCCGCCCTGACGCCCGGCTTTACCGGCGCCGATCTCGCCAACCTGGTAAACGAAGCCGCCCTGCTGGCTACCCGCCGGAACGCCGATGAGGTGACCCTGGATGACTTCAACGCCGCCATCGAAAGACTGATTGCCGGGCTTGAGAAGAAGAATCGCATTCTGCGCCCGAAAGAACGTGAAACGGTGGCCTACCATGAACTGGGCCACGCCCTGGTGGCCATGAGCCTGCCGGACATGGACCCGGTCCAGAAGGTATCAATCATTCCCCGGGGCATCAGCGCCCTGGGCTATACCCTGCAACGCCCGACAGAAGATCGCTTCCTGCTCTCCGAAGAAGAGCTGCGTAACCGCATGGCAGTCCTGCTGGGTGGCCGGGCGGCCGAACGAATGATCTTCAACTCCCTGTCCACCGGCGCAGCGGATGACCTTGAGCGAGCCACCGACATTGCCCGGGACATGGTGGTGCGCTTTGGTATGGACCAGGGTCTGGGCCAGGTCACCTATGAAAAATCCGGTAACGGCCTGATGCCGAACCGGTTCATGGACCAGAGCCATAATTACAGTGAAGCTACCGCCGAGCAGATCGACAGCGCCATACGAGCGCTGATTGACCAGGCGTTCAACCGGGCTACAGAGATTCTGGAGAAGAACCGGGACACCCTTGGCAGAGGCGCCACGCAACTGCTGGCCGAGGAAGTCCTCAGTGGCGAGCGGTTGCAGGCGCTGCTACGGGAAGCTCAGGCCATAAACACCTAAACTCTGAAAAACCGCACCTCGCCGTTGAGCAGTTCTGCCAGGGCGGCAAGCTCCTGACTGGAACTTTTCACCTGCTCGGACCCCGCCGCTGTCTCAACGGTAGCATCGTGAATGCGGCTGATATTCTGGTTTACTTCTTCTGCCACAGAACTTTGCTGTTCGGCGGCACTGGCAATCTGGGCATTCATGTCGTTGATGGCGCCCACCTCACGACGGATTCTGGCCAGGGCTTCCTGGGCGTGGCCGGTCTGCGCCACGGTCTGTCGGGCCCGCTCACGACTGGCTTCCATGGCCGAGGCGGCTTTGCCGGCACCGGTTTGCAGCTTGCCGATCATCTCCTGGATTTCACGAGTCGAATCCTGGGTACGGGTCGCCAGCGAACGCACTTCATCCGCCACCACCGCAAAACCACGTCCGTGAGTGCCAGCCCGTGCCGCCTCAATGGCCGCGTTCAGAGCCAACAGGTTGGTCTGGTCGGCAATGGAGTTGATGACCACGATGATGGATTCGATGTCAGCGCTGTCCTGGCTGACCTGATGTACCGTGATGGCAGTGTTTTCCAGCACGTCCGCCAGCTCGTTAATGGCTGATGCGGTTTCCTGCACGACCCGGTCACCGGTTTCCACTTCCTGATCTGCGGTTCGGGTGGCCGACGCCGCATGTGAGGCAAATCCGGACACTTCGTTGACGGTGGCGGCCATTTCATTGATCGCCGTCGCCATCTGCTCCGCCTCTCTGGACTGCAGCCGTACCTGCTTGCTGTTGTTGCCGGCGGTTTCCAGCAATTCGGCAGAGGCACCAGCCAGATCGTCGGCTGCTTGCCGTACCCGGCCCATGGTTGCGGCCAGACGTTCGGAGGTTTCTTTGAGGTGCCCCATCACACTGTTCGGATAGCGGGTCTGAATGTTCTGATTCAGCTCACCATCGGACATCCGACGGATGGCATTGGCCACGGCTTCCGGCTCTGCTCCAAGGGTCGATTTCAGGTTGCGGATAATCAGCAGTGTCACCACAACGCTGATCAGCAGGGCAAATCCGGTTACCGTGAAAATCAGCGCCTGGAAGCCACCGGCGGCCGCCTGTACCCGATCAATATCCGCCGCAATGAGCTCCTCCTGATGATCAATAAAGGCGTTTCTGCTCCCCAGCCATTCACTGTAGGCTCCGGAGACTTCCGTCAGCAGGAAAATCCGGGCCTGTTCCGTGTCGCCGCTCTGGCGCAATTCCATCAGCCGGTCGGTCAGATCCAGTGTGCGCTGCTCAATCGCTTTGATAGCCGCCAGCTGAGTCTGCTCTTCGCGGGTAGGTTTGGTGCTGGCAAACAGATTGTCCATGGCTCTGGCCGAGTCCTGATAGAACCGGTCCAGGCGCTCCACGTTTCTCAGGTGTTGGTTGAGATCTGCCGGCTGACGCACCAGCACCGCATCGCGAATTGCAATGGCACGATCGTGGACACTGCCGCGGAAGTTGATGGCATGCCGTTGCTTCACGGAGGCTCCTTCCCGGACCTCCAGCAGGGTGCGATCGATGAAGCCCACCTGATAATTGCCAATCAGGCTCATCAGAACCATCATGGCCAGCAGCAGGCCGAACCCCAGCCCAAGGCGCATGGCGACAGTCAGTCGTTGAAACATTGTTAGTCTCCGGCACAGTATCTGTTATGAGTACCAGTAGTTCGCGAAAAGTCATAAAGCGGATCAATCATTTGTAAGATTTAACTGGCCCTCACATTGTCGTTACGAAACAACAACAAACCAGCTGCATCACGGCGCATTCCGGTGCCCTCCCATCAGCTTCCGGCTGTCTGCCAGCGCTGATACCGGCGGTTATAACCTCTTGGAACGACTTGCAACCTTCAGGACTTTGACCCAAGGTAAGTAACTGTATTTCCCCGTTTGTGTGTCCGATATGGAGGTCTGCCCATGAGTGTTCTGTTTCTGGTGATCAGCGCGCTGGCACTGATCTATCTTGGTCTGAGTGGCACGGTGGCCACGGTGGTGCTGGTGCTGGCCACCCTGGCGGGCATGTCCCAGGATGGCTGGCATGTTCTGAGCATACTGTTCGGCGGTGGTTTGCTGGCCCTGAGCCTGATCATGCTGCACGGTGGTGAGCTGCGCCGGGATCGTCTCAGCAAACCTCTGCTGGGCTGGGTACGGGGGCGTCTGCCAACCCTGTCTGCCACCGAATCGGAAGCACTCAAGTCCGGCACGGTGGACTGGGATGGCGAGCTGTTTTCCGGACAGCCGGACTGGGCAACTCTGCACAAGGCAAAGCCTGCGCACCTGACCAGTGAGGAACAGGCGTTTCTGGACGGCCCTGTCGACAAGCTCTGCGACATGCTGGATGACTGGAAAATCACCCACGAACACTACGATCTGCCGGACAAGGTCTGGAAGTACATCCGCGAAAACGGCTTCTTCGGACTTATGATTCCGAAGGACCAGGGCGGCAAAGGCTTCTCCCACACCGCCCACTCCGAAATTGTCATGAAGATTTCCACCCGCAGTGTGTCAGCCGCCGTGACCGTTATGGTACCCAACTCCCTCGGCCCTGGTGAGCTGCTGATGGAATACGGCACCGACGAACAGAAAGCACACTACCTGCCGCGGCTGGCCGGCGGCGACGAGATCCCCTGCTTTGCCCTGACTTCGCCCATTGCCGGTTCCGACGCCGGTGCCATTCCCGACAAGGGCATTGTCTGCAAGGGTCAGTGGAACGGAGAGGAAGTCCTCGGTCTGAAGGTGACCTGGAACAAGCGCTATATCACCCTGGCGCCGGTGGCCACCCTGATCGGCCTCGCCATCAAGGTCTACGACCCGGATCAGCTGCTGGGCGACAATGACGACATCGGCGTGACCTGTGTAATGGTGCCCCGGGAAACCGAGGGGGTGAACGCCGGCGCCCGCCACCTGCCGATGAATACCGTGTTCATGAACGGACCCACCTGGGGCAACGACGTGTTTATCCCCATGGCGCAGGTTATCGGTGGCCAGGAAATGCTGGGTAAAGGCTGGAAGATGCTGCTGGAGTGTCTTTCCATCGGACGCTCCATTTCCCTGCCCGCCCTCGGCACCGGTGCCGGCAAGGTGGCCAGTCTGACCACTGGTTCCTACGCGCTGGTGCGGGAACAGTTCGGCCGTTCCATCAGTCAGTTTGAAGGCGTCCAGGAGGCCCTTGAGCCCATCGCCGGCTATACCTGGATGATGGACGCCGCGCGCCTGCTTACCGCCGGCATGCTGGACCGTGGGGTGCGGCCTTCGGTGCCCTCGGCGGTGCTCAAGTACCGCAACACCGACCTGATGCGCGAAGTCATCAATCACTCCATGGACGTGGTGGCCGGCCGGGGTGTCATCACCGGTCCCCGCAACTTCATGGCGCGGGCCTATCAGGCGGTACCGATCGGGATCACAGTGGAAGGTGCCAATATCCTGACCCGCAGCCTGATGATCTTTGGTCAGGGCGCCATTCGCTGTCATCCCTATATTGTGGATGAGATTGAGGCCGCCGGCATGGAAGATCAACGGGCTGCCGTCGACAAGTTTGATCAGACCTTTTATCGGCACATCGCCCACACCACCCGCAATGCCCTGCGGTCCACGCTGCTGGGGCTGACCTTCGGACTGATCGAGCCGGCCCCGCGTCAGGGCAAGATACAGGGCTACTACCGTCAGCTGTCCCGTTTCTCCGCTGCCTTTGCACTGATGACAGACGTCACCCTGCTGACCATCGGTGGTGGTCTGAAGGCTCGCCAGCGCCTGTCCGGACGCATGGCGGACTGTCTGGTGCATCTCTACTATGCCTCAGCGGTGATCAAGCAGTGGCATGAAGAGGGTTACCCGGAAGAGCAGCGGCCGCTGGTGGAATGGTGTCTGGAATCGTCCCTGCGTGATCTGCAGCAAGCCATGCGGGCAGCCATCATCAACTTTCCGGTTACCGCCCTGCGCTGGCCGCTGCGGATACTGGTGTTCCCGCTGGGGGCCACAGGCCTCAATGGCCCCGATGACAAGCTCGGCGCTATCGTCGCGGCCACCATTGTGAAAGATACGCCGCTGCGACTGCGCATCAGTCGGGGTGCCTATATCAATACCCGAGAAGACGACGCCATGGGCCGGGTGCTCAATGCCTACCGTCTGGCCAACGAAACCCGGGAGCTACGCCAGCGCCTGCATGAAGCGGTTCGCAACCGCAATGAGGATGAAGTCGACGGCATTGCCCTGCTGATGGGTCATCAGCGCAAGGAACTGGTGGACTGGGCCTGCAAGGAAGGGGTGATCAAAGCGGAAGAGTGCGACAAGCTGCTGGAGGCACTGACCGCCCTGTACGATGTGATCCGGGTAGATGCCTTTGACAGCGAAGGCCTCAAGGCCCTGTCCCGGGCCGCCAAGGGCAAACGCAAGGTGGTCGAGCGGCCGGCCCGGGAAGACGACTGAACACCGGCCGGGGGAGACCGCAGCAGCGGACTCCCCGGTTCAGGTCCGGGTTCAGACGTGGGTCAGGGCGTGGCGCCGACCGGACTGATCCAGGTGAGGCACACTGTTGAAGCTCAGTACCCGGCGGGCACTGCTGCCAACAATCACTTCGCTGAAGGACGTGTTGCGACACTGGAAATTCAGGTGGATGGCACCGGTCTGTGGCCCCTGAAACAGGGTGGTCATGGCGCTGCCAATAACCCCGCCGGACGTCACCACCAGCACAGCATCGTCGCGGCCGGCGCCTTCCAGCGCAAAATCGAAGGCACTGTCAACGCGGCCCCCGAAGTCTGACCAGGTTTCTGTCACGTCTTCGAGCTGGTCTTCAATCCAGGCCTCGTAGGCGGAACGGAACGTGCGCCAGTAATCCTTGAAATCCGCCTTCTGGTGGACGTGCTGGTCGCCGCGGCCGGTGAAGGCCTTGTACATCATCTCGCCGTCGTACTCGTTAAGGCCGGCGTGAGTGTCGATGTCCGTGTCCGTGGAGCTCATGCCTTCGAGGATACCCCGGGCCGTGTCCTGCTGACGGCACAGGGAACCCGCCACAATCCGGTGAACGTTCAGTTCACGCTCCGCGAAATACTCGCCCAGCCAGCGCGCCTGTTGCCAGCCCAGCTCCGACAGCTGATCGTAATTGGCCTGGCCGAATGAGGCCTGACCGTGTCTTACTATGAATAACTTAGCCATGGGTTACCTTTTGTTCTTGCTACTGCAGATCGCACATCCTGCCCCAGAAGACGGCAATTGACCAGCCTCCTGTGACGCATCTCACAGTCCGGAGTCCGCCATAGCCACGGCCTGGGGGCCCCGCAAACCACTGGCAACCGCCTGCGCCACCAACCAGCGACGCAGCACCCGGATTCCGGGTTCCTGGCGCCGACTGGTCTTGAACGCGAAAAAGAAGCTGTCGCCGGTAATCAGGCTGTGGCAGGGCAGCCGAACAAACTGCTCGGCATCCGCCTGGTTGCTCATCATGTAATCATTGGTCAGGGTAATCCCCTGATGATAACGGGCCGCCTCCAGTGCCAGCAGCATATGACTGAAATGCTGAATGCGAAGGCCTTCCGGTAATGCTTGCCCTGCCGCCTGTAACCAGGCCGACCAGTCGCCGCTGGTGCGGTTGAAGATGCTGAACGTGGACAGCAGCGGGCAGCCCAGCAGCACCTCCAACGCTATGACATCGGTTTCCGGATCCAGGTTCTGCCGGCGACACAAGTCATGCCAGTACTGGCGACTGCAGACCGGGAACAGCCGCTCCTGATAGAGCAGATCGTAGCTGAACGCCGCTGAATCGGTGTTGATGGTGATAAAGGCATCCGCAACCCGTTCTGACAGTACTGGCTGATCACTGGTCATCTCCAGTGACACGTCCAGTTCCGGGTAGTGGCGGTGCAAATCCGGCAACCGGGGCACCAGCCAGCGCACACCAAAAGAGCTGAACAGGGCCAGCCGCAGGCTGGACTCCTGCTGGCCCAGCAACTGGCCGGTGGCCCGCTCGATCTGCAGCAACGCGGAGGTAATGCTTTCAAGGTATATCCTGCCCTCACCGGTGAGCGCCAGGTTGCGGCCGGTCCGGTGAAATAGCTGCTCACCCAGATAGGTTTCCAGCAGTTTGATCTGATGGCTGACCGCACTCTGACTGACATTCAGGGAAATGGCCGCTTTCGAGAAGCTGTTGAGGCGGGCAACCGCTTCAAATACGGGCAGGGCTTTCAGGGGTGGAAGATTCATTATCTAAAAATCTCATACTTAACCGGTAAATATCATTTTATCGGATCAAGGAGCCACCATACACTGCCCTCCTGGCAATTCGAAGTCCTGGCAAGCCGTTCAGAAATCCATTCCCATCCATCAGACCGAGCCCGAGTGTTATGTCCGGTAAAACCGTCAACAGCGCCATTCTTTTGCTGATCATCGGCAATGCCCTGGCCATTGTGTCGGATATTTTCATCAAGCTGATGGAACCGGGCGCCCCTGTATTCCAGTTTACCTTTGTGCGCAGCGCCCTCACCCTGGTGCTGTTGCTACCGCTGCTGGGAATGGTGGATCGTTCGCGGCCCTTTGAGGGTCTGGGCATTCATGCTCTGCGAGCCCATATCCACATGATCGGTGTGCTGTGCATGGTGGTGGCTCTGACCACACTGCCCCTGGCCACCGCCAATGCGGTGTTCTACGTGGCCCCGGTCATTGTGATGCTGCTGTCGGTCCTGCTGTTCCGGGAACGGTTGACGCCGCTCAGCGTACTGGCCGTATTCAGCGGATTCGCCGGCGTGGTGGTCATTCTGCGACCGGTTGAACTGGGCTGGGGAGCCATCGCCGCACTCGGTGCTGCCGCAGCCCTGGCTACCAGTGCTGTACTGGTGCGCAAGCTGCCCAAGAGTCAGTCAACCGTTCACAAGCTGTTCCTCAATTACGGTCTGATGCTGCCGGCGACCCTGGCCCTGGCCTTGTGGGAGGGCGCAACCTGGACCTGGACCATTGCAGGACACGCCCTGGGTTCTGCGGTGTTTATTCTGGGTTATAACGTGGCGGTACTGATGGCCTACAAGCACGTGGATGCAGGGCAGGTGACCAGCGCGGAATACACTGGCCTGGTGTGGGCTATCGCCATCGGCTGGATCTGGTTCAACGAGATCCCGGATATCTGGTTTGTGGTGGGCAGCACCATGATTGTCGTGCCGCTGATCATGATCGGGCTCAACCAGCACCGGAAACGGCCAGCGGTACAGAACCACCCGCTGGTGGACAGCAAATACCACAGTCCGGAAAGCTGACTGGTGGTCAGTGGTAGGAGTCCATCATCTCCTGCCAGTCCCTGACCACCAGGATTTCCTTTGCCAGCTGGTAGTTATCGTCTGCCTGCGCCTCCGCCGGCTGCAGTGACTTCAGAGTGTAGAGCTGACCCCGCAGAATGCCGGGACTGCCCAGTGACTCCGCCAGCTTCAGCTCCTTTGCAAGCGGCTCCGCCCCCATGGGCTGACTGGCCATGTGTGCCATGCGGATCTCGGCACTGTAGATGGCCCGGGTTACGCCGGCTACTGTGGCATCATCGGTTACCACCAGCTCCCAGCTATGGCCGAAATCCTCAACACGGTAGACCTTGCCGGTGATACCACCAATGTCCTCGGTGCGATCCAGCGGGGTGGCGTGCACACCGTTCATATCGACCTTGCCTGGCACCTCCACCCCGTTACCGCTGCTGCTACGACTAAGGAACTCCTGCATATTCATGGCGAAACGTTTGTCGCCATTGGCGGCCGCCATCACCACATAGGGCTTGCCATCACTGGTCAGGTAATAAAGAGCCTCTTCCGGGTTACCCACCTTGACGTGGCCCTCATCACGATAGCTGACCTCCACGCTGGTACCGCGGGAATGTTCGATGACAGCCTGCACATCGGCGAAGGCTGGGGATGACAGCAACAAGACTGAAGACAGGACAGACAGCGCAGTCAAAGTAATCAGGGGTTTCATCGCGAGCTCCTTTCTCTGGGCGGTCACCGGTACTTCCTTTTTCCGCAGACTTTCCGTGACCTTGGCCCCCGATTTTAACCCGCTGTTTTTGTTATACAACTGCCGCCTTCACAGATCGCCGTACTTGTATGACCCCGGTCGCATTTTGAACAATTTGGCCTTTCAGGTGATAGGCCCGATGACGGACCAGACGCAAAATGGTCCCCGCAACACCAAGGATGACATCCGTACTACTGCAGGAGCTCTCTATGTCACGTACCTTCGCCTTTGCTATTGGCGTTGCCATCATCACGCTGGTGCTCTGGCTGCTGTTCAGCCCGGCCCAGCCGCCCGCCGATGGCGGCATCCCCAGAACCGGCGATGCCAGTGAGCCTGCCGCATCGGGTACCACCGAACGCCAGACCGTAACAGCCCCGGGGCAGCAGACTCCCCCGGCTGCCGCTGGCGCCCTTACCGGCGATACCGCTGCCAGCTCAGAGCAGGCAGCGGATGTACCGCCGCCAATTCAAGGCAGCGATCAACCCCGTCCCACCGCTATCAGTTTGTGGCAGCAAGTAACTGAAGACGCCGAAACAGAAGCCGACGGCTTTCCGGCGACCGCCTGCAGGCGGATCCCGGATCTCTGGAAAGTCTTCATGTGGGCCAGCACCTGGTCATCGATATTCCCGACCTGAATCAGCCTCTGACTGCCCGCATTGAAAGCACCCACAATCAGCTTGATAACGTTCAGGTTTTTCGGGGACCGGTGATGGAAGGTCATGACAATGACAACGTCATCATCACCCGTGGCGAGCGTGCCACCTACGTGGTGGTGAGTACCCGGGAAGGGGTCTACTCAACGGTGATCGACAACACCACCGGCGAGGCCCTGCTGACCGATGAACGGGACATTCTGGCCCGCCAGCGCCACGACGACATGATTCCGGTACCTGGCATTGAACAGGAGCCCCCGACACCGGTGAACTGATACCGGACCAACGCTTTAACACCAGAACCGGGAGCAGCAATGGAGTGGCTCCTCTCAATCAAGACCCATCAGGGAACGACACCATGAACACCACCATGAAATGGCTTGCCGGCCTGACACTGGCCACAACGGCTCCACTGACACTGGCAGCGGAACAGATAGACGTCCTGATTCTGTACACCGAAGAAGCCACCACCACCCGTACCGGCCAGGATATTGACGCCCGTATTGCCTCCTATATCGAATACAGCAACCAGGCCTACCGTAACAGCCAGATCGGCATGGAACTGCGCCTGGTAGGTGCCCTGCCCACCGACAGCCGGTTCCGTTATACCGACGGCGACACCCTGGCCGCGTTCCGTACCGACCGGTCCGTGAACCAGTTGCGCCAGCAATACGGGGCCGATCTTGTAGTTCTGGTCAACATGCCCACGTCCGGCATCTGCGGCATCGGTTATCAGCCCGGCGGAAATGAAAGCACGGGTCGTTTCCATTCAAGCGCGTCAGCCTATGGCTTCAGCGCAGTTGGTGTGAGCTGCGGTTACGTGACCTTTCCTCACGAACTGGGCCACAACATGTCCCTGGGGCACTCCTTCGTGCAGAACAGCCCCGGCGGCGTGTTTCCCTGGGGCCGGGGCCACGGGGTTTCAGGATCCTTCAGCACCGTGATGGCTTACCCTCAGTCCTACAACACCCGTAACCACCTGCAGGAATTCTCGAACCCCGTACTGAATCGCTGTAACGGGTTGCCCTGCGGCTCGCCCACCAACCGGGCCGATGGCGCCGACGCGTCGACCGCCCTGAACCGACTGGCCAGCCAGGTTTCCAGCTTCATGCCCACGGTGGTGATTGATGACGAACCGGACGATGGCGACAACGGTGGCAATCCCGGTGGCGGCGGTGACACCGGCGGCAACCCCGGCGGTGGTGGCGATCCCGGCAATGATGGTGGTAACGGCGGCGGGAATGGCAGTGACCTGCCGGTCTGCGACAAACCCGACCTGAAAGAAAACAACCTGCTTGCCGGCAGCGATTTCAACGACCTGTCACCCTGGTCCAATTTCATGAACGCCGGCAATCTGGACACAGTCACCGTGGTCACCAGCTGTGGCCGTGACAACCGCCTGCAGGTTACCGATCGCCGGGCCTACTACGCTGGCCCGATTCAGGATATTCAGGGTGGTCTTGAGCCCGGCGCCGAGTACCGGATCACCGCCCGCCTGGGCCTGTCCGGAAACGCCAGCCGGGACTCGGTGCGCATGACCCTGCAACTGACCGACAATGCCGGCACCCGTTACCAGAATCTTCCGGCACTGTCGGTGACCGGTAATGAACTCAGCGGTTATGACCAGACCTTCACAGTTGAAAGCGAAGGCGCCCTGCGCAGCGCCCGGCTGCTGATCAACGGACCCGCGGCCGGCACTGACTTTGTGGCCGACGAAATCAAACTGGTGAAAGTCTCTGACGCACCGGAGCCGGATAACGAGCCTTCTGTACTGGTCGAAGAAAGCTTCGAAAACGGCGGTAACGGCTGGGCCGGTTACATGAGCACCTGGGTGTATCGCAGCCGCAGCGCCGCCAGCGATGGCAACTTCGGACTGGTATCCACCTTCCGCAACAGCATCTACTCCGGTCCCGGTTTCGAAGCCAATGGCTATGTAGTGCCGGGCGAAAGCTACACGGTTTCCGTGGATGTGCTGCTGCAGAATCGTCGTCTCGCCTCCGACAAGGCCGAATTGTGGGCATGGTTCGTGGATAACGATGGCGGCAAGTGGCAGCGCCTGGGCGGTGACACCATCGCGACCGGCAGCTGGAATACTATCAGCGCCGGCTTCAGCCTCGACAATAATGGCCCGGTCAGCCAGATCCGCTTGCATGTGATGGGGGCTGATCCCTCCAGCCGAATGGTGATCGACAATTTCCGGCTGGGTCGTTAATTCCGCTGTGAAATAGGGTTACCGGCGCACTGCTGATGCTTCCGGGAATCAACAGTGCATTTGCCCGGCTTCAGGCCGGGCTTTTTTATGCCTGAAATAATCCGGGCGCAGAGCCCGTGTGTTCACTGAAACTGGACACCAGAAAAATCCATGTTAGGGTTAGGTTTCATTATGCAACCTGATTCCGGGGGCCGGATGACCAGCCGTCGCCCCTACCAACCATCACGAATAATGCCAACAACAAGAACGGGAGATCTTCATGTTTCTGAGCGCACCCAAACCACTTGCCACCCCCCGTGGCCACTTCACTTACCGTGAAGGCGGCGATGCCAACGGTACTCCCCTGGTAATGATCCACGGCTGGCCTGAAAGCTCCTATTGCTGGGAGCACCTGGGAGCCTATCTGAAACCCGGTCTGCGCGTTATCGCGCCGGACTTGCGGGGCCTGGGCGACAGTGAACGTACCGAAGGCCAGCAGCACTACCTGAAGCAGGAGCTGGCGAACGACGTAGTCTCCATGCTGGATGAGCTGGGTATCACCGATTTCCAGCTGGTGGGGCACGACTGGGGTGGCGTCGTCGCCCAGGAAGTGGCACTGGCAATCCCCGACCGGGTCAGAAAGATGGTGATCATGAACATCGCCATCATCAACAATCTCAAGGGTAACCAGGAAGTCATGGCCAAGGTACGCTCCGGCAGCGGCAAGGCGTACTGGTACCAGCACTTCCAGCAGGCTCCGGGCATGGCTGAAGCTATGATCCCCGGCAACGAGGATGTCTGGCTGCGGTTTTTCCTCACGGGCGTTGTCGCGCCGATGCCTGAGGACGCCATCGCCGAGTACATCCGCATGTACAGCATTCCCGGCACACCCGGTGCCGGCGCCAGCTACTACCGCGCGTTTCACGACGACGCCAAACGCTGGGCCAGCCTGAGCGGCCATGTCTGGAAGATCCCCTCGCTGTACATCTACGGCAACAAGGACAAAGTCATCATTCCGGAATACCTGAACCGGATTGAAGAGTGTTTTGAGGACATTCGTGTGGAGCAGGTAGATGCCGGGCATTTCCTGCAGGAGGAAAAGCCCGAAGAAGTGGCGGGACACATGAACAACTTCTTCGACACCGGTCACTGATTCCGGTGTCCCGGGGCAGCCTCAGTCGGGCCGCTGCCCCAGGGCTACCCGGGCCACCAGCTGCTCAATCCGGCGAATCGCGTCTTCGTTGCCCTGGCGACCGGTCAGTACCACCTGTGAGCCCACGGTCGCCACGTACATCAGGGTGGCCAGGTCTTCAACCCGTTCCTCTTCAGCGCCCAGATTACGGAACAGCAGTTTGTTCTGCTCGACCCGGGCCCTGTCCACCTCGGCCACCAGCTTTGCGGCGTATTCATTGCGGCGGGCGAAATCCCGAACTGCCAGCTCCACCTGCAAGCGCCGGACGTTACGGGAAGCATCAGTCAGCAGCAGCTGCAGGATCTGGTGCAGCTCCTGCTCCGGATCGTCACCTTTCGGCTTCATGTAATCCAGTTCCACGAAACGTCGGTCCCGCCAGCGATCAAGAAAGCGGGTAACCAGATCCTCATGGTCGCGGAAATGCCAGTAGAAGCTGCCCCGGGTAACGCCGATCTTTTTCGCAAGGGTAAGTACCCGCAGATTGCCAAAACCACCGGAGGCCACTTCACCGGCGGCGGCATCCAGCCAGTCGTCGCGGGTGAGCTGCGGCTTCCCGGGGGTTTTACGGGCTTTTTGAAGGGTGACAGCCATGGGCGCTCTTACTTGA
Source organism: uncultured Marinobacter sp. (assembly GCF_963974375.1). Taxonomy (GTDB): domain Bacteria; phylum Pseudomonadota; class Gammaproteobacteria; order Pseudomonadales; family Oleiphilaceae; genus Marinobacter. The sequence goes on from NZ_CAXBDN010000011.1 coordinate 19,823, forward strand.
TCGTCATATGAATGCAGGACCCTTTTCAGAATTACCGGGTCATGAATCGGGGGCCGAATACCAGGTGGATCGTGTCCAGCCATTGACCCCGACAGACAACATACATTACTGTACGGACTCTCCAGACACCAGTGTATGGGAAATTATTTCCGTATTTCCAGACGTCCATGCAAACCCTTCTGCGGTAGCAACCTGCCACAGGCCGGGCTTGAACAGGGACGTGAGTAATCCGACAAGGAGCCAGCAAAACATGAGCACCGCACACTACGAAACCAACGGCAACCTGGCCGTTATCCGCATGGACAACCCACCGGTAAACGGTCTTGGCCTGGAACTGCGCCGCGGGATTGTTGAAGGCATCAAGAAAGCCGAGCAGGACAGCGCCATTGAGGCCATCGTGCTGACCGGTTCCGACCGTGCCTTCTCCGGTGGCGCCGACATTACCGAGTTTGGTACTCCCAAGGTGTTTCAGGAACCCATCCTGACCACCGTGATTCACTACCTCGAAACCGCCAAAAAGCCGGTTATTGCCGCGATCAGTGGCAACTGCATGGGTGGTGGTCTGGAGCTGGCTCTGGGTTGTCATTACCGGATTGTCAGGCCCGATGCCACTCTGGCCCTGCCAGAAGTGAAGCTGGGCATCCTGCCGGGTGCCGGTGGTACCCAGCGCCTGCCCCGGGTCATCGGCGTTGAACACGCCCTGAACATGATCGTCTCCGGCGCCGTGGTACCGGCCAAACAATTCCAGGGCACTCCGCTGCTGGACGAAGTGGTCGACGGCGATCTGATGGAAGCCGCCCAGGCTTTTGCCCGCAAGGTTGTTGCTGACAAGATGCCGCTGAAGAAAGTGCGCGACCTGAAAGCCAAGCACCCGAACCCCGATGGCTTCTTCATGTTTGCCCGCAACACCATTGGTGCAGTGGCCAAGAACTACCCGGCGCCGCTGAAGTGCCTGGAAGCCGTTGAAGCGGCGGTGCGCCTGCCTTTCGACGAAGGCATGAAAGTGGAAAAAGCCGGCATCCAGCAGCTGATGCAGACCTCTGAGTCCGCCGCCCTGCGCCACGCCTTCTTTGCCGAGCGCAAGACCAGCAAGATCGCTGATGTGCCCGCGGATACCCCCACCCGCGACATCAAGTCCATCGGCATGATCGGCGCTGGCACCATGGGTACCGGTATTTCCATAAACTTCCTCAACGCCGGCATTCCGGTGACCCTGGTCGAGATGAAGCAGGAAGGCCTTGACCGTGGTATGGAAGCAGTTCGCAAGGTGTTTGAAGGCCAGGTGAAGAAAGGCCGCATGACCGAAGACAAGGCCAAGGCCCGGATGGCACTGCTGACACCATCCCTGAGCTATGATGATCTGAAGGACGCTGACCTGGTGATTGAGGCGGTGTTCGAGGAGATGGGCGTCAAGGAGCAGGTGTTCAAGAAACTGGACGAAGTCTGCAAGCCAGGCGCCATTCTGGCGTCCAACACCTCCACTCTCGATCTCAACAAGATCGCCAGCTTCACCAGGCGTCCCGAGGACGTGGTAGGCCTGCACTTCTTCAGCCCGGCCAATATCATGAAGCTGCTGGAAGTGGTTCGCGGCGACAAGACCGCCAAGGATGTGCTGGCCACCAGCATGAAGCTGGCCAAGACCATCAAGAAGACCGCCGTGGTCTCCGGTGTTTGTGACGGCTTTATCGGCAACCGCATGATCAACCAGTACTCCCGTGAAGCGCTGATCATGCTGGAAGAAGGCGCCAGCGTGCAGCAGATCGACAAGGCCATCGAGAAATTCGGTTTTGCCATGGGTCCGCTGCGCATGGCCGACCTCGCCGGTGGCGACATTGGCTGGGCCATCCGCAAGCGTCTGTACGCGGAAAACCCGGGCATGAAGAAGAACCTGATTGCCGACCGTCTCTGCGAGATGGGCCGCTTCGGTCAGAAGACCGGGTCCGGCTACTATCGCTACGAGCCGGGCAACCGCGCCGCCCTGCACGATCCGGAAGTGGACAAGGTGGTAGAGGAATGCCGCAAGGAACTGGGCATTACCCCCCGCAAGATCAGCAACCAGGAAATCGTCCAGCGCTGTGTCTACGCCCTGGTGAACGAGGGCGCCCGTCTTCTGGAAGAAGGCATTGCCCAGCGCGCGTCCGACATCGACATGGTGTACCTGACCGGCTATGGCTTCCCGATCTACCGTGGTGGCCCCATGCATTACGCCGAGCAGGTCGGTCTGGCCAACGTGGTTCGTGATATGGAACCGTTTGCCGACAACCCCCACAGCCAGAAAGGTTTCTGGGAACCGGCGGCCCTGCTGGCCAAATGTGCCGCGGAAGGCCGTGGCTTCGACCAGTAATTGCGGAAGCTGAACCTGACTCTGGTCGCCACCGGAACCCACGAATTGCTTGCCGGGGCCTGAATCGCCCCGGTACACAGGAGAAAGATTATGTCTAATGATGTTGTCATCGTATCCACCGCCCGCACGCCCCTGGCCAAGTCCTGGCGCGGCGGCCTGAACATGACCCACGGCGCCACCCTGGCTGGCCACGCCATCCAGCACGCGGTTGAACGCGCCAAGGTCGACCCTGCCGAAATCGAAGACGTGCTGATGGGTTGTGCCCTGCCAGAAGGCTCCACCGGTAACGATGTAGCCCGCATGGGTGCCATCCGCGCCGGCCTGCCGGTTTCCGTTGCTGGCGCCACCATCAACCGCTTCTGCTCATCAGGCCTGCAGGCCATCGCCATGGCCGCCCAGCACATTGCGGTGGACAAGGTACCGGTGATGGTTGCCGGCGGTGTTGAGTCCATCTCCACCGTACAGGCCACCGTCAACCAGAACTACATGGTTGAGCCCTGGCTGATGAAGAACAAGCCGGAGCTGTACTGGTCCATGCTGCAGACTGCCGAGAACGTGGCCCAGCGTTACGGCATCAAGAAAGAAGACATGGACGAATACGGTGTACGCAGCCAGCAGCTGGCTGCCAAAGGCCGTGAAGAAGGCAAGTTCGACGACGAGATCGTGCCCATCACCACCACCATGGGTGTGGCGGACAAGGCTACCGGCGCTCTCGGCACCAAAGAAGTGACCGTGTCCCAGGACGAAGGCATCCGCCCGGATACCAACCTTGAAGGGGTCACCAAGATCCGTTCCGCCATGGACGGCGGCGTGGTTACCGCTGGTAACGCCAGTCAGTTTTCTGACGGCGCCTCCGCCTGCGTACTGATGGATGGCAAGCTGGCGGAACAGCGCGGCGTGCAGCCCCTGGGCATTTTCCGTGGCTTCGCCGTCGCCGGCTGTGAGCCCGACGAAATGGGTATCGGCCCGGTCTTTGCCATTCCCAAACTGCTGAAGCGTGCCGGCCTGACCGTTGACGACATTGGCCTGTGGGAACTGAACGAGGCCTTCGCGGTGCAGGTCCTGTATTGCCAGCGCAAGCTGGGCATTCCCATGGAACGCCTGAACGTCAACGGCGGTGCCATTGCCGTGGGTCATCCCTACGGCACCACCGGTTCCCGTCTGGTAGGCCATGCCCTGATCGAAGGCAAGCGTCGTGGCGTGAAATACGTGGTGGTTACCATGTGTGTGGGTACCGGCATGGGTGCCGCTGGTCTGTTTGAAGTGGCCTGATCGTATCTGTACTGCGAACACAATCTGTAGATAGCTGAACCGGGGCGCCACCGGACCCGTACTGGCCGCGCCCCGTTGTTACTGACAAGACAAGAGAGACAACCATGGATCTGAACTACACCCCGGAACAGGAGGCTTTCCGCCAGGAAGTCCGCCAGTTCCTGAAGGACAATCTGCCCGCCGACATCAGTGAGCGGACGCAGAAACGCCTCCGTCACACCAAGGACATGACTGTCCGCTGGCAGAAAATCCTGCACAAGCAGGGCTGGGGCGCCTCCACCTGGCCGAAAGAATTTGGCGGCACCGGCTGGGGCGAAGTGGAACAGCTGATCTTCGAAGAAGAATGCGCCATGGCCGGTGCACCACGCCAGCTGGACTTCGGTCTGCGCATGGTGGCTCCGGTGATCATGAAGTTTGGTAACCAGGAGCAGAAAGACCGGCACCTGCCAGGCATTGTCGACGGTACGGTCTGGTGGTCCCAGGGTTATTCCGAGCCCGGCTCCGGATCTGACCTGGCCTCACTGCGCACCACGGCGAAACTGGAAGGCGACCACTACGTGGTCAACGGCCAGAAAACCTGGACCACTCTGGGTCAGTACGGTGACTGGATTTTCTGTCTGGTTCGCACCAACAGCGAAGTGAAGGCCCAGGAAGGCATTTCCTTCCTGCTGATCGACATGAAGACCCCGGGCATCGACGTGAAGCCCATCATCATGCTGGATGGCGAACACGAGATTAACGACGTGTTCTTCGACAACGTCAAGGTACCGGTTGAGAACCTGGTGGGTGAGCAGGACAAGGGCTGGACCTACGCCAAGTATCTGCTGGGTCACGAGCGCACCGGCCTGGCCAACGTTGGCCAGTGGAAAACCATGATGCGCCGCCTCAAGCAGATCGCCCGGGAAGAACAGGACGACGGCAAGGCCATCATCGAGAACCCCCGTTTCCGCGACCGTCTGGCCCAGCTGGACGCCGAGCTGCGCGCTCTGGAAATCACCGTACTGCGGGTGCTGACCAACTCCTCAGGCCCCGGCCCGGAAGCCTCGATCCTCAAGATCCGCGGCACCGAGATCGGCCAGAAGCTGTTCGAACTGGCCATGGAAGCCACCGGCCAGGATGCCCTTGCACACATCCCGGATGCACTGGAGCCAGACTACAGTGGCCCGCTGGTGGGCAGCATGAACGCGGTTCCCGCCGCCGGTGAGTACTTCAACATGCGTAAACTGTCGATTTTCGGCGGATCCAACGAGATCCAGCGCAACATTATCTCAAAACTCGTGCTGGGACTTTAAGGAGCGAACCATGAACTTTGACCTGACTGAAGAACAGCAAATGCTCAAGGACTCGCTGAGCCGCTTCCTGGCCAACGAGTACACCTTTGAAAAGCGCCGTGACATCATCAAATCCGGCAAGGGTACCGATCAGGCTACCTGGAACGCGCTGGCAGAAATGGGCCTGCTGGCCTACACCTTCCCCGAGGAGAACGACGGCCTCGGCGGTAACGCCCAGGACACCATGCTGGTAATGGAATCCTTCGGCCGCGCACTGGTGACCGAACCCTACCTGGCAACGGTCGTTCTGGCTGGCGGACTGATCCGTGATGCCGGCTCCGACGCCCAGAAAGCCGACGTGTTGCCAGCCATCGCCAGCGGCGAGCGGCTGCTGGCACTGGCCCACTATGAGCACGGCGCCCGTTACAACCTGAGCCACGTCAACACCACGGCCAAGGCCGATGGCAGCAGTTACGTGCTGAACGGCAGCAAGACCGCCGTCATCCACGGTGGTCAGGCCCATCAGCTGGTGGTCTCTGCACGCACCAGCGGCAACGCCCGTGACGAAAATGGCATCAGCCTGTTCCTGGTGGATGCCAACGCCGCCGGCGTGAAAGTCACCGACTTCGCGACCCACGACGGCTTCCGCACGGCAGAGCTGGAACTGAGTAATGTGAAGGTCGGCAGTGATGCCCTGATCGGTTCCGCCGACCAGGCCTTTCCCGCCATCGAGAAAGCCATCGACCTGGGCACCGCCGCCGTCTGCGCCGAAGCCGTGGGTGCCATGGAAGCCATGACTGAAACGACCCTGGAATACACCCAGACCCGTAAACAGTTTGGTATACCCATCTCCCGCTTCCAGGTGTTGCAGCACCGTATGGCGGACATGTTTATCCAGGCCCAGCAGGGTCGCTCCATGGCCATTCTGGCAGCGGCTTACGCCGATTCCGATGACCGCGATGCCCGTCGTGAAGCCATCTCCCAGGCCAAATTGCTGATCGGTCAGGGCGCCCGCTATGTCGGACAGGAAGGCGTGCAGCTGCACGGTGGTATGGGCGTGACCGACGAAATGTTCGCCGCCCACCTGTTCAAGCGCCTGACGCTGGTCAACCTGCAGTTCGGTGATTCCGACTATCACCTGACCCGGATCAGCGACACGCTGCTGGCCAAAACCGCGTAAAACGAGCGCCCTCAGGGGCGCTCACCTTATTCCTGATAACCATTTATAAAAACAGGAGATCCCATGAGTCTGAAACAGTTATTTGATCTGACCGGCAAAGTTGCCGTCATCACCGGCGGTTCCCGCGGTCTGGGTCTGCAAATGGCCGAAGCCGTTGGCGAGCTGGGCGCAAAAGTGGTCATCAGTGCTCGCAAGCAGCACGAACTGGACGATGCCGAGAAGCACCTGAAGGATCTCGGGATCGAGGTCATGACCATTGCCGCCGATATGTCTGACAAAGCCGGCATTTCCGGATTTGTCGATCAGGTAGTAGAGCGCTTCGGCACCATCGACATCCTGATCAACAATGCCGGCGCCACCTGGGGAGCTCCGGCTGAAGACCATCCGGACGCGGCCTGGGACAAGGTCATGAACCTGAACGTGGACGCCATCTTCTACCTGACCCGGGAAGTGGGCAAGCGCTGCATGATCCCCCAGAAGTCCGGCAAGATCATCATCACTGCGTCCATCGCCGGCCTGTCTGGCAACCCGGAAGGCATGAACACCATTGCCTACAACACCAGCAAGGGCGCCAATGTGAACTTCACCCGCGCCCTGGCGGCGGAATGGGGCAAGTACAACATCAACGTGAATGCCATCTGCCCGGGCTTCTTCCCGTCCAAAATGGCCAACGGCCTGCTGGATGCCATGGGTGACAAGATGCTGGAGCGGATTCCGCTGAACCGCTACGGCGGCGACGAAGACATGAAGGGCCTCACTGCTCTGCTGGCCACCGAAGCCGGCCGCCACATCACCGGCCAGGCCATTGCCATTGATGGCGGGACTATGGTTTCTTGATGGTCTCGTGATGGCGTCTTGATACTGCTGTGACGACCTGAAAGGTTGCGTCAAAGCCCGGACCGCTCAGGTGGCCCGGGCTTTTTTCTGGATATAAAACTCAGCATTACTACTTTAATTCCCCAGTTACCCCTCAAATATCGCTCTCGTCCATTCCGACGATTTTCAGTTTCAGGATTGCCTGGTTAAAAATCACACACTACTTTCATATCTACCGGTAGTTTCCGGTGGGGTGGCTGTGCGTCATCCGATTTGCCACCCGCAAGACACTGCAAGATGTTGCTCAAACCAAAACTACAATAATTTGGGGCACCTGTATGAATCTACGCAAAGGCATTACCCACACACTCTCGGCCGCCCTTGTGGCGGGCTGTCTTGGCAGCACTTCGGTTTCTGCCGAGACACTGCGTTACGCACTTGGCTACCCACCGGGCAGTGATTCGGCAAAGGCTGCGGAACATTACGCGGATATGGTGAAGGAGTATTCCAACGGTGAGCTCAATGTGCGGGTTTACCCCCTGTCACTGCTGAACTTTGCCGAAACCTCAGCCGGTCTGCGGGATGGCATCACAGATATTGGCTACCTTCTGAGCCCTTACTTCCCAGCTGAATACCCCCACACCAACCTGCTGGCAGAAGCGGCCATGCAGACTCAGTTACTGGATGAGTCCGTTCAGGGCAAGGAAGGCCCCGCCTATGTCGGTGCCCTGCTGGAGTATATATTTTTCCACTGCGACGGCTGCAACAACGAATTCAAGGCCCAGAACCAGGTGTTCACCGGCATGGCCTCGAGCTCAAACTACATGCTCAACTGCAACACGCCTGTCACCAGCGTGGCGGATCTCCGAGGCAAACGGCTGAGAGCAGCGGGCTCCCAGTGGTCACGGTGGGCCACCGGTTTTGGTGCCACTCCGGTCACGCTTTCCGGCAATGATGCCATGGAAGCACTCTCACAGGGCGTTGTGGATTGTGTGCTGATCTCCGCACCGGACCTGGAGAACCTGGGTATCATTGAAGCCACCACCAACATAACCACTGATATGCCGGGTGGGGTATTCGCCGGAGCGCCCATTGCCAACACCAACATGGATACCTGGCGCAGGCTCAGTGACGACCAGCGCCGCGCCATGCTGCAGGCATCCGCTCATATCTCTGCTGAAATTCCCTTCGTCTATCATGCCCGGGAGGCTGACGTTCTGGAACGGGCCAGCTCCGAGATGGGCATCAAACTTCACAAGGCTGAGCCTGACCTGGTTAACGCCACCCGAGAGTTTGTCCGCGGGGATATGACCGTGATCGCCCAGTACTACAAGGATCGTCATGGCGTGCAGAACGGCGTAGAGATGCTGGAAGAATTCCGCCCGATTCTGGAAAAGTGGGTAGGCCTGGTGCAGGACGTCGACAGCAAGGAAGCACTGGCAGAGGTTTACTGGACGGAGGTACTGTCAAAGGTTGACCCGTCGAAGCACGGTCTGTAAACGGCCCGCGCGCTGCTGGATGGCGAACCTGATGCCATCCAGCAGAATTCGTTATTTTTTATGGCCGCAGCCGGGATTGCCGAGGCACTCCCGCTTGCGGTAATCCACCACTTCGCCATCCCCCGCCAGCTCCACGTGGCAGCATTCCAGCACCTTGTCCCGCAGCATCTGCCGACCACGGCTGGCGCGGCTTTTCATCGCAGAATGGGAAAGCCCCAGTTCCCGGCTCAGGTCTGCCAGGGAGCGACCTTCAATGGCCGTGGCCAGCATGGTGTCACGGTACAACTCCGGCAATTCTTTCATGAAGGGCGTCAGGCACAGGGCCAGAGTCTGCTCTGCGGGCAGGCTGAAAGGCTGCTCCGCTTCCAGGTCTTCCGGCAGCTCACTGGTGATCCGCTGACTGCGGTAATGGTCAATGATCACGTTGCGGGCGATACGGTACAGCCAGGCCGGCATATTGGCCGGCGTGACACCCTTCTCCAGAGCTGTCATGGCCTTGAGAAACACCTCGTGCAACAGATCTTCGGCCAGGGCCGGGTCATGGACCCGGCCCTGGAGAAACCCCAGCAATCCACTGCGAAACTGGCGATAGGATTCGGTCAGCACCTGCTCCGGTGCTGACGGCTTAACAGCGGTCTGATCAACCACAGCATGATCCGGCGGGTGCATCCTGGCGGTTCTCTCCCTGATCAGGTGTTCCAGAGTGGGCGGAGACCTCATCCGGCGCACTGGCCCCGGCGCGTGTTGCCGTGCCGAACTGTCGGGCCTCACCCATGGTTACAAAATGCTCCCAGGGCATGCCCTGCGGGTCTACAACCCAGTGTTTGTCGCTGACAGCATAGCAGCACTGGGCTTTGCCCTCATCGAGAATCTCGGCACCGGACTGGCAGGCCCGGTCCCGCAGGGCCAGCAGTTCTTCCTCGCTGTCCACCTGCACTCCGAAGTGATCGACACCGGTGGTGGCAGAGCGGGTCGAGATCGCAAAATTGATGCGTGGATCATCCAGCATCCACTTGGCGTAGTCCGCTTCCTCCCTGGCGGGTGGCTGGGCAAACAGCCGGCTGTAGAAGGCAACGCTCTCATTCAGGTCGGCAACGGACACATGTACGTGAAATCGTTTCATGGCAATCCTCGGTCTGTTTTTGCTGCTTGTGCAGAACCCACTGTCCCGCTCTCAGTAACAAGACGGAGCTACCAGGAAACAGTCGCAGAAAAAAACCGAAACGTCTGGCATTGTGGTCAGGCGATCAGGCGGGTACAGGCACAGGCTGCGCGTTGACCAGGGGCTCAGGACCCGGAGTTTCGCTGGCGTGTAACGTCAGAATCGAGATCGCAGTCAGCAATGCCCTGTTCCTGGCATCGCCGGTCAGGGCAAGGTAAGCCGGGCCGTCCGGATTATCCATTATCAGCGTTGGGTGAGCCGCCCCCAGGGCACCGGTGATCATGCTGCCGAACAGGCGACGTACCCAGGTTAAAAGCCGACGGGCCCGCCTGTCGGCTTCAACTCTCGTGGCATAGGAATTGAGAGGCCCACAGACCGTTTCACTCATCCGCCTGACCTGAAACAGAGCCTTGTTTTTCAGCTGGAACAGGACCGCCGAATTGGGTCTGCCCCGGTACTGGATGGCAATCTGATCGGCCAGATGAAGGCACTCCCTGACCTGTTCCTCAACATAAGCCTCAGCAGCCTGTTCGCTCATACCCATCTCTTCAAAAAAGCGGACCAGATGAGTGATGGTATCGCCCTGCAGCTCGGCTTCCAGATCGCCCAGATCAATCAACTGCAATGCGGACTTCAGGTTATCGAACCACAGCCGTTTCCAGAATTCACTGCAGTTCAGAAGCGCCAGTAGCAAGGCGCACAGTTCGGCGTGGGCGTTAAGCATCCGCTCTGAGTCCGCCGAGACCCCGGGATGCAGCTCCCAGGGCTCCGCAGACTGCTGCAGTACCGCGCCACCAATGGAATTCAGGGCACTGACGAACTGACGGTAAGCAGGACAAGGTCTGAGTCGGGGTTTTTCATCGCTAGCCATGGCAGGTCCCTCCGGGCACGGATAGATGAGTCTGTGGGGAGCACATCTATCAGTATTGGCCGGAGTTCGTCATTTGGCCATGTGATGGAGAGGTTTTCAGAGGTTCCTGCCAGATCCACGTGAGATCAGCGCACCACCGGAATCACAAACTTCTCCAATAACCCATGCAATTGCTGAATCAACCCGGGCTGGCCCGGGGGTTCGGGGCTGGAGATCATCACCGCGGTCACAGCCAGCTCCGGGATCACATAAAGCATCTGACCGCCGAAGCCGCGGCCGTAGTAAGCGGTGTAACCGGTCAGGTCGGTTTCGAACCAGCCATAACCGTAGGGATCGTTGGTGAAGCGGGAGCGGGTTCTGGGTTGCCAGGACTGGTTGATCCACTCCTGTGACAGCACCCGCCGGCCATCGTGCAAACCGCCGTTGCGATAAAGCTCGCCGATCTGCAGCAGCGCCAGCGGCGACACCCGCATGTCGTTACCGCCAAAATAGATGCCCTGAGGGTCCCGGGGCCAGGGATGAATCTGGATATTCAGTGGGTCGCCCAACAGCTCCCGGGTCAGAGTCAGGGTGTCCTTGCCGGTGTGCGCTGTGAGCGCCGCCGAGAGAATATGATAGCTGCCGGTGGAATACAGCATGGTGCCGCCGGGCTCGTCCACGAAGGGTCGGGTCAGGGCATAATTGACCCAGTTGTTGCTGGTCACCCATTCTCCGTAATTGGGGCCAGATGTGCGCCCCAGACCCGCCTGCATGGTCAGCAGGTTGCCCACAGTAATCTCGGCCACCCGCTCATCAGCACCGGCCGGGGGCGTCAGAAGCTCAGTGATGGACTGATCCGCCCCTTGCAGCAGGCCCTTATCAATGGCCGCTCCGGTAACCGCAGCCAGCAGGGTTTTGGAGAGGGACTTGATGTTCACCGGCTGATCCAGCGCCGGGCCACGAATCACCTGGGCGTACACCGGCTCGCCGTCGACCGAGATCAGCACACTGTGCAACCGCGCGGTTGCTTCCGCCTGCTCAGCCAGGCCCTCGAAGCCCAGGGTATCCAGCGGTGCCTCGATGGCCCGGGCCTGCGCGCTGATTGCCAGTGCCAGCACCACGGCCAGCAGTCGACCCACAAAGCCCGAAGCGACCCAATCAGCACTGACAACACCCGGGTTCTGACTCATGACAATCCTCACAACAGATTAACTCCACCAGTGTGCTTACGTCAGAATCCCCACACCAGCTTTATCAGATGACGGGATGGTCACGATACGGACCGTTACACTTGGAAACCAAAAGGCCCATGTCGGTCCGTTGCATTCCGCTACAGAACAGCAAAAACTGGCCGTTACGCTTGATGACAAAAAACAACGACAGCATCATGAAACAGGCTCACCTCATGACTACAGCACAGGCCCCCAGCGCTACCCGCCCCGTGTCCGGCAATTCCGGTTCACCCACCCTCACCCGTTTTCAGGGGTGCGCGATGGCTGCTGGTGCTCTCCAGTTGCTTACTTCCGGTTTGCTGGCCTGGCAGGGTGGCGGGGCCATGGTGTGGGTAGCCGCCTTGCTGGCAGCGGCGGGACTAGGTACGGCGTGGTTTGGCTGGCGTCTGGACCGCGCCACGCAAGGGCCTCTGGTGACCACCCTGCGGGGCATCAACGAAGATCAGGGCGACCTGTCACAACAGGTGCCTGACCAGCAGAACAACTCGGAAAGCGCCGAACTGCTGAACCAGTTCATCGAGCGCCTGCGGGAGACTCTGGATGATCTGCGCAGCCACACCATCCGGGTATCCCTGGCCGCCGCCCGGGGTCGCAAACTGTCGGAAACTGCCGCTAAAGACGCTGGCCAGCAGGAGTCCTTCTCGGAAACCATTTTTAACTCCAGCGAAGAATCCTCCAACGCCATCGAGGAGCTGGCCAGCCGCACCAGCACCATTGCCGATATGAATTCCCGCAACCTGCAGGCCGGGCAGGAGTCCGCTCAGGAACTGAAGGAGGCGGCGCAGCTGATCGCTGAAGTCAGCGACATGATGGCGGAATTCCAGTCCACCGTGGCGGAGTTGCAGGGCACCTCTTCCAGTATCCAGACTATTCTGGGCACCGTTCAGGACTTTTCCGCCCAGACCAACATGCTGGCCCTGAATGCGGCTATTGAGGCCGCCCGTGCCGGCGAGCAGGGCCGGGGCTTTGCCGTGGTAGCCGATGAAGTGCGCGGCCTGGCGGTGAAGGTGGGCGGTGCCGCCGATCAGATCAACGATCTGGTCCAGAAGATGACCGGCGTAGTAGACCGCACCGGTGCTGGCATGAACGCCATGCAGGATCAGGCCAGCCGGGTGCGCCAGGCGGTGGAGACCTCATCCAGTCAGTTCCAGACCATGATTGCCGATTTCGAATCATCCCATGGTGACCTGTTGCAGATCAGCTCGGCGGTAGAGCAACTGACCGTGGTGAACCGGGACGTGCACAGCCGCAGCGTTGAAATCCGCTCGCTGGGTCAGCGCATCCGCGAAAACATGGAAGCCTCCGACAGCCAGACCAGCACCCTGGTGGATTCCGCCGACGAGACCCTACACAAGCTGTGTCAGTTCCGCATTGGCCGCGGGCCCATGGAACAGACCCTGGAAAAACTGGAAGCCCGTCGCGACCAGATCCAGGAGGCCATTGGCAAACTGGTGGAGGAAGGCGTGGACATGTACGACCGCAAACACCGGGAAATACCCGGCACCAATCCCCAGAAATACGACGTCGGCTACGCCCGCCCCTTCCAGCAGGCCTGCCAGCACCTGATCGACGAATGGGCAAAGGAAAACGACGGTTCCCTTTACTGCCTGCCCCTGGACACCGAAGGCTATGTGGCCATTCACCGCAGTGAACTGTCCCATCCCCCCACCGGTAACCCGGAAGTGGACCTCCTGAAAAGTCGCCACATGCGTTTCTTCCAGAGCCGCACCATTCCCCATATGGGGCGTTTCAAACTGCAGAGTTACATTCGGGACACCGGTGAAGTGATGTTCAACCTGTCGGTGCCCATTGAGCCGAATGGGCGCTACTGGGGTGGGTTGTTTATTGGTTTGCCGGCTGCGGCTTTGGGGATTGAGGATTAAAATCTTGAACCAGGCCATAAATCTTACTCACCAGAACCAGATAAGGTCTAACTACCCGTATTTTTAGCTGGTCCTGCCTTCAGAAAACCGACTTGTCCGTTCGTTTAACATTAAATCCCGCACCGAACCTTGCATTTCCTGAACTGTACCTGGCCTTTGAGAACATCACCTGAACCACTAAGGCAACGAATCTTACACGGTAGGCGGTTGTCGTATTACCGCCTATTTCGAGACTTACGCAGAGTCGCCGCAGCAAGTCGCATGAACCTTTCTAGCAGTAAGTAGTAAGTCCTCAAATGTGAAATTCGGTGAAAACCTCCCCCAGCAGTCCACGGGGGGCCAATTTTTCTGGTTAGGATGCTAGTTATTCAGGTACGCTCTAGTTTGGCGATTTGTGCTCGGGGTCGATTTTATACTCGGCTCAATAGACGCACAGTCCCTTTCATCCCAGCATAAGAGTGCGGGATAGATCCTCTCCGACAAGGAAATGTATATGTTCAAAAAAATAATACAAAAAAAATATCAGGGATTCATATTTTCTGGATTTTTAGATATTTTGAACGTAAAGAGCGCTTGCACTATATTATTTTCATTTTTGCTTTCCATAATGTTGGCAGGGTGCGGTGGCTCGTCTTCGGGCAACGACGACACCCCATCTCCCTCAGCCACATCTATTGAGTTTTCCGATATCGGCCCCTCCCCTACTCTCATTGAGGGCCAGTCGCTAACGCTAAAAGCCACACTGATCAACGATGACGGTAGTGTAACGAATACGGTCAATGCTGATTTTGAGTGGGCTACCGAAAACGAAACTATTGCTACAGTAAGTTCTGAGGGCACCATTGCTGCAGTCTCTCCAGGCACTACTGCTTTGACCGTGAGATATGGAGAAATCACAACTGACATTTCGATTGAGGTGGAACAGCGGATTTTGAGTAGGCTGGATTTAGTGCTTACCCCTTCAACAATCCCATTGGGCACATCGTCTACACTTAAAGTTTTTGGCATTTACAATGACGAGACCCGGGAAATGCTGGACGACAGTAATCCTATTTCGCTACAAACTTCAAATACCTCCACTGTACAAATAGATCCAGTGAATTTCGGTCGGATTGTAAGCTCAGGTATAGGAACGGCGACGGTAACTGCGTCCAGCGATTCAGGTATTTCATCGTCAGTTACGATTGAAATTACACCAGCACTAGTAACAGATTTAATGATCTCGAGTGAAGCATTGACCATTCCAGCTGGCTTCCCTGCTGCACTCTCAGCGACAGCTAGTTACACAGATGGTAGTCAGCGGGAAGTTACATCTGATGTTGTCTGGTCTGTTTCTGGAGCGGATGGCGCAAGTTGTTAGTGGCCAATTAAAATGACCCACTACTGGCCATTAATTTTG
>NZ_CAXBDN010000012.1:0-33977 GCF_963974375.1 uncultured Marinobacter sp.
CCCCAGATCACCTGGATCAGTGCCTCGAGAAACAGCAGAATGCCGATGGCAGCGATCATGTCGTGAATAGGAGGGGCATGTCGCAGGGGATGGAATACCAGGCGCTCACAAAGTACAGCCAACACCGCCACAAACACGGCGGCACCGGCCATGGCGACCCAGTAATTGACGCCAAGATCGACCATCAGGAAGTAGGAGATGAAGGCGCCAACCATATAAAGCGCGCCATGTGCAAAATTCGGGATGTGGAGGATCCCGTAGACGAGGGTCAGACCGAGTGCAACCAGGCCATAGATGCTGCCCAGCGTTAACCCGTTAAAGACCTGTTGCAAGAAAATAGTCAAGTTTGCCCTCCTGTGGCTACCTTGTTTTTGTTGAGGGTGCCGAAACTACAACCGGATTGTTGTGTAATTGGATGCAATGTCGAATTGTGAGACGTTTCAACGATACGACTCACCAAAACATAGCCAGATTACACTGCCCGGATGTACTGTCAATAGACAGAAGATGAATTCGAGGAGGGATTCAAATTACTGATTTACTTGCCAAAAACATGTGTAGTGACATGACTTGCGAGAGCAGGGAGAAAGCGGTAACCGGCGTAACGGATACAAAAACGCCTGCGCTAGGCAGGCGTTTCTGATTGACCGTCACTATCCGTGACACACCCTGAATGGCGCCGGGTCAGGCTTTTTTCCACTCGTCTTCCTGAAGTGCGCGCCACATCAGCTTGCCGGTGGGCGACTTGGGCAGCTCACTGACAAACTCGACGATCGACGGCACCTTGTAGGCGGCCATCTGTTCCTTGCACCAGGCAATGATGTCTTCAGCACTGGTGGATTCACCCTCTGGCGTCAGCACCACCACGGCCTTGACGGTCTCGCCACGTTTTTCATGGGGCGCAGAGATTATGCACACCTCGTGAATCGACGGATGCTGGTACATCATGCTTTCCACTTCCGAAGGCCACACCTTGAAGCCGGAGGCGTTGATCATCCGCTTTACCCGGTCCACCATGAAGAAATAGCCGTCTTCGTCGTAGTAGGCCAGATCGCCGGTGCGGAAGAATTTCTTGTCATCCAGTTCAACAAACGCGGTTCGGTTTCCGCCGGACGATTCCAGTAGCCCACGGTGACCTGTTTGCCGTTGGAGACGATCTCGCCAACCTCACCCGGGCCTTTCTCTTCCAGGGTGTCCACATCAATAATGCGGGAGTCCACATCAAACACCGGAATACCCAGACACTGGGCCTTGGGGTGCTCCGGCGGGTTGATATGGGTAGCGGCCATGGTTTCGGACAGACCATAACCCTCGATGTAATTCAGACCCGTCAGCCTGAACAGTTTTTCCGCCACGGCTACGGGCATTGCAGCACCGCCACCGCCGATGGTCAGCAGGGAGCTGATGTCATACTTCGACAGATCCGGATTGGACAGGAAATCCACCGCCATGGTGACGATGTTGGTCCAGCCGGTGACCTTGTAGCGCTCAATCAGGATGGCTGCCGTGGTACGGTCCCAACGGGTCATAATGATACTGGTGGAGCCGGCAAAAATCGGGCTGTTCATGGAACCCGTCATACCGGTTACATGGAAAAACGGCAGAGTAGACAGCTGCACCGAATCCGGTGTGCTCAGGTTCCAGAACGCCCGGTGTACGGCGGTCGCCATAACGCCACGGTGAACGTGCATGCAACCCTTGGGCTGACCGGTGGTGCCGGAGCTGTAGGGTATAACCGCCAGATCATCAGGTCCTGCGGTGTGCTCAGTGGGACGATTGCCGGCGTTGAGCGCATCTTCCCAGCTGATGGTACCCGGCGCGGTCTGTGCCTGCGGTTTGGCGGAAACCTCTGCCGGCAGGGTCAGATCCGTCGGCCCTTTGATGTAGGTGCCGTAGGCCGCTACCACTACCTGTTCCAGATAGGTCTTGCCCACCAGGGGCGAAATGAAGTCGGCCAGTTCCTGGCCCGCCAGACAGACGGTCGCGCCGGTATCGGAAACGTAATGCTCCAGTTCGCCGGCCCGGTTCATCGGATTGACCGGAATCACCACCGCATCGGCCCGCAGAATGGCGTAGTAGCCGATCACGTACTGGGGCGAGTTCTGCATATACAGCAGTACCCGATCGCCTTTCTTGACACCGTTGTGCTGAAGCCAGCCTGCCAGTGCCTCAACTTCATCCAGCAGTTCCCGGTACTTGATCCTGCTGTCGTAATAGATGATGGCCGGATGATCCGGATAACGCCGGGCCGAAACCTCCAGGTTGGTAAACACGCTGGTGTTGGGCAGCGTCATGGTCTTTGGCAGCTCTTTCGGCCAGACCTTGTAGTGTCTCGTAAACATTCGGATAGTCTCCCGTTAACAATCTCACAGACGGCAGCGACCCCGATACGGGGCCGCTCTGTCATCAATCCTGGAAGTGGACACGCTGAATCATCAGATTTCCGGCTTATCCCCGGAGATCAAGACTGCGCTGACCGCCGGGCAGAGTAGCATCACTTCGCAGCGGTGCAGCCGCAATGCCATTACGGCGCAGCACGGCAAGATCGGCATCGTCAGCCACCTCAAGCTCGGCATTGCGGTCAAAGCTCAACCACCAGTAAGGCAGGCTGCGACCATCCTGGCCAGGCAGCAGTCGGGCCCTTTCAATGGATCCGGCCGACTGGCTTGCCAGCTCCATAATTCCGGTTTCGGAACCGGCACAGGGCGGGAAGTTGACGTTCCAGCAGCACTTTTTCGACACGGAAGGCCAGAGTGCCCGGATAGCGGCTTCGCCATGCATTGCCACCGGCGACCAGTCAATCTCGTCGCGGTTCAGGAACGACTGGCTCAGGGCAATGCCGGGGATACCGAGATGCTCGGCACTCAGCACGGCACCCACAGTGCCGGAATACTGCACCGAATCGCCAATATTGGCACCGGCATTGACGCCTGCCAGCACCAGGTCCGGCGGCGTTTCACCAAACCACTCGGCCAGTGCAAACAATACGCAGTCCGCCGGAGTACCCGAGAGCGCGTAGCGCTTTTCCCCATGACGGTAGACCCGCAGTGGATGATGCAGGGAGATGCTCTGCCCCGCGCCACTGCGGTCGTGTTCCGGCGCAACTATCCACACTTCTTCGGCCAGCTGATGCGCAATATCCACCAGCACTTTCAGCCCCGGTGCTGCAATACCGTCGTCGTTGGTAATGAGAACCCGGCGAACCATCGGCTTCACCGCTACGGTCTGAGTCATAGTCCCATGCCTTTATGGCCACGCTGGGCAATGGCCCAGCCGGCGTCTGCCAGAATGTGAGCCCGCTTGCCGACATCCAGAGCATCGGCATTACTGGCGTTACCGGCCAGTGCCCGGGCGTAGACACCCTGCAGGATGGCCGCCAGACGGAACAGCGAGAAGGAGACAAACACGTGCCAGTCATCGAGACCGTCGCGACCTGAGGCCTTGCAGTAGCGTTCTATGGTCTGCTTTTCATCGGGAATCCCGATTTCAGCAAGATCCTCACCAATAACGCCGCGCATGCCCTCGAAATCAGAGCTCAAATGATACGGCAGGCAGTAGTAAGCCAGATCCGCCAGCGGATGACCGATGGTCGACAGTTCCCAGTCAAGAATCGCGATGACTTCCGGCTTGTCCGGCGCCAGCATCAGGTTCCCCAGACGATAGTCACCATGGGCGATGGCACATTCGTCCTTTTTGGGCAGATTCTCCGGCAGCCACTTCATCAGCTTGTCCATGGACGCCAGTTCGTCGGTCTTGGAGGCCTCATACTGCTTCGACCAGCGTGCTACCTGGCGAGCCACATAGCCTTCCGGACGACCAAAATCACCGAGGCCCACCTTGTTGACATCCACCGCGTGCATTTTCGCCATGGTGTCGATAGCCGCTTCGTGAATCGGCCGGCGTTCAGCCTTGTCCACATCCCGCAGGGCCGGATGGCTCAGTACGCGGCCTTCCATGTAATCCATGACGTAGAAGGGCGTGCCGATGATATCGTTGTCTTCACACAGCACCCGGGCCTTGGGCACCGGTACGTCAGTGTTATCCGACAGGGCACGAATCACCTTGTATTCCCGTTCTACCATATGGGCAGACTGCAGCACTTTTCCTGGTGGTTTCTTGCGCAGCACGTAGCTGTGGCCACCGGAGTTCAGCAGGTAGGTAGGGTTCGATTGACCACCCTGGAACTGTTTGACTTCAAGGTCGCTGCCGATGCCCGGCATTTCCTTCTGCAGCCATGCCAGCAGGGCCGCTTCGTCAAACCGGTGAGCGTCGAGGACGTCGACCAGATTTGGTGCAGTACTCATAAAAACCTCAACATATGGTCTCGCCGCCGTCTGCCACAATCACCTGTCCGGTGATGTAGGCGCTGGCTTTGGTGGACAGGAACACAGCCAGACCGGCAATGTCGACCGGATCGCCGATACGGCGCAGCGGCGTCTTATCTTCCGCGCGCTTGACCCGGACCGGATCTTCCCAGAGTGCCTTGGCGAAATCGGTTTTGATCAGACCAGGTGCAATGCTGTTGATGCGGATGCCTTTCGGGCCCCACTCAACCGCCAGGTTGCGGGCCAGAGCCGCTTCTGCGGCCTTGGAAACACCGTAGGTACCGATGGTGGTGTTGCCGCGGATTCCGGCAATGGACGACAGCAGAACCACCGCACCTTCACCACGCTCCGCCATACCCGGCAATACCATGTTGGCAAGCCAGAAGGTGCCCTTGACGTTGGTGTCCATGATCTTGTCCCAGGCATCATCCGTCATTTCTGCGGTGGTGCCGTAGAGCGGGTTGGTGGCGGCATTGCACACCAGAACGTCGATCTTGCCCCAGGCTTCCAGGGTCTTGTCGACCAGGTTCTGGAGCTCTTCCTTTTTACCGACGTGGCAGGGAATGGCGATGGCTTCAAAGCCCTGGGCCTTGAGTTCACCGGCGACCTGTTCACAGGCGTCGGCCTTGCGGCTGGAAATCACCACCTTGGCGCCCAGACGGGCCATTTCTTCAGCAATGGAGCGACCGATACCTTTGGTGGACCCGGTAATCAGGGCCACCTTGCCGGTCATATCAAACAATGGGTTGTTCATTCAAAAGCTCCGGGCTCAGTGGGTGCGTGGGTAGTTACGCAGTTCGAGTTTGGCAATGGAGTCCAGATGTACTTCATCAGGGCCGTCTGCCAGACGCAGGGTGCGAACGTTGGCCCAGGCTCCGGCCAGGAAGGTGTCCTGACTGACGCCGGCACCACCGTGAACCTGAATGGCACGATCGATGATCTTCAGCGCCATGTTCGGTGCTACCACCTTGATCATTGCTATTTCCTGACGGGCCACCTTGTTACCGACAGTGTCCATCATGTAGGCCGCTTTCAGGGTCAGCAGGCGGGCCTGCTCGATTTCCAGCCGTGAACGGGCAATATCCTTGCGGATAGAGTCAAACTCCACCAGCGGACGACCAAAGGCTTCGCGGGCGTTGGCGCGTTCGCACATGGCCTCAAGGGCACGCTCGGCCACACCAATGGTGCGCATGCAGTGGTGAATACGGCCCGGCCCAAGACGACCCTGAGCGATTTCAAAGCCGCGACCTTCACCCAGCAGGATGTTGGATACCGGCACCCGCACATTGTTGTAATGCACTTCGGCATGACCATGGGGCGCGTGATCGTAACCGAACACGTGCAGTGCGCGAACAATCTCGACACCCGGCGCATCCAGCGGCACCAGAATCATCGACTGCTGTTTGTGCTTCTCGGCGGACGGGTCGGTTTTACCCATCACGATAGCGATCTTGGAGGTAGTGGTCATGGCACCGGACGACCACCATTTCTTGCCGTTGATCACGTACTCGTCACCGTCACGGCGGATTTCACAGGCGATGTTGGTGGCGTCGGAAGAGGCCACATCCGGCTCGGTCATGGAGAAGCAGGAACGGATCTCTCCGGCCAGCAACGGCTTCAGCCACTGCTCTTTTTGTTCATCGTTGCCGTAGCGCTCGATGGTTTCCATGTTGCCGGTGTCTGGTGCAGCACAGTTAAAGACTTCCGGAGCCATGTGGGAACGGCCCATGATTTCGCAAAGGTGGGCGTATTCGAAGTTGGTCAGGCCCGCGCCACGCTCGCTTTCCGGCAGGAACAGGTTCCACAGACCGGCACTTTTGGCCTTGGCCTTGAGCTCTTCCATGATTTTGGTGGGCGCCCAGCGATTTTCTGCGGTGTCGATCTGTTCGTGGTAGGTGTGCTCGTTGGGATAGACGTAAGCTTCCATGAATTCGGTAACTTCTTGCTGAAGCTTCTTCGCTTTGTCAGACAGTTCGTACATGGTTTTGCCTCTTGTAATTGGACGTAAAGCAGGGTGCCAGGCTGGTCAATGGCCTGGCAGTCCGGACAATCAGTAAGCGTCAGATAGGAACACCTTCGGGCTTCTCGCTACCAGACCGGATCCGGAAAGTACCTTCGGCTATGGCCAGCAGGCGGCCCTCGGCATCACGGACTTCGCCGGTGCTGTTAAAGATACGGCTGCCCCCGGCCCGCTTGATGCCGGTTACAGTAATGGTGCCACCGGAACACTGCCCCGTAAACGTTGTGGTGAGGGTCAGGGTGATGGCCTTTCGCATCCGCCCCGGGAAGGGGCAATAAGTGCCGGCTTCTGCCAGCACGATGTCCAGCAGCGAGGTCATGACGCCACCGTGGATCACTCCACCAAGATTGAGATGCTCCGGTTTCAGATCCAGGGCGATCACCGCCTTGTCTTCTTCCCAGGACACCTGCCGGTAACCCAGCAGGTTGTGAAAACCGGGCAGATCCTTGCCACCGCTGATGGACAGGCTCTGTGTTGCTTCGCTCATATCAGACTTTCATTCCAGGGAGGTTCAGGGATGCGGTGTTACCGCCGTCAACCGGCAAGGCCTGACCTGTGATGTAACTGGCGTCATCACTGGCCAGGAAACAGATGGCGGCGGCCAGCTCTTCAGGCTTGCCATAACGGCGCAGCTCACAACGGCCGCCCAGCTTGTGTTCCTTTTCATTGGCACGGGCGTAGTCGAATACCCGCTTGGTCATACCGGTTTCAATCAGGCCGGGGCACACTGCATTCACCCGCACATTGAAACCACCCAGGTCGCAGGCGGCGGTCTGGGTCAGGTTGATCACACCGGCTTTGGAAGCACTGTAGGGATTGCCGCCTGCACCGGAACGGATACCAGCAACCGAGGCGGTGTTGACAATAGCGCCCTGTTTGCGGGCCTGCATATGAACCGCCGTGTGCTTGATCATCAACATGGCGCCAATCAGGTTTACTCCCAGGATTTTTTCCCAGTCGGACTTCTCGTTCTCGGTAACCGGGGGGTAGCTACCACCGGAAATTCCGGCGTTGTTGACCAGTACGTCAATCTGACCAAAACGGCTGATAGTGTCATCAACCAGCGCCTTTACCGCTGCTTCATCAGCAACATCGACCTTGTGCTCAACGTGCTCTGCGCCTTCAGGCATGAGTGATGCCGTCTCCTTGAGGCCTTCCTCGGACCAGTCTGCCAGCACCACCCTGGCGCCTTCGGAGGCGAGCCTAAGGGCTGTTGCCCGGCCAATACCGCTGCCGGCACCGGTCACGATCGCGACCCGCTCAGTGAAACGCATCATACCCATGCTCCTTTATCCAGATCTTGTCGTTATGTGGGCAGGAAATTCTCGACAAAAGCACGCCGCGACGACGCAGGGCAACGCCGGAAAAGCGTTACCGGACATCCGCAGCTGAAACTTTTTTGAGAGGAATCCTCAAACTTTGCTTTAATGAAGTCTCTCATTAGCGCTTTTAATTTGTCACGCCTTCCAGTTTTGAGTCAATATATTCGGAAATAAATTTCACTAGACAAAACATAATAACCAAAGAGGCCGAAAAATGAAAAAGACCGTTGAGGCGATGCCGAATTACGCACCAGCGATTGAGCACGAAACCATGGACCCTATCGGCCATCGGATTCAGGCCTTTGCCCACTCCCAGGGCAACAAGACCGCACTGATCGACGAAAAAGGTGCCGTTACCTGGGCCGAAATGATCAGCCGCTCCAACCGCATTGCCAACCGCCTGCGGGAAGACGGCCTGCAGACCGGAGACACCGTCGCCGGGCTCTCCGAAAACAGCGCCGAGTACACGATGCTGTATCTGGGCACCCTCATTGCCGGCGGCTGTATGGTGCCCCTGTCCGGCATGGCCAGCGGTGAAGCCCTGGCACTGATGATCGAAGACTGCGACACCCGCTTCCTGTTTGTGTCCGAAAAGAACCTGGACCTGTTCAACGAAATCAACGACCGGCTGACCCGGGTAACCCCGGAACGTCGCATCGGCCTCGACACCCGGTCCGTCGACAGCGGTATGGACATCAGCGACTGGCTGGGTGACACCTCTGACGAAGTCCGTCCGGCAAGTGTGACCCTCGATGACCCGTTCAACATCATCTACAGCTCCGGCACCACCGGCACGCCCAAGGGCATACTCCACGATTACCGGTTCCGCCAGCGCCAGCTGGTCCGGCTGGCCAACTACGGGCTGGATGGCGACTGCATCAACCTGGTGTCCACCCCGCTCTATTCCAACACCACCCTGGTTTCGGCACTGCCAACCATCTATAACGGCGGCACCCTGATTCTGATGGGCAAGTTCAACGCCCTTCGTTTTCTCGAGCTGGCCCAGGAGCACAAGGTTACCCACGCCATGCTGGTACCGGTTCAGTACAGCCGGATCATGGCGGAGCCGGACTTCGACAAATTCGACCTGTCCAGCTTCAAAGCGAAGCTCTGCACCAGCGCGCCACTGAGGGGCTCCGTAATCGCCGAAGCCATGAAGCGCTGGCCCGGCAACATCCGTGAAGTATACGGCCTGACCGAGGGCGGCATCTCCACCACCCTGGACTGCGCCGCCAACCCCACCAAGTGGGATTCGGTTGGTGTGCCGACAGAAGGCTCAGAGATCCGGATTATAGATGAAGACGGCAAGGAACTGCCCCAGGGCGAAATCGGTGAAATCGTGGGCCGCGCCATCTCCATGATGCGGGGCTACTACCACCGGGAACAGCAAACCCTGGACATGCTCTGGACCAGCCCGGAAGGCCATACCTTCTACCGCAGCGGTGATATGGGACGCCTGGACGAAGACGGCTTTCTTTATATTCTGGATCGCCGCAAGGACATGATCATCTCCGGTGGTTTCAACATCTACGCCGTCGACCTGGAAAAAGTCCTGCTGGAACACCCGGCCGTCGCGGATGTTGCGGTAATTGGTATTCCCAGCGAACACTGGGGCGAAACCCCACTGGGCCTGGTGGTCCGCAAACCGGGCATGACCGACAGCGAACAGTCCATACTGGACTTCGCCAACGCCAAACTGGGCAAAACCCAGCGCATCGCCGGCGTGGAATTCCGTGATGAACTGCCGCGCTCTACCATCGGCAAGGTTCTGAAGCGGGAATTGCGGGAGCCTTACTGGGCAGGTCAGAAGAAGTAAGGGTTTTTTAGCCACGGACGGCACAGCACCCGTTCGCCCTGAGCCTGTCGAAGGGCGGCTAGCCCAGGTTTTCCCGCCCTTCGACAGGCTCAGGGCGAACGGAGTTAAGTGGCACCCAAGTCAGAACGGACGTGGGGTGAGGTGTTTTTTCTGTCGGGAAAAGGTGTCTGAGCGAAGCGAGTTCTTTTCCCAGAAGAAAAAATACATCGCCCCGCGGCCAGCCACCTTTCAACCGACCTTATCTTTACCCGGGCCCTCCCGCGGCAAAAACCTTTATTTCTTACCCATCCGCGCCATAGCCGCCTGGAAGTCCTCAGTCAGCAGCCGCTCACCAAACACCTCCCGCTCCCGTTCCAGTGCCTCTTTGGTGGCATCTCGCCAGGGCGCTTTCATCAGCCGCTTGCTGGCCTGCAGGGCACCACGGGGCTTGCCCACAAAGGCTTCGGCACATTCCATGGCGGCAGCCAGCGCCTGGCCATCATCCACTGCGCGGGTAATCAGGCCACAGGCCTCGGCTTCCTCACCGGAAACGGTGCTGCCCAACAACAGCAGTTCGGCGGCCTTGCGGGACCCCAGATGCATCGGCATGGTCACCGTCGACGCCGCCTCCGGCACCAGACCCAGATCCACGAAGGCCGTCTTGAACTTCGTCGACCGACCGGCATACACCATATCCACATGCAACAGCATGGTGGTGCCAATGCCGATACCCAGACCTTCGGCCGCCACAATCACCGGGGTGTCACAGTTCATCAACACCTCAATGAACGCCAGCCCCGCTGACGGCTTGGGCTTGCTATCCGTGGCCCGTGACTGGAAATCACCCAGATCATTGCCTGCGGTAAACACCCCGCCGTCACCACTGATCACAATGGCATGCACGGACTCATCCGCAGCGGCCTTCTCGACGCCCGCAGACAGGGCCTCATACATATCCCGGGTCAGCGCGTTCTTCTTCTCCGGCCGGGAAATCAACAGGTGCACAATTCCCGGTTTCTGTTCAGTCTTGATCATAATTCACTCCCTGGTTTGGCCTGATATCCCCCTACAAAGTCAGGAGGACACCAGAATGTTTACTCAAAAGCTGACGGATGGCGTGCCGGGGTGCTTTCCCCGGACCCTACATTTGCCATGGATGGCAAATGGGAGCCTACAGGGATGTATCCACGGCGTGTCCGGGGAAAGCGCACCGGCAGGCCAGACCAACTCAAACAACAAATTTCGAAATACTGTTCCACAAAACGCCGATATATTCTATGTTCCAGAGACCCACCAAAAACAACAACCCCAACAAAACCCAATAAAACGGAGCCACCATGGACTTCCACAAGCTCAGCGCCTTCCAACTTGCCAAAGGCATCAAAGCCCGGGAATACACCGCCGAAGCCGTGCTCAATCACTTCCTTGAGCGCACCCACCGGATCAACCCGGCTCTCAATGCCATCGTAGTGCTGAAAGAGGATCAGGCACGGGAACAGGCCCGCGCCGCCGACCTGGCCGCTGAACAGGGTAAAGACCTGGGTCCTCTGCACGGCGTGCCGATGACCATCAAGGAAACCTTTGAGATCGAAGGCTGGCCCACCACCGCCGGCCACAAAGGCTACAGGGACAACATCTCCACCCTGACCGCCGTTACCGTGCAACGCCTGATCGACGCCGGTGCCATTATCTTCGGCAAAACCAACGTGCCGGAATTTGCCGGCGACCTGCAGAGTTACAATGACATCTATGGCACCACCAACAATCCCTGGAACACCGCGCTGACACCGGGCGGATCTTCCGGTGGAGCCGCAGCCGCCCTGGCCGCCGGCCTGACGCCACTGGAACTGGGCAGCGACATTGGCGGCTCTATCCGCACACCCGCGGCTTTTTGCGGCATTTTCGGACTCAAGACAACCTATGGTCTCGTACCCATGCGGGGTCATGTGCCTGGCCCGTCCGGTGCTCTGGGTAAACGGGACATGGGCGTCACCGGTCCCCTGGCTCGCCATCTCGATGACCTTGAGGCCGAGCTGGACCTGCTGGCCGGTCCCGACCGGGACATGGCACCGGCCTGGAAAGTCGAGTTGCCGGCACCTACCAAAAAAAGCCTCAGTGACTACCGCTTTGCCAGCTGGCTCAATGATGACTGGGCGCCGGTGGACAACGAAGTACTCAACGCTCTGGTGGAATTCTGCGAAACCCTCAAGCGGCAGGGTGCCGAGATTGAAGATGCCCAGCCCGAAGGCCTGAATCTGGAAAAGAGCCACCGCCTTTATTACCACCTGCTGGGTGGTGTCATGGGGCCCGGCATTCCGGAGTTCATGCGGGAGAAGATGAAACCCCTGGCCGCAGGTGATGGTGACGACTACCGCAGCCGTTTCGCCCGCGGCGCCCTGCAAAGCCATGCCGAGTGGCTCAACAAGGATGAGGAACGGGCACAATTGCAGCAACGCTGGGCTGAACTGTTCGAACGCTACGATGTGCTGATCTGCCCGGTCACCAATACCCTGCCATTCCCCCACAGTCAGGACATATCGTCTATTGATCGCACACTGGCCATCAACGGCAAGGCCGAACCCTATCTCGACGTGACCGTCTGGGCGGGGGTTGCCGGCGTAGCGGGTCTGCCGGCCATCAGTTTCCCGGTCGGCTTTGGCGAGGATGGCCTGCCAAGAGCGGTGCAAATCATCGGCCCCGCATGGAGCGAGAAGACGCTGATCCATATTGCACGGCAGTTGCAGCCTTCTTTATTCCCCGACGGATTGCCCTGGCCGCCAAGCGCAACATGAAACCGATGAATTAAGACAGGAAAGAAACCGTTTCATAATCTATCTTTTACAAGGCGGGATCCGGAAAATTAAATGTAGCTGCTGCTGACAAAGCGGTGTTGCATTAGGTCCCCCGTGTGATAAATTGGGGAAACATGGATTCACACAGCAGTCATAAGTTCCGCCTGACGAAACAAAGACAGGAAGTCGACCCCATCAGGACAACAACAAAGAGGTTGAGCAATGCTTAACAACGTACGTAAGAAACTGACGGTGTTTGCTACTGCACTCACTTTTGGCGTCACCGCCGCGCTCTCCGCCGCTCCTGCAGCCGCTCAGGATTCTGTAACCTGGCGAGTACAGTCTCACTGGCCGGGTGCTTCCAGCTCCTACAAGGACAGCCTGGGTCGCCTCAAGGAACAACTTGAAGAGCGTTCCGATGGCCGCATCAAGCTTCAGCTGTTCGAAGCCGGCGCCCTGTTCAAGGCTGACGAAATTTTCAACGCAGTCAGCCGTGGCATCCTGGAAATGGGTACCATTTCCCCGTCTTACGCGTCCAACCAGATGAGTCTCGCCGGTATTGCTTCCGGTCTGCCGTTTGCTTTCCGCAACGTCTGGGAAGCTGCTTACTTCCACCAGGTCCTCGGATTTGAGGAAATGCTGCGTGAAGAAGCCGCCGAACACGGTGTCTACTACGCAACAGACAAGGTTTACGCCACTGAAATGGTCGTAAAAAACCCGATCACCAGCGTTGAAGACTTCCGTAAGCTGAAAATCCGGTCCTCCGGTGCCCTGCAGCGCTTCCTGACCGAAGCGGGTGCCGCAGCCTCGTTTATTCCTGGTGGCGAGCTCTACACCGCACTGGACTCCGGCATTGTCGACGGTGCTCACTGGGGTGCCGCTCAGGGCGCCTATTCCATGGCCCTGTATGAGGTTGCCAAGTACCATGTCCAGCCCGGTCTGAACATCGCAGGAACTGACGTTATCATCGTCAGCCAGCGCGCTCTGGACAAGCTGCCAGAAGACCTGCAGGAACTGGTCAAGGAAATTCTCCGCGAGCAGTTCTGGTTCCGCACCAATGAGTACCAGTTCAAAGAGCAGGTAACTCTGGCCAAGGCAATTGCTGAAGAAGGCGTTCAGCTGAACGTGCTGCCAGACGATGTTCAGGATCACATGGTGCAAGTTGCCCAGAAAATGTGGGAAGAAGAAGGCAAGCGTGGCCCCAACACTGAGAAAGCCCTCAATATGTTGAAGAGCTTCCTCGGCGAACTCGGCTACCTCTAAGCCTGTAGAACCGGCCGGGGTCCCTTCATCGGGTCCCCGGCTTTTTTTATCCGTTAATACTTTCCTCCCGGAGGAGACCATGCGTGCACTGACCGCATTCATGAACGGTGTAACCAGGCTCAACGACGTCATAGGACGTCTGGTGGCTTACCTGGTTCTCGCCATGTTCGTTCTGATACTGATGGAAGTTTTCCTGCGGTATGTCTTTGGTTCACCGACTGTCTGGACCAACGAGTTCACTCAGTTGCTGTTCGGAGTTTACGCCGTTCTCTCCGGTGGATATCTGCTTGCCCACAAAGGGCATGTCAATGTTGATTTGCTCTATTCCGCAATGGGCAGCCGTGCCCAGGCATTTATCGATATTGTGACATCACTGTTGTTTTTCACGTTCATGTTCGCTCTGGTGTACTTTGCCATTGATATGGCAACCGAGTCTTACGGTCGCCGCGAAACCTCCTACTCAGCCTGGAACCCGCCGATCTGGCCGGTGAAAGCCTGTATCGCCCTTGGTGCAATTCTGATGACCATTCAGGGTGTGGTAAAGCTGCTGCAGGATATCGCCATTGCTTTTAATCTGAGCTATTACACGCCGCCTGCCGTTGAAGAGTCCACAGGAGAACAACTGTGAGTATTGAAGCGCTTACCCTTCTGTTTTTCGGCTCGCTGCTACTGTTCATATTTCTCGGGGTGCCCCTGGCCTTCGTACTGGGCGGTGTTTCCGTAGTATTCCTGTATTTTACCTGGGGCTTTGACTCCTTCTACATGGTGGTTTCCCAGATCTGGGGCACCATGAACAGCTTTACCCTGGTAGCCATTCCGCTGTTCGTTTTTATGGCGATGATTCTGGAACGTACCGGCGTTGCCAAGGACCTGTTCCGCACCATGCACCTGTGGTTTGGCGGTGTTCGCGGTGGTCTTGCCATAGGTACGCTGATCATCTGTGCCATCTTCGCTGCGATGGTCGGTATCTCCGGTGCTGCGGTCGTGGCCATGGGTACCATCGCATTGCCGGCCATGCTGGCGCGAGGCTATGACAAGAACATGGCGCTCGGTGTTATCAATACCGGTGGCGGCTGGGGTATCCTGATTCCGCCCAGTATCCTGATGATTCTGTACGCCCTGATCAGTGGTGTTTCGGTTGGCAAAATGTTTGCCGCCGGTGTTGGCCCTGGCATCCTGCTGATTTTGTTGACAGCCACCTACATCCTGATCAAGGCGCATCTGCGCCCGGACCTGGCGCCAGCACTGCCGCCGGAAGAGCGCGGTACCTTAAAGGAAAAAATACTGGCGCTGAAGTCCATCGCCCTGCCAGTCCTGATCGTGGTTATGGTGCTGGGTTCTATCATTGGTGGTATCACCACGCCCACTGAAGCCGCCGCCATGGGCGTTCTCGGCTCACTGATCTCCGCGGTCATGTACCGCAAACTGAGCTTCGCTCTGATTACCGAAGCCTCACTGCGCACCTTCAAGCTGACCGGCATGATCATGTGGATCCTGTTCTCGGCCCACGCCTTCAGTGCTGCCTATCAGAGCATGGGTGCCCAGGCACTGATCGAAGGCTTCATGGCCATGATCCCGGGCGGTGACTGGGGCGTTATCATTGCAATGATGTTCATCCTGTTCCTGCTGGGTATGGTTCTGGACCCGGTTGGTATCATGCTGATCACGCTGCCGGTATTCCTGCCTATCGTCGACGCCATGGGCTTCGACCCGGTCTGGTTCGGTCTGCTGTTCGTGCTGATGATGGAAATCGCCTACATGACGCCGCCTTTCGGCTTCAACCTGTTCTATCTGAAAGGCATCGTGCCACCGGGCATCACCATGAAGGACATCTACCGCTCGGTCATTCCGTTCGTGATCATAGAGCTGGTAGGTCTGGGACTGCTGATGATCTTCCCGCAGATCGTCCTGTACCTGCCTGAGAAGTTCTTCTGACAGGTACTGTTCAGAAAGAAGCACATGAAAGCAAAAAAGCCAGACCCAAGGGTCTGGCTTTTTTGTGTCCGGGGTGTGGGTGTCGGCGTGGCTACGACAACAAGGCGCCAGATAAAGCTGTCAGAACGGGTTATCGGGAAGTAGTAGTACAGGAGAGGAATATCGGAAAGGTATGCCGGTGAGAGATACCGGCAGAAGGTGCCTGCCAGAAGCTGACAGCTGAACCGCAGCGGCAACCTGCTGCGGTTCAGCTGTTTCGTATTATCCTGCCAGGATCAGATTATAGACAAACACAATCACCACCCCTACAGGGGTAACGTACCGCAACAGGTTGTACCACAGGTCAAAGGCACCCTGGGACATCCTCATATCCGCACTGAGGGATTCCCTGGCCACAAACCAGCCCACAAACAGAGCGGTCAGCAAGCCCGACAGGGGCAGCATCACATTCGCTGTGAAATAGTCGAGCAGGTCAAATATCGTCATGCCCTCGAAGGCGGCAAACATACCCAGAGGGGCAAAACCGGACCAGGCATTGAGGGACAGAACCGACGCGATTCCCAGCAGCCAGCAGGCAATGCCCACAAGGATCGCTGAACTGCTGCGCCTGATGCTCATCTTTTCCTCAAACCACTCAACCACTGGTTCCAGCAATGAAATGCCCGACGTCCAGGCAGCAAACAGCAGCAGGACAAAGAACAGAGTACCGAACAGCGCCCCCATGGGCATCTGGCCGAACGCCAGGGGCAAGGTGAGGAAGATCAGACCCGGGCCTTCGCTGCCCTCGAGGCCATTGGCAAACACCAGCGGAAATATGGCGAGACCGGCCATCAGCGCCACCACGGTATCCATGATGCCAACGGTAATAGCGGTGCGGCCGATAGAGATATCCCGCCCGAGATAGGAGCCATAAGCCATCATGATGGCCATACCCAGACTCATGGTAAAAAAGGCGTGACCCAGTGCCACCAGTACACCGGCCATGGTCAGCTTGCTGAAGTCCGGCCGGAACAGGAAGCTGACTGCCTCACCAAAATGCCCGGTGGTGGTTGCATAACCAACAACAATCAGCAACAGCATGAACAGCGCCGGCATCAGAATCTTCACCGCCTTTTCCAGACCTGATTTCAGCCCGCGGGACACCACCAGAATGACCAATGCCATAAACACTGTGTGCCAGAGCAGCAGCTGGGTCGGACTAGCCAGCAGTCCACCGAAAATCTCGCCGATAGCGTCGGAACTCTGACCGGTAAAATCCCCCATGGCCGCATGACCGATATAAGAGGCGGCCCAGCCACCGATCACCGAATAGAAGGACAAAATTACAAAGGCCGCCAGTACGCCAATAATGGCTGACAGGCGCCAGAGCGGATTGACAAGGTTGCGCTCGGCAATCAGCCGCATACTGGCAACCGGGTTACGTCCCCCGTTACGACCGATGAAGACTTCGGCCATCATGATGGGAATACCGATTACCGCGATACAGGCCAGATAGACCAGGACAAAGGCACCGCCGCCGTTCTCACCGGTTACATAGGGAAATTTCCAGATATTACCGAGGCCAACCGCAGAACCGGTAGCCGCCAGAATGAACGCCATACGGGAGGACCAGAGACCCCGGCTGGCCGAAGCACCATTGGCTGAACTGGATTCAGACATAGATCAGATCCTGTGTGTGTTTGCGTTTAAGGGTAGTTCGCCATCATGCTCCGGGCAATTCGGGCACCTGGCGATTTGGTGGCGGATTTTGCCAGCCTGATCACAGATATACCACCCACGCAACGGTTTATACGGCGAGGATCTTACTCAGCCCACCTACCGTATGACGCCCACACACCAGAATCCGTTTGCTGTTTTGTTCGACCCGGATCAGGAGCGGGAAACGAATCTCGCCACCAGATCGTTCAGCCCTCTGGCATTGCGGCTGATCTCCTCGCTGGCCTGGGTCGCGCCATCCGCCTTTTCGGTGCTGGTGTCCGCCAGCTCGGAAATATTGACGATCTGGCGGTTGATCTCCTCAGACACCTGGCTCTGTTCCTCGAACGCGGCCGACATGTTGATAAAACTGTCGGAGATCCGGCTGATGGTCACCACGATATCCTGCAACGACTGCTCCGCTGCGCGTACTTTATCAAGGCCGGTGCCGGCCACCTTCTCGCCGTCGCGGGTGGCAATAACGGCCTGCTCAACCTGGTGACGGAAATCATCGATGACCGTGTGAATCGAAATCGTGGACTCCCGGGTGCGACTGGCCAGTGAGCGAACCTCATCGGCCACCACGGCAAAGCCCCGGCCCTGCTCACCGGCTCTTGCGGCTTCGATGGCCGCGTTCAGCGCCAGCAGGTTGGTCTGATCAGCAATATCGGAAATCAGCTGGGTTGCCTTGCCAATGCTCTCGGTGGATTCGCCCAGTTTCTCGATGGCCTGGCCAATGGTGTTGACCCGGGCCACCAGCTGCTCGATGGCTGCCAGCGCTTCCGAGCTCAGCTGACTGCCACTGGAGGCATGACGGCTGGCCTCTTCCGCCTCCACTGCGTTTCTGGAGATGCTGTCGGTCACCTCCTGAATCGATGCAGTCATTTCGTTAATGGCAGAGGCTGTCTGATCGGTTTCATTGCGCTGTGATTCGATCGCCCGGGCGCCCTCGGCAATCAGGCGATGGCCATTCCGCGCCGTTTCGAACAGCACTTCGGCCCGGTCTTCAATCCGCGCCAATGCCGTACGGATACGGGCTTCCTCGCTGACCAGGATCATCCCCAACTGGGCGAACAATCCGCATTCACTGGTGTAGGTGCGTGCCACCAGGGGATCCCTGAACGCATCCGGGCGGGCATCCAGCAGTACCTGCAGGCGATGATTCAGCGACATGCCGGCGAGGCCCAGACCAACCACAAACCCCAGAACCACCAGCGCGACCGCGAACGGGGTACTTTCAACCCATAGTGCCGCCAGACTGGCCACCAGCGGAACCAGTGACGGCCAGCCCCTGGTGGCAACGGCACGAATCCGGCTGCCCAGGGCACCGTCACCCCGGCCACGGCTGATATTGCTGTAGAGCCTGGACGCCCGCTCGATCTGCGCCCGGGTTGGCGCCACCCGTACGGACTCAAAACCGGTAACCTTACCGTTTTCCAGAATGGGCGTAACGTAGGCACTGACCCAGTAATGGTCGCCGTTCTTGCAACGGTTTTTCACCACCCCCATCCAGGGTTTACCGGCCTGAATGGTGTCCCACATGAGTTTGAACACCGGCGCCGGCATATCCGGGTGGCGAATGATATTGTGTGCCTGCCCCACCAGCTCATCCCGGGAAAAACCACTGATGGCCACGAAATCGTCGTTGCAATAGGTGATGACGCCTTTCAGATTCGTGGTGGTAATCAGCCGCGAGCCCGACTTCATCATGGCTTCACGCTGGGTGACCGGCCCATTATTACGCATAGATATTTGCTTCCCGGAGCCTGAGGCTCGCAACTGAGTAAAAAATGCTCGTGACGGAAGGGATTGGATACCTTCCTACAGATAATGAAGATTATTCCATAGTAACGGCATGACAACCGACAACTTTAATCCCTGATCATTGTCAGTAGAACCCGAAGGCACGCCGGGGACAAACTGCAGCATAGATATAAGACCCATAGCGGGTAACGCGGTATCCTGATGCTGCTGTCATCTGGTCAAAGCAACCGCTCAGGAGCCCCCGTGCAACATCAGGCCGTCATCAACACCACTCGCAACTGGGTCCAGACCCTGGTTATTGACCTCAACCTCTGCCCCTTTGCCAGAAAGGAGCTGGTCAATGACCGCATCCGTTTTGCCGTAACTGAGGTTGTTACGCCTGACGAGCTGCTGGGCGTTCTTGAACAGGAGCTGAGTCTGCTGACTGACGATCCCGGAATCGAAACCACCCTGCTGATTCACCCGGGTGTGCTGGAGGATTTTTACGACTATAACGATTTCCTGGCAGAGGCGGATACCCTGCTGGAGGCTCTGGAGCTGGACGGGGTCTATCAGATAGCCAGTTTTCACCCCGACTATCAGTTTGCAGGTACTGCGCCGGACGACGTCGAGAACAGCACCAACCGCGCGCCCTATCCGATGCTGCACCTGTTACGGGAAGCCAGTCTGGAACAGGCCATTGAGCGCTACCCGGATACCGAAGACATACCCCGGCACAACATCGAACGGGTCACCCGGCTGGGGCCCGAAAAAATGGCCGCCCTGCTCAAAGCCTGCCAGCAGGACGACCCGGTTTAGATATCAATCCTATCGGCTGACACCGGTCATATCGGGCAACCGGTGTGCGATGCCCTTGTGACAGTCAATACAGGTCTGATCACCGCCGGCGAGAGCCGTGGAATGGGCATTGGCGGCGCGTGGGTCCTGCAGGGTGAAGTCCATGGAATCAAACTCGTGGCAGTTGCGGCACTCCAGGGAATCGTTGGCTTTCAGGCGATGCCACTCCCTTTCCGCCAGCTCCCGACGTTTGTTCTCGAACTTCTCGGGCGTATTGATGGTCCCGAAAATCCAGCCCCAGACTTCCTTGGATGCCTCCATCTTTCGGGCTACCTTATGGGTCCAGCCATGAGGCACGTGGCAGTCCGAGCAGGTGGCACGAACGCCTGAGCGATTGGTGTAATGGATGGTTTCTTTCAGCTCTTCGTAGACGTTCACCTCCATCTCATGACAACCAATACAAAACTGCTCGGTGTTGGTCACCTCAAGGGCGGTGTTGAAGCCGCCCCAGAAGATGATACCCGCCAGAAATCCCCCCAGGGTCAGAAACCCGAGACTGAAGTGCACGCTGGGCTTGCGCAGAATGGCCCAGTAGCGCTTGAGCCAGCCCATCATTGGTTGCCTCCGCTTGCCCCGTCACGGGCACCCTGACGGATGACCTGGTCGACCGGCAGGAAGTCTGATTCCACCAGCGGTTCCGCATCGGTTTGTGGTACATGGCATTGGGTGCAGAAGTAGCGGCCAGGAGTCACTGCCGCACGCACCTGATTATTGCGATCCATGAAATGGGTGATGCTGACCATGGGAGCGCCGGCTGCCGGTGCCACTTCACGGCTGTGACAATCCAGGCAGCGGTTGAAACGCTTGTCGATCTGATAGCCGCGAATGGCGTGGGGAATCACCGGCGGCTGTTCCGGATAGTTCCGCACCTCCCGCTTGAGGTCCCGGGGGTCGCCGGCAATGGGTGGTGCCGGCAGGCTGTCGCCCACCGTGCCGCCCTTCCTCAGACCATCCGGAGCCGAAGGTGACAAGGAGGTGTCGGCCTGCAGGGCTGTCATCGCAGACATCGCCAGCAGGGTTCCAAAAACCAGAGTCATCAGGGTTTTCATAGTACTGCTACCTCCTCAGGCCAGGCTAACCAGTTCCAGACGAACCGCGCACTTCTTGAAATCGGTTTGTTTGGAAATGGGATCGGTTGCGTCCAGCGTCACCTTGTTGATGAGCCTGCCGGCATCAAAGAAAGGCACATACACCATGCCCCGGGGCATGCTGACCCGACCCCGGGTTTCCACCCGCACCCGGACATCGCCGCGACGACTGATTACCCGCACCTCACTGCCCCGCCGGAAGCCTGCTTCCCGGGCGTCCTCGGGGTGCATGTAGAGCAATGCGTGAGGCACGGCCCGGTGCAACTCGGGCACCCGCCGGGTCATGGAACCGGTATGCCAGTGTTCGAGCACCCGGCCGGTGGACAGCCAGAACGGGTATTCATCATCCGGCGATTCGGCGGGTGGCTCATGGGGCACCGCAAAGATCCTGGCCTTCTTGTCCGGCGTACCATAGAACTCGAAACCACTGCCAGGGGTCACGTAGGGGTCTGATCCTTCGCGGTAGCGCCAGAGGGTTTCCTTGCCGTCCACCACCGGCCAGCGCAAACCACGCTCCTGGTGGTATACCTCGAATTCGGCCAGGTCCTTGCCCTTACCCTTTCCGAACTGGCGGTACTCCTCGAAGATGCCCTTCTGGATGTAGAAACCGAAGTGCTCGGACTCTTCATTGAGATAGTCCCTGTCCACATCGTCCAGGGTATAGCGGTCGACATTGCCATTGCGGAACAGGATGTCGAACAGGGTCTTGTCACGGAACTCCGGCGCCTTCGCCAACTGCTCCTCAGGCCAGACATCCGCCACCTTGATACGTTTGGCCAGTTCTGCGGTTTGCCAGAGATCGGATTTGGCATCACCCGGCGGTGACACCAGCTGATGCCAGAACTGGGTGCGACGCTCGGCATTGCCAAAGGCGCCCTCTTTCTCTACCCAGCCAGCGGCCGGCAGAATAAGGTCCGCCGCCTGGGCGGACACCGTCGGGTAGATGTCGGACACAATGATGAAGGTATCCGGATTACGCCAGCCCGGCAGGGTTTCCTGCTGGGTGTTCGGGCCGGCCTGGATGTTGTTGGTGACCTGGGTCCAGTACACCCGGAGCTTGCTGTCTTTAAGCATCCGGCTTTGCAGAACCGCGTGGTAACCGGGCTTCGCGGGAATGGTGCCATCCGGCAGCTTCCAGATTTCTTCCGCTTTCTTGCGGTGCTCCGGGTTGGTGACCACCATGTCTGCCGGCAACCGGTGCGCAAAGGTGCCTACCTCGCGGGCGGTGCCGCAAGCGGAGGGCTGACCGGTCAGGGAGAACGGACTGTTGCCGGGGGTCGCTATTTTTCCGGTCAGCAGATGAATGTTGTAGATCAGGTTGTTCACCCATACGCCACGGGTATGCTGGTTCACCCCCATGGTCCACAACGTCATCACCTACTTGTCCGGATTGGCGTAGAGCTCCGCCAGCCGGTTCAGCCGGTCTTCCGGAACACCGGAAATCTCGGCCGCCCGCTTGACGTCGTATTCCTTCACATAGTCGGCGAAGGCCTCAAAGCTCATGGCTTCCCAGCTGTTGGCATTATTGGCGTTTTTGGCATTGGCCTCTCGCGGGTCTTCCGGCCGCAAGCCGTAGCCAATGTCATCTGCGCCTTTGACAAAGTTGACGTGCTTGCCAACAAAGTCCTGATTTACAGCATCGTTCTGGATGATGTAATTGGCGATAAAGTTAAGGATGGCCACATCGGCATGGGGGTGCATGACCATGCCAAGATCCGCCAGATCAAAACACCGGTGTTCGTACGTAGACAACACCGCCACCTCGGTATTCGGGTGGGAAAGCCGGCGATCAGTCACCCGGGTCCAGAGGATCGGATGCATCTCCGCCATATTGGCGCCCCAGAGCACGAAGGCGTCGGCGTGTTCGATATCGTCGTACACGCCCATGGGCTCATCCGCCCCGAAGCTGCGCATGAATCCGGCAACGGCCGAGGCCATGCAGTGACGGGCATTCGGGTCAATGTTGTTGGTGCGGAACCCCGCCTTGAAGAGCTTGCTGGCAGCGTAACCCTCCCAGATGGTCCACTGGCCGGAGCCAAACATGCCAACGCTGTCCGGACCATGATCGCGAATGGCGGTGGTGAATTTTTCCGCCATCACATCCATGGCTTCGTCCCAGCTCACTTCCTCAAACTCGCCCTCCTTGTGGTACTCGCCATTGCGCTTGCGCAACAGCGGCCTGGTCAGACGATCTCGACCATAGAGAATTTTCGAGAGGAAATAGCCTTTGACACAGTTAAGGCCACGGTTTACTTCCGACTGGGTATCACCGTGGGTGGCCACAATCCGGCCGTTGCGGGTTGCCACCATCACGCTACAGCCGGTACCGCAGAAGCGACAGGGCGCTTTGCTCCATTGCAGTTCGGTCAGTTCCGAATTGGTCATCAGGTTGCTGGCAGCCGCTGGCAACGACAGTCCGGCAGCCGAGGCGGCCACCGCAGCGGCGTTGGCCTTGGCGAAGTCACGACGGGTCAGTTTCATGGCGCAATTCCTGTGATAATGGCGGAGCCCTGGTGGCTTTTGTTGTCGGAAGCAATCAGCTCTTGATCGGCCTCTGCTCTGGTCATCACTTCGTGATAGACCAGTGTGCAGGCCAGCACTCCGGGTTGCTGTTCCAGCGCATCCATATCATCAAGAATGCGCCCCTGGTCCGGCGCTTCAGCGACCAGAACCAGTTTTCCTTCTGTTCCTTCCATTTCTTGCGTGTCTTCTGCTCCGCCGGCGAGACACTCCAGCGCGGGATTGCTAAGAATATACTCCAGCAAGGCCGCCTTTTTTTCCGGGCGAACCTGAACGATGTAGCTGGCAATGTGAACGTCATCGGAGCCCTGGTCCGGAGCATGACGCGCCGAAGGTGAGGGCTCGAAATGAACAGGGTCAGATGGTGAAGAGTCAGGCATGAGGAACTTCCATGGTAATGGCATTCTGGGGGCAGACCACGGCACAGGCGGTGCAGCCGGTGCAGGAATCAATATCGACCTGGGGCGCCGGCACCATGCCGAGCCGGGGGGTAAAGCGAATAGCCCGTACCTCGCAGGCGTCCTGGCAGCTCATACAGTGGATATCTGACAAAGCGAGACACTGATCACCGATCACCGCACGCCATTCGAAGGCTGGCCGCTGCAGATCAAAAACCGGCTCGGGACAGGCCGAGGCGCACTCGCCACAAAAAGTACAGCCATCGCCCTGATACCGTATCTGGGGGAAACCACCATCGCCCGCAAACAGAATCTGTTCCGGGCAGGCCGTCAGGCAGTCACCGCAGCGGGTGCAGGCATCAGTCCAGCTTTGGGCAGTCCAGGGGGGACGATTATCAGGGGCTCTTGCCCGGCCCCCGGTCAGCAAGGACCGGCGGGAAGCCGAAACAGACATAACGCCTCTCTGTTGTTATTGAGTATCCCGATGGTGAGGCAACATGAACATCTGCTGTGAACGCCTAAAGCGGCGGCCCCGGAGGTCCCAGAAAAATATGGGACATCCAGATAATGAAACCATAACCGCCTACCACGGCCACGGCCAGAATGGGGAACAGGAAAACGATCAGGAACACAAACAGCCTCAGTTCCTGGCTTTTTCTGGTGTCAGAGGAGAACTCCTCCGCGTGTGACTCTGCCATCGTTGCACCTTTGTCCGGGCTGGCCTTGCCAACGGCCTTGCGCCTGTTTGCCTATCAATAACCCTAGAACAGGTGCCCAAAACTTCAAGTGATATATATCAATTATGGATAGTCCTCTGGAACTCTGTGGCAGGAATGGCATTACTGACTGAAAAAGTTAAGGGGAGCGAGACCGAAGAAGGGAAAGGCGGGGATCGTAATTCCTGAAAGAAAGCCCGGCAAGCTCGGAAGCATGCCGGGGCAGTTCAAGGCTGCGGAAGAAACCGGGTACTCAGACCTCGTCAGGCACAAAATCGTCCAGAAGAATCAGACCGAGGTCGTCAATGGTGGATTCTGCGTTTTCAACACCATCACGGGCAATTACGGTGTAGACACCGCCTGCATTCACGGTAACCCCATCTGCAGAAATCGCCGCGTTGCCGCCACCTGCAGGCGTAACCCGCACGTTATAGGTTCCTTCCGGGATTGCGAGGTACCCCGTGGAAGCGCCAAAGGGAACGTCAGACAGCGCGGGAACGGCATTACCTATCTCCGTCTGTTCTGCAGGCAGCAGGTATATGTCTACGTTACCTGCAACGGTGGAGGCATGGACAATCTGCAGGGACGCCTGGGTAGCAATGCGCCGACCTTCGTCGGTAAGCACCAGGGGCTGGATCTCCGGGGTACCGCCAAGCAAACCAATCGCCATGACGGTGTAGCCCTGGGCATTAACCAACGGCAGGTCCGCTTCGATGGGTACTACGCTGTTATCTGCTGCCGCAGCGACCTTCACGTTGATGTCGCCGGCCGGCAGAGATACGTAATCGTCAAAACGTCCAGTGGGCACGAAATCCGGAAACTCCAGGGCGCTGATCGCCTCCATATCATCGATCAGGATATCCACAGCGGGAGCGTCGGCTGATGCGTGGACCACCCGCACACCGGCGTCCTGGTTCACGTCGAAGAACTCAATGACGTCGCCGCCGATGACCGCCATCAGGCTGATGGGGCTGGCGTCGGCATTGGCACCGGTATTCGGAACTGCGCCTACGAAGATATCAGCGCCTGCCGGCAGGGCAATCTGGCCGCTGTCAAAAACCAAATTGCCTCCCGCCGTTACGCGAATACGGTAGTCATCCCCGGCAGGAATCTCGCCAGCGGTAATCACATCCTTGTATTCGAAAGTCAGTGCAGGCTCGGCATCGCCAAGATCCGTTTCTGAAGCGGTCAGATACACGTCGACTTCCGGTGCATCCGGCGCGAGGTGTCCCACACGCAGACGGAAATCGGTTGCGGAACTGAAGGCCGGACCTTCGTCTTCGAGAATCAGGGGCTCAAGGGTTTCGCCGGCCACGCTACCGACAGCAATGACGTCATAGCGAACGCCCTCTTCAAAGGTAAGGCTGGCAGGACCAATGGCAGTCAGTACATCACCGCCGGGCAGAATCGCATCCACACCAATGTCGTAAGTGCCCACTGTCGGCCTGAGAACAGCCGCCTGCTTATAGTCTGCGCCCTCAATGGCGTTGGTGCCGTTGACGGTAACGTTTACCGGCGGCGCATCGGCTGACGCATGGATGACACGAACAGTGGATGTGGGATCACTACTTGAACTGGAACTGAAACAACCGGAAAGCGCAAGCGCGCCGCTGACCACTATGGGTAACGCCAAATAACGAATCATGGTTCTGCTCCTTTGACTGCAGAAAACTATTATTGGTTGGCGACAGTGGTTCGAACCTGCATCTGTTCATTCCATGAACGATGTGTCAAAGCGGTTTACGGAGGGATGACAGGAATGGTTTACAGAATTTTACAAAAAGAGCGACCGAATTCGCACTTTAACCAGAACGGTAAGTGATGTGCATTTTTTGATCAGAGGTAACCCTATGACAGATCGAGATACTTTGCAGAAAACCCCGCGAGGGCATATTTCACAAGCGTGTATTTAATTAAATTAACCATCCACCTGTCAGGATCAGCAACAGCAGCAAAAATGCCAGTTGCTCGCGATATCCACTCTCCCATTGACTCAGAACCCTGCCCAGGCTCCGGTTCAGAGCTTCACCCCGAAGCCGACAGCTCCGGTTCCGGGAAAAGGGCCATAGGCCAGAGCTGCCAACAGATCTGCGCAAGGCACGGGCCATTGCCTCAAGCAGTACAAGACCGTCGCCCGCCGGAATCTGCGGAGCCCCCACGCCACAACGCCAGACCAGTAATGCCAGGGCGGCAGCCAGTAGCAACGGCCAGACCAGCGCCCAGGCATCATACAGCGAGGGCAACCAGGACGGCTGCTGGGCGCCCGGCAACCCCCAGGGCAGAAACCAGAACAACACCAGGCTGCACAGACTGGCCAGCAACCAGCCCAGTAGCATGGCCCGGGGAATCCTGCCCACCGCCATGGTTTCCCGCAGGGTCCACAAGGTGCGCAGCACCAGCAACAGGGTTGCTACGGCTCCGGCGGTCATCAGCGGGGCCAGATACCCTGCTCCGGTAAACGTGAGCGTTTCCGGAGCCAGCCCGTGTTTCATGGCCAGCTTGCTCACCGCGCCGCTGGTAAAGGGCAGCCCCGCCAGCGACAACCCCGGTAGGGCAATACCCAGCCATAGCAGTGCCCGTCCCGCTGGGGAGCGCGGCAAGGACAGCCCCGCAGCCAGGAACAGGCTGCCCTTGGCCAGTCCATGATGCAGGGCATAGAGCGTAATTACCGCAAACAGCAAGGGGGCCCGCGCCGGCTCAGCGAGGGCTGCGCCCACCATCAGGGTGATCAGCCCCATCTGACTGATACTGGAATAGGCCAGCACGGCTTTGGGCTTGCGTTGACAGACCCCGACCGCGGCAGCTCCAAGAGCTGCCACTGCGCCAGCAACCATCACCAGCAAACCCCAGCCCGGCAACGCCGCTTCGCCCAGGGGCAGCAGCAACAGCCAGCCCAGCAGACCGGCCTTGATCATGGCACCGCTGAGCACCGCACTGGCGGGCACCGGCGCCACCGGATGCGCCAGTGGTAACCAGAAATGCAACAACGGCAAACCCGCCTTCACCCCGAAGCCCGCCAGTACCAGCCCGATCATCAGATCACGGCGATCGGAAGCTGCAATGGCCGCCGGCAGGTCCGCCAGTAACAGGCTGCCGGCCTCATTGCCGGCCAGCATCAGCGCTGCCAGCATGGCCATTTCACCCAGCACGGCCATCACCAGATAGACACGGCCCGCCCGCATGGCTTCAGGATTCCCGTCGTGCACGACCAGGCCATAGCCGGCGAAGGTCATCAGTGCGAAAAAACTATAGAAACCGGCAATATCGGCCGCCAGTATCAACCCCAGATTACCCGCGAGGGTCAGACCCCAGAACACACCAAAGCGCGTCAGCTTCTGTTCACTGCAATAGCCTGCGGCGTAGACACCCGCTGTCGTCCACAGCAAGGTCGTCAGCAGCAGAAAACCGCGCCTGAGCTCGTCCAGCTGCCACAGGCCTCCGGTGATCAGCCAGGGCAACTCCAGTGACCAGCCATGGCCCGACAACAGCGCCAGCAACAGTGCCGGTACCGGTAATAGCGCCAAGGTGTACCGCCGCAGGCCGGACATCCCCGGCACCAGGGCCAGCAACGGATAGCCAAGCGGCACCAGCACCGCCGCCAGCACCCAGGCTGTCATCATGCCGCTCATGGCAGGTACTCCCGGATCGCAATCAGCTCAGCCCAGGACAGCGGGCTGAACGGCAGCGCCGCAAAGAGCCCCACCAGCACGGTCATCAGGGCTGTCAGCAGCGGCGGCCATAACAGCAGCGCATGGGTTTCCAGCCGGCCCCAGCGACGCTCCGCCGGCCAATTGATGGCCGCCTCGCGGAACCAGAGCCGGTGCAGAACCGGCAGGAAATAGGCCGCATTGAGCAGGCTGCTGAGCAACAGCACCACGATCACCCAGGACATATTCGCCGCCAGTGCACCGCTACCCATTGTCCATTTGGTGACAAAGCCCGCCAGTGGTGGCGCCCCGATCATACCGAAGGCACCAATGGTGAAAGCCACCGAGGTGCCCGGCATTCGCCGTCCGGCGCCATCCATCTCATCGATCCGGTGAATACCCAGGGTTTCGGCGTAATTGCCGGCACAGAAAAACAGGGTGATCTTCATGATGCCCTGATGCAGCAGATGCACCAGCCCGCCCACTGTGCCGATGGGGCCAAACAGGGTAATACCGAGAATGATATAGGACACCTGGCTGACGGTGGAGAAGGCCAGCCTTCGCTTCAGATCCGTCTGGAAAACCGCCCGGGCGGAGCCATACAGAATCGTAAAAGCGGCAAGCCAGGCCAGAGGTTCCAGCAAGCCCAGCGTCGCCGAGAACTCGATGCCGTAGATGTCATAGACCACCCGCACAATGCCAAACGCACCGGCCTTTACCACCGCAACGGCATGCAACAGGGCACTGACCGGTGCCGGCGCCACCATCGCCTGAGGCAGCCAGCCGTGGACCGGGAAGATCGCAGCCTTCACCCCGAGGCCAGCGATCAGCAGCACAAAAATCATGATCAGGCTGCCATGGATGGCGGGATCCGAGTCCTGGAAATGGCCGGCCGCCCGGAACGACAGGTCGCCCACCAGACCCTGCAGCCAGGCAATGCCCAGCAGTAATACCACGCCGCCAGACAGGGTGTAGATGATGTAGTTACGGCCTGCCCGCAATGCCTTGTCGGTGCCCCGGTGGACCACCAGCGGGTAGGTGGACAGTGTGAGCATTTCGTAAAACAGGAAGAAGGTAAACAGGTTGCCGGCCAGAGCGATACCCATGGTACTGGCGACACACAGGCTGAAGAACCCGAAAAAGCGGCTGCGATTGGGAGAGTCTTTAAGATATCCCACCGCGTAGATAGTGGTAAACAGCCACAACACCGCAGACAGGCCCGCAAACATCACCGCCAGAGCATCCGCCTGCAGCACGAATTCCACTCCGGGCACCATGGTAAAGGCCACACGAAACTCGATGCCCCGGGCAACCCCCCACACCATATAGATAACCAGCACCAGCTTGAGTACCGCAGCCCCCAGGTTCACCAGGGTACGCAGCCGGTGGCGCTCTTCCGGGATCGCAAAAATAATAACGGCGGCCGCCAGCGAGGTCATCAACGCGAATACCGGAACCAGGGAGGTCAGCGTCATTCCCCACCCTCCACTTCGAAAGGCAGCGTCATGACCGACAATACGGGCTCCGCCACCAGGCCCAGTCCCAACGCCAGCAACGCCAGGATCATCGGAATCACTTCGAGGCTGCGGGACGGATGGTAAAACTCATCGCGATTGCTGCTTTCAAGAAACGAGGCCCGGTAAATGCGAAAAATGTAAGCGGCAGCGAGCATGCCGCCGGCCAGAAGAACCAGCGCCCAC
This sequence comes from uncultured Marinobacter sp., assembly GCF_963974375.1. Classification (GTDB taxonomy): domain Bacteria; phylum Pseudomonadota; class Gammaproteobacteria; order Pseudomonadales; family Oleiphilaceae; genus Marinobacter. The sequence goes on from NZ_CAXBDN010000012.1 coordinate 29,818, forward strand.
CACCACTGGCCACTAGCCAGACTGGCCTGTAACAGCATCCACTTGGCGGCAAAGCCCCCGGTTGGGGGCAGCCCCATCAGGGAAACCCCGGCGAGCCCGAAAGAGAACAGCGAAAACGGCAGAAAACGGCTGACCCCGGCCAGCGCATCGACCCGGTTGCTGCCGGTGGACAGGATCAGGTTACCGGCCGCCAGAAACATGGCCGCCTTGGCCAGGGCATGGCTGATCACCTGCAGGGTGATGCCCTGCTGGGCCTGCAGGGAAATGGCTTCAGTGACGCCGAAGGTCAGCGGAAACAGCAGAGACAGATAGCCGATCTGGGCCACCGATGAATAGGCCACCACCTGTTTCAGCTGTGACTGCCGGCACGCCAGCCAGCTGCCCCAGAGCACCGCAGCGCCCCCTGATACGCCCACGAACTGGGCAAGACCGACAGATCCCAGGTCATCACCAAATTCCAGCCAGAGCCGGGCGGCAATGTAAAAAGACGCCTTCACCACCAGCGCCGACAACAACGCACTGACCGGAGATTTAGCGATGCCGTGGGCTGGCGGAAGCCAGCCATGAAGCGGAAATAACGCGGTTTTCAGAGCCAGCCCCGACATCATCAACACCAGTGCCAGACCGGCGCCTGGCAATGCCGTATCTTCGGCTGCCCATTCACTGGTCAGTTCCGAGATACCCGCCATGGACAGGGTGCCGAACTGACCGTACATCATGGCCACACCGAGCAGGTAAGCCAGGGAGCCTAGCAATGCTGCCAGCAGATAACGAATCGCTGCCCGCAGTGCGGCGGCCTGGCCCCCCAGAGCCACCAGCCCCACCGCCGACAGACTGATCAGTTCCAGCCCCACGTACAGGTTGAACAGATCCGCTCCCAGCCAGACCCCATTGAGCCCGGCCCACAGGAACCAGAACAGTGGCCAGAAATAGCGCTGCCAGGGCTTTGCCGGATCAAGGTAGACCCCGGCATGCCAGCCACAGGCCGTTGCCACGGTTGCCGTCAGCAAGACAAAGGTGACCGCCAGACCGTCTACCCGCAGCTCAATGCCCAGTGGGGCATCCCAGCCACCGAGGCTGTAGTAGAAACCGCCTTCCCGGGCCACCGCCAGCCACAGACCAACGGACACCAGTACCTGAATGGCCATGCCCAGCCAGCTGATCCACCGCCCCCAGCGGAAATCCGGCAGCAACGACAACACCGCCCAGGCCAGTGGCGTAAACAGCAAACCGGCCATCAGCCATTCCATCATTGCGAACGGCCCTCGCGATTATTGTCTTCAGCGAGCGAAGTGGCGCCAGTCAGGAAGTAATACCGGCGAATCAGCACCACCGCCAGCGCGGTGGCGGCAATAGCCACCACAATACCGGTCAGCACCAGGGCCTGAGGCACATCGTCGACACCACCCCGGTGCTGGGCGAGGCCTACCAGCACCAGAAAGGTACCGGACCCCATCAGGTTGAACGCCAGCAGCTTGCGCAACAGGTGGGCCAGGCGAATAAAGCCGGCCAGGCCAATGCCGAACAGCACCACACCGGTAAAGCCATACAACAGATCCGGCGTCAGCCCGGTACTCATTGGCCAGCCCCCTCTTCCGGCTCGCTGTCCTCACTGACCGGGGCCGCCACAAACAGGGACAGCAGAACCATACCAATGGACAAGGTCAGTACCGTTTCGATGAACAGGATCAGGCTCTTGGCCCAGGCCGGTGGGTAGGCCAGGAAGGCCTCGCCGGCCACTGCGCTGAGCACCGCGATCAGCAGGAACAGCGCAAAACCCAGCACCAGACCGAAGCGCAGCAACAGGCCCGGCTTCAGGAAGTCCATGGGTAGTCCGCCAAGGCGCATCAGCACCCCGATGGCCGCGAGCACCGCACCGGCCTGGAAGGCACCTCCGGGGCGATCGGAACCGGCCCACAACAGGTAGCCTGCCAGCAGCAGCATCAACGGGATAAACCAGCGCTGCAAGGCATACAGCAGAGAGTCCGAGGTGCGTAAGTCCGGATCTTCGAGGGAGCGTGTTCTGGCGATGGAAATACCAGCGATACCGGCAATCACCAGAACACCGATTTCCAGCAGGGTGTCATAACTGCGGAAATTCAGTAATACCGCAGTAATCGGGTGTTCAACACCACTGTCCGGCATGGCGGTGGCAAGGATACCCGGCAGATTCACGCCCGGGGGATGGCCTGCAATCTGCCACAAGCCCTGACCAAGCAGCAGTATCAGTAACCCGCAGATAGCCAGGATTGCCACAGTGAACAGACGCCTCACCGTTCACCTCCGGTCTCGGCATCACCGTTGTTGCTCCGGCCCCGGCGAAAATGGCTGACCGCGTCGAGCAGTAGCACGCCGGTCAGGCCGGCACCGATGGCCGCTTCTGCCAGAGCAATATCCGGAGCCCGCAAGCGTACCCAGGCCAGAGCCATCAAAAGGCCAAAAGCAATGAACACCACCACGGCCCTGAACAGATCACGGGACACCAGTGTGGCGGTCGCCGTTACAATCAGGGCAAACACCAGCAGGCCATCGATCAGCCACTCACTCATCCTCAGCTCCTTCCGATCCGGCCTGCCCCTGCTGCGCCCGCACGGCAAGGGCAATCAGATGAGCGGAAGTGGCGCTGGCGGCCAGCGCCACCAACCAGATCAGAATCGTTTTCAGACCGCTGGCAACCGAGGGCATCAAGGGGAACAGACCCAGGACGATCAGCCCCAGGCCCAGGTTATCCACCTTGGTCAGGGCATGAATACGGGTCAGGGTGTCGGAAAACCGGAACAGGCCAAGGGTGCCAACGGCGAAGAACAGGCATCCGGCGCCCAGCAAGGCCAGTTGTACACAGAAAATGAGCCACTCAGTCATGATCGGCCTCCTGCCTTGCGGGTTCCGCCCGGTCCACCCGCACCACCCGGGTCACAAAGGCCACCGTGGCCAGTACCGCCAACAGTGCCAGGGTCAGGGCCACATCCCGTAACGCCGGCATTTGCTGCGCCTGAGCCAGCACCAACAGCAAAGCCACTCCGGTGGTGCCAAACAACTGGGACGCCAGCAACCGGTCCGCTGGCCGGGGTCCGAGCCAGATACGCAGCAAACCCACCAACAGCGTCAGTAACAGGAAGGCGGCGACGAGATTCAGTGCCAGCGTCATACCCTGCACGCCTCTGTCGCAGGGGTCGCAACCGGCACCCCGAACAACGCTGCGACTCTCGCCTCGGCCCGGCGCACCCCCGACAGGTTATCGTCCCGGGTATCGAGGCAATGCAGTTCCAGCCCGGCCCCCTGCAGGGTCACACTAAGGGTTCCCGGCAACAGCGACAGGATATTGGCCAGCAGCCAGCGCGGACTGCCCTCCGGCAAGCCCACAATAATGTGCATCACACCCGGCTGCACCGGCAAGGCCGGAAGCACCAGCCGCCGCGCCACATCCAGCCCGGCAAGCAACGACTGTCCGGCAAACCAGCCGGCAAACAGGGGGATCTGCAGCGCCCTGATCCGGAAACCGGTTGGCGGAAAGAACCGGTGCCAGGCATAGGCCACCGGCAGGATAACCGCCAGACCGAACAGCCAGCCGTCAGGGTCACCATCGGTCAGTATCAGCCAGCACGCGGCCAGCAGTATCAGTCTCACTCGGTACCTCCGCCTGGCCTCCGCTGCAGGGTCCGGTCCAGAAATTTCAGGCTCGCGTCCGTCATACGGCCTGCCAGGGGCGCAATAAACACCACTAACGGAAAGGCCACCACCCAGGCAACGATCCAGGACGCCATCCAGCGCCCCGAAAATCCACCGGCGATCCCGGTATTGATCAGCGTTATCACCCCGGACATCAACAGTGACATGATTCCTGACATATACAACGCGAACAGTAACTGCCGACGACGCGGCACAGGCGGCTGAGCCAAGGAACTTCTCCTGTAGGTAAAGAATCATTAAACAAAAGACAACGTTGAGCGCAGCACTGTCACTCAGCCATCGGCTTTACTACCATGAACCTGATGACCCGAGCAGGGTTTGCCCCGGAAACCCCTTCAGGTTAACGAAAAACCGCAAGGACTTCTGCCCATGTCCGGATTTCGCCCGGCAAATGTGCCCGGATTTACCATTGTTGTGGTTGTAGCCCTCCTGATCTCCGCCTGCAGCTCCAACCGGCTGGCCTACCGGTT
>NZ_CAXBDN010000013.1:0-33726 GCF_963974375.1 uncultured Marinobacter sp.
GTGCAAATCGGTCACGATCCCCGGAATGACCGGTCACGTTCGCCGGAATACGCATGAGTCAGTAGTGGTCATTATAGAGCCAGACCATGCGGCCTCAGTTCGAGTAACTGAGAAGGCTGGATTCTCCTGCTACACCATGCAAGAGTTTCATAAGAAGAGGGTGCGGCTGTATCGGATGACAAATGAAGACTGGCGCCTTCGTCTCCACGATGAATTAGCTGTAGTCAGGAATCAACGACCCAATCCCGGTAGAGCTCAGGGGTAATTTCTTCAATCAACACAGGCTCTACAGGAACTCGCGAAACCCACTGGAGAGCATCTATTTGCTCAAAGGTTTCAGATCGCAACGTATAGATATACCCCTTCTCATGCCAACTTACTTCAGTATCCCTCAGCACTATCCGGGGTGGGCGTTGCGAGGTGTCGACCGAGAAAACTGCACGAGGGCTCAGGGGGTAATATGTGATTGCAAACGGAACAGCTAAATCCCGCTCTGAGACAGCATAAATACCGTATTCGTTGTCAGCCTCACCATGCCCAATGCCCTGGGCTGGCTCTAGCCGGACGGTTTTTTGTCGACTACCGTGATAGAGGTACTCAGGCTTGCCCAGGTTCGGCTCATTCCCTTTGTTTCGCACTTGTTCACACACAACCCCTTGGCCCTCCCGACAATCTAAGTTGGTTGCTTCTTAATCCCAAAGCAATGCTCCTCTGCGGGAAATTCGCCGGCTCTGACCTCTCTTTCATACAGCGCAAACACATCCTTGATTTGGGCGCTCAGATCGACGTACTTTTTGGCAAATTTCGGCGTGTAGTCAGAGAACAAGCCTAGGATATCCTCCGTTACCAGCACTTGGCCATCACACTCGGGAGATGCGCCAATACCAATGGCAGGAATGGTTAAAGATTGCGTAACACGCCGCGCGGCGGCTTCAAATACCCCTTCAATTAAGACTGAGAACGCGCCAACAGACTCAAAAGCCTGTGCTTCTTCAACCAACCGTTTGGCTGCAGCCTCATCTCTGCCCTGGGCCTTAAATCCGCCCATAGTGTTTGCATGCTGAGGACGCAAGCCAATATGTGGCATTACCGGTATACCACGACTGACCAGGAACTCCACCGTTTCAACAAGCTCTAACCCACCTTCAACCTTGATGCCCTGAGCACCAGTTTCTGTCAGTAAGCGCGCCGCGTTTCGGAAAGCCAGCTCCTTGCTTTCTTGATACGAGCCATAGGGCATATCGATAACGACGCAGGCTTTCTGGCTGCCACGCACCACTGCTGCACCATGGTTAATCATCATATCCAGAGTAACGGGCAGCGTAGAATCGTATCCGTAAGCCACCATCCCTGTGGAATCCCCGACGATGATCAGATCGACAAAAGGGTCCATGAGTTCTGCCATGGGCTTCGTGTATGCTGTAAGGGAAACAATGCTACCTCGTCCTTTCATGGCCTGAATCTTAGAGGTTGTTATCTTCTGGCTGGAAGTATGAGTACTCATATTCACTCCTATCCTTGATCAGTTAAATCACAACGAAATTGAGAAACCGCACCACACCAAACACCACAACGCCCGAGACAACCGGCCACCCCAGGGACTTTGTTTTCCACCAGACTAGCAGGGTTACGCATCCCCCAACAGCCGTTGCAACCCAGGCATTCAGGGTGCCGGCTGCGGGAACCAGCGAAGCCCCCAGCATGGCCGCAATCATCACCGGGCCGAGCACCCCGAGCCACCTGGGCATGGCCGCTGTACCGCCCTGACTGTCTTCCCGAGCCAGACGCCTCTGCATCCACACCAGTGGTAACAAACGCATTAACAATGTACCCGCTGCGGCAACCATCACCGCAACCCACAGCTCACCAGCCATGCGTTAAACCTCCGCCCGTGTATTGGATTGCATCACAAAGAACACCGCCGCGCCCAGAAGCGCCGCAACCGGTATCGCCATATTGGGCAGGCCATTAGCCGCGAACAACAACGCCACGACAATGGCACACCCGAGCGCTGCAGCCCATAACCAGGAAGTGAATCTCGGGGCCAATAGAACCACAAACAGGGCCGGTAGCGCGAAGGGCATAACGTCATTCAGTAATGGCCAGCGCCCGGTCAGCTCCTGCCCCACAAAAGCTCCTAGGGCCGTGCCCCCTACCCAACTGAACCAGGCCAGCAACATGGCGCCAGTGAACCACCCCAGGCGTTCCGAGGGTGGCAACGCCGGCAGGCGGGTGTGCGCCAGAGCGAAGACCTGATCCGTCAGCCCGTGCATCAACCAGAACCACCACCGGTTCCCGTTGAGCCAGGGGGCCAGGTTCGGGGCATAAACCAGATGCCGGGCATTGATCAGCAGCGTCATCACCACCACAAGCCACAAGGGGGCTCCCGAGGCCACCATGCCAACAAACAGGAACTGGGAGGCACCCGCATAGATAACCAGGGAGATGATGATGGCTTCCCAGCTGCTGAAACCGGCCTGATTGGCGATCAGGCCAAACGAAATCGCCACCGGAATGTAGCCACCGAGCAGCGGAGTCGCATCCCGTACCCCACTCACCCACGCGCGCCCGCCCGCACTGATTGCCTGGTCGCTCATGATTCCTCACCTTCTTTCTGATACACGATGGTGACCAGTAACGTGGCCCAGGAGTCCCGGGTGCGATAAAGGTGAGGTTGCTCCGCATCGAAGGTGTGACTCTGCCCAGCCCGCAAATGCTGGCTGTGGCCAGTGACACCGACTTCCAGCTGACCACTGACAACGGTAACGGATTCCTCTGCTCCCGGCGTATGGCCCTCCGCCATGCGTGTGGTATTGGGAGCGCACGACATCCAGTAAGCGTCTACCCGGGGATTGTCTTCCCCCTGATCCACAAGCCGGACCTGCACACCTTCCTCACCAACCGGCACACGGATCGGGGCAACGAGGTTGCCGAAGGGGACATTAAGCTGAACCGCCAGTCGCCAGATGGTATCCAGGGTCGGATTCCCATTTCCCTGTTCCAGGCGGGAAAGATTCGACTTGGCAACACCTGCAGCGGCGGCCAGCCCCGAGAGCGACCATCCGCGAGCTACCCGAAGGGACTGAAGGTGTCGCCCCAGGGTTTCGAGAGAATGCTGATCCATGTAAACCACTTCCAATGTTCTATTTATAGAACGTTCTACAAAAGGAACAAGGAAATGTCAATTATGAGGTGCTAATAGCGGCAGCATCCTAGTGCTACTAAGGCTCTCGTTCGCATCCGGCTAACACCAAGGAGGTGCCGCCTGACGCGCCGTCACTGCAATTAAACAGCGGGCATTCACCAAGGCATTGTCTACGTATTTATCAGTGCCAAATGGAAGATTTAATGAGATGCGTATCCGGGGCGCCTCGTCCAGCAACACCAGGTGATGCTCCACGTTCTAGATGGTGACATGCTTCGTACTCTCTAACCCTATTTCTACCATCCCCACAGTGTTGCCAATCAGCATCACCGAGATACTAACTTCTTCACGGGTTCGAACCACGGAACAACTGCATGCTCCCAGCTTCCTGATCTCTTTTCTATGTCCTATACGTTTCAAACCGACCTTTTTGCCAGCAATGCCCACACCCCAGCAGAAGACAAGAGAGTGCCGCCCACCACATTAAAACGACGTTGTACTCTGGGCGAGGTGAGAAACCGACGGGCCGATGCGGCGAACAGAGCGTACAGTGTTGCGTTGATCGTGGCCAAGACCACGAATGTAATCGCCAGAAGCCAGAGCTGCTGCGTAACGTTCGCGGCTGGCGTCACAAACTGGGGCAAGAACGCAACGAAAAAAACAATTCCTTTTGGGTTAAGGGCGGTTACCAGATAGGTATTGAGGAACAATTTCCATCTCGATCCACCCCCTGCTGTCTTTTCGATTCCTCCAATTTGAACACCAGAACGTAGAAGCTTAATTCCCAGGTAAAGGAGGTAAAGACCTCCGGCCCACTTGACCACTGTGAACCAAAACGCTGAGGTGGTTAAAAGAGCTCCCAAGCCTAGTAGAGAAAACAGAAGAGCAGTGGAGTCTCCGAGAGCAACGGCAAGTACCAATGGGACATTCGCGCGCGCGCCTTGAGCAATCGAATAGCTAACTACCGTCAAAATAGTGGGGCCGGGAATAACGAGCAGAGCCGTAGAAGCAACAGCAAATGCAAACCAAATTTCTAATGACATTGATTGTCCTCCGTTCACGTAGTAGCGATCAAGTACCAGACAAAACATCTTTCCGATGGCGCCATCGACGGTAATCCCGGTATCCGGCGAAGTGATTCATCCAATATCCATTGCTCGATCTCTGTGGCTTTGACTAGCTCAGGCCACCCTCTAGCTGAGTCAATATTCATCCAGATATCATGTTGGCCCGCCAATGCCAATATGTGATACCGCTCCTGTCCGAGCTTGAAGACGTCATTGATTCACAGAAGAACTAGCCCTCGGCAGCCCGATATCCTCTACTACCTGCAGGTCTCGTACCTTGGCCAGGCAGAGCCGGCCTTCCATTTCCCGGGTTGGGGCGGCTTCAATGCAAGCAGACGCACGCGGGTGTTCATTGTTGTTCCTCAAGAATGGCCGTGATCGCCGCGCCGTCGATGCTCAGCGAGGATTCGCCGACCAGGCGGCGCAGATGGGATTCCGCATTCTGGCGACGGCGCTGTTCACGTAGCGTGGCGGTGAGTTGGCCGCGCACTTCCTCAAAGGTGGCGGTGCGTTCCGGGTCCACCTGCTCCAGCTTGATCAGATGCCAGCCGGCAGCGGTTCGCACCGGGTCGGAGACCTGGCCGGGTTCCAAACCGGCCACCACCGGACGGACTTCGGGAGTCAGTTGCGCCAGCGGCAGCGGCCCCATCGCGCCGCCCTGTGCGGCACTGGTGGCTTCATCGGAGTGGCGGCGGGCCAGGGCGGCGAAGTCCGTGCCCTTGGCGCGGGCTTGCTGGGTTAATTGACGGGCGCGGGTTTCGATGCTCTCGGCATCTTCGCCGGTGGCGGCCAGAAAAATCTGCCTCAGGTGGTAACGTTCGGGCACCCGCATATTGTCCTTGCCGTTTTCATAGACCTGCTTGAGCAGCGCCTCATCGGGGTATCCCTCAGGCGCTTCACTGACCGCGCTCAGATAGCTGCGCAGGAGCACCTGGTCCTCGGCCCGGGCGAGGGCCCGGGAGACTTCATCGCGTTTTTCCCAGCCCTGTTGACGGGCTTCGGCGACCAGTGCTTTCTCGGCCAGACGGCGGCGCGCCCAGTCGTCGAACATGGCGCGCTTGTCACGCAGCGCGGACCGCGCACCGTCGGGCAGAGTGGTCAGCCAGGCGGTCACTTCGCCTTGGTACAAGGACACGTCGCCAAGGCTGGCGACGGCCGCGCCTTGGGGCGCCGCTCGAGCGGCCGGCGGCGAGACCGTCTTGGGCTGCATGTCCCTGGCCTCGGAAGGCTGTGTCACCAGCACCGTGCCGGCGACTCCGGCCAAAAAGGCCAGTATCGCGGTGACCATTACGTGCGCGGCTTTCATCTTCTGTCTCCTCGTTTACGACGACTCTTGCGCTTGGGTATCCCGCTCTTGCGCGGGTGCGTCGACCGGGTTGTCCTCCACGGCGCCATTGTCTCCCTCGCGGTAATTACGCAGATACAGCAGAAACTCGCGGAGCAGATGGTCCCAGATCTCCAGGTTGGAGAGCAGGTGTGCCCGACGCACGCCACCGGCGGCGATCACGTCCATTTCCAGAACCAGAAAGTCGCCGTGCTGGCTCAATCGCGAGAAGCGCTTGCCGCGGTTCCAGGCGGGAATCAGTCCGGCTGGCAGGTCGCCCTGGATGCGCAGCGCGCAGCTGAGGGTGAAGTCCAGCATGCCTTCGCCGACCACGTTGCCCGGACGCGCCGCGAAGCCGATGCCCTGGCTGGCGCTGAGCAGTTGCTTGCTGCCGTTGTGCTCAGATTCATTGGTGCGGTAGCCGGCTTCCTGTAGCAGCTTCGCCAGTTCGTTGAGGAGCAGGCTTTCGATGATGGTGTCTTTGTCGCTCATGGAATCAATTCTCCCGGAGAGTTAAACAGACTCTGGCATTGTTCGATTAACAGCATTCAATGAACAACCGGTGACACTTTCAGGCCACCGGCGTCATTGGTCGGTGGCGTCGTCGCCACTTTCCTCGGCACGCACGACTTGCACCTGGGCGTTGTACAAGCGGTCGCCCAGATCCTGAGCGCGATTCTCGAACTCCACTCGTGAGGAGGTGGCGAGCGGCTGGCGCATCATGAACAGGCTGCCGGCGCCCAGGTTCTCGTATTCGGCAAGGATGTCCTTGCCAGCCCGGTACATTTCCTCATTGCGGCCGACGCAGGTCTGCAAGGCGGCTTCACGCTGTTGCAGGGTTTGCGCGAGATTCAGGCGCTCGATCTCCTTGTTACGCGCCAGTTGCAGCAGCTCGTCATAGGCGCTGCGTACCTGCTCGGCGCGTTCCTGGCTGGCGGCGACGCGCGCCGCACTGCTGCGTTGCAGCGCCTTCATGCGGTTCTGGCCAGCGTCAATCTGGCCTTCCAGTTTGGCGATACGGGCGTGCGCCGCTTCCAGTTGCGCTTCTGCGTTGGCGCGCGCGGCCTCCAGGTTGGCCTGCCGCGATTGCAGGTTGTTCAGTTGCTGGATGGTACCGCGCAGTTCGCTGCGCAGACGCTCTTCAAGACTGGATTGCTGTGCCGGGGCCAACCCGGGCAATGAGACTGCCAGCATCATCGCTGCGGCGGGCAGCCATTTCGCCTTGATGTTCTCCACGACTATCATGGTCACTACTCCGTTTGTCGCCCGGCCGTCAGAACTGGGCGTTCAGTTCGAACTGCAAAACATCAATCGCCAATGGCGGACCGTAGACTTCCTCCGAGCTCATCCAACGCCCCCGGAAATACAGATTCTCGTTGAGGGCATAGGACCCGCCCAAGTAGTAGCCCTTGGCGTTGGTGCCGCCAAGGTGGAACGTCGAGTCGTTGTAAGCGTCCGGCAGCGCATCGGGTTCGATGTATTTGTAACCCATGAACGCGAGCCACTCACCGGCGTGGCGCAGGTCCAGGGAACTGCCGAAGGCAGCGTGCAGCATCCAGGCTTCGCGACCGCTTTCGAGCTCTCCGGTGTTACTGTCAAAGTTGCTGATCAGTTGGCCGTCGGCGTTCTCCCACATTTCATCCTCATCGTAGGCGAGGTTGTAGATGTAATTGCCGGCCAGTTGCAGTTTGTAGCCGTTGAACAGGGAAGTGTTCCAGCGCGCGTTCAAGTCCAGCAGTTCGAACTCGGAAGCCAGGCCCACATACTGTGGCAGGGGTGTAAGGGCTGGGTTGGCCGGGTCGAGTTGGATGTCGCGCAGCAGGAACACGGTGTTGCCCTTCTGCATGAAAGCGGGGACCGACCAGTCGCTGTCGCAGGGCGGTGCCGCTGCATACAGGTAACATTCGCTGGATCTCTGGCCGCGCACATTGTCGAAGTTGTAATAGGCGAGCGCGGTCTTGAAACCATCACCGTTGTCGAATTCCCAATCGACGCCAAGCTGGGCGCCAAGTAGCCAGCGGTCCTCGCTGTCGCCTTTGTCCTTTTGGTTGCTAGGCCAGTCGTCGTCGCTGTACTGGAGCGGGAAGGCACCGAACGTACCGAAGACGGAACCGTTATCGCTGAAGTCGAGTCCGGAGAAGCCCGCGGACACACCGTCGAAGTTGAGTTCACCGGAGTAAAGAATGTCGGTGGAAACAAAGGGGTTTTCCGCGCGGCCGGCGGTGAAATTCCAGATTCCCGGGTGCCAACTGACCCAGGCCTGGTCCAGCCAGATGTCCTTCTTGCCCAGGCCGCCGCCCAGGGTCTGGGTGGTGGACACCGGGCCATTGCTGCTGCCGGTGGCCAAGCGCACGCCGGCGTCCCAATTGTCCGACAGGGCCGCTTCCAGCCCGAAGCGGGCGCGTATGCGCAGCAGATTCTCGCGATCCTCACGGGTGTTCATCAACGGAGGAAGCGACACGGCGGTCTTACTGTTGACGTCATGGGGACCGGATTCGTTCATCTCATGGAAGTCGGTGATTTCGTTGCTGTTGTCACCGGAGAAGAAGCGGCTCTCATTGCGTACCCGTACGTCGCCGTACACCTTGATGCGTGACACCCAGTCGGGGAAGGTATTGGGCGCGGCCCAGTTCTCGGCCTTGGCCTTGGCCATGACGTCTTCCTTGACCTCCTCGCGGATTTCCTCGAGCACCACCTCGGGAATGTAGGGCACGCGCACATCGTCTTCGCGCACGTCCGGTCCGGCATCGCCTTGCGCGGCCTGGCGGACTTCTTCCTGGGCCTGCATCAGCAGCGCTTCACCCTGGGCCACGGTAATCACGCCCTGGCTGACCAACAGACGGATCAGATGCACCGTGGTGTTCATGTCAGCCGGGGCGTTCGCCTGCGTGTCGGCGCCCGGCGCGGGCGATTCGGCGGGCGCCTGGGCCGCGGTCGGGCCGCTTACCGCCGCGGCCACCGCGGCCACCGCGAGTGTCAGCAGCCACTTGTTGCACTTAGTGTTCATTACTTGGTTGCTCCTGAAACGGTTCGTCTCGATTGTTTCGACCATCGTTCGTCAGCCCGGGCGCCTGCCCTGAAGCGCCAGCTTGACCGGCAACGTCAGGGACTTCGGCGGCACCTGGTCCAGCGCCGGAATCGACCGCAGAGCGGCGATCACTTTCTCGTCGGTTTCCGAATCACCGCTGGATTTCAGCAGTTCCACCCGGGTGATTTGTCCCGCCTCGTTGAGCCACAGATTGACCTGCATTCGGTAGCTCAGATGACGGATGGTGGCTTCCTCGCGCAGACGTTTCTGGAATGCGTAGGAAAGGTACTGACCGTAAGTGGCGTTACCCACCCGGCCCACGCCGGAACCGCCCATGCCGCCACCGCTGCCGGCAGCGATATTGAAGGCATCGGTGCCGGCCTGGGCTTCGCCGTCGATTTCCATGGCATCGGCCAGATCATCGCTGGGTGACGGCGGCTCGTCCGGGGTCGGCTCCTCCACTGGCGTGGGCTCCGGCTCGGGTTCCTCGACTATTTCCTCGGGCTCGGGTTCCGGTTCCTCCACCGGTTCGGGTTCGGGCTCCGGCTCGGGAGGGGGCGGCGGCAACGGCATCAGCATCGGCTCCTGGGGTACCTGCCGGCGAACGCCACTCATGTCGTTGGCCCACTGCCAGATCAACCAGCCGGCCACCACCAGAACCACGATTCCCACACCCATACGCACATAGGTCGTCGGCCCGCGGCCGGCTTTGCTTGCCCTAGCGACATGGACCGGGGGCCGCTTTCCCGATGCCGGGTTGCTGTCCCGCGATTGAGGCGACTGCATCGACATGGTTTTTCCTATTTTTCCGTTGTCGTCGATCATTGCGGCGGTTTGCCCGTAACCAGACCAACCTGGGAGAGATCCAAGCGCCGCAGAATATCGAGCACTTGCACCACCTTCTGGTACTGCACCATGGCGTCGCCGCGCACGATCACTGGAAAGCCGGGGTTCATCGCCTTCTCAGTGCGCAGCCGGTCCTCGAGTTCGGCCAGGGTCACCGGGTAGGCATCGAGGAACACGTGGCCATCGTTGTTCACCGAGATCGCCTTGGTTTTGGATTCAGACAACGACACCGAGGCACTCGCCTTGGGCAGATCAACCTTGATGCCGGCGATCTGGGCGGTGGCGGTGAGAATGAACATCACCAGCACCACCATCAACACGTCCACCAGCGGTGTAATATTGATGCCGTCAACCGGCCCATCCATTTCATCGTCGTCCATCGACGCTCTTACCGAAGCCATCGTCGTTCTCCTCAGGTCGTTGGTGTTTGCGCATGGTCATGGCGGGCGGCACGGGCGGGCCGTTCCGCCGGCTCCGTGCTGGTGGCATGGATCTCGGCCAGCCGCGTCACGAACTCATCCAGAAACACGCGCATGTCGGAACTGATGTCCCGGTTGCGGCCGTTCAGGCGGTTGTAGGCAAACAATGCCGGAATCGCCACGAACAGCCCCATGGCGGTAGCCAGCAGTGCCGCGGCCATGCCCGGCGCGATCGCGTTGATGTTCACGTCGCCGGCCATGGCCGTGCCCAGGAACACCACCATGATCCCCATCACCGTGCCCAACAGGCCGATGTAGGGGCCGCCGGCGATGGCATTGGAAAGCACGCCCAGGCTCGAGCTCAGCTCGCGGTTTTGCTGGGTGCGCACCCCGTCCATGGAGGCGCGGATCGCTTCCAGGGTTTCGGCGGAAAGGTTGTTGGTATCGGCGCCCTGGGCGCGACGAGTGCGCAGTTCGCCCACAGCCACCCGGTACAGTTGCCACAGAGAAGAATGACGCAGGTCGTCTTCCAGTTGACGGTTGTCCATGAGCTGTTCCAGGTCGGTGCCCACTTCGGCGAACTCGCTACGGAAACGCTCATTGCCTTTCTCGACCCGGCCGGAATATCGGAACTTGCGGTACATCACCACCCAGGTCTGGAACATCATCAGCACCAGGATGCCGATGACCACCCAGGCATCGATCGGCACGGCGCTGAACAGGAAGCCAAGCGCGCCAAAACCAAAACCGGATTGCTCTTCATCGACGCCGAACGACACCAGCCGGGACTCCGAGCCCTGGGCCATGTAATCTGCCATCAGTAGGGGCGCCGGGCGGGCCTGCTTGGAGATACGTACTTCGTCCAGGGCGCCGTTGAAGTTGCGCGAAGGCGGCGGTGCCGCTGCGACCTGCTCGCCTTCTTCGCCGCTGGTTTCGGTGGTGGCCACGTAACCGGGCACATCGCCGCCGATGGCCACGGTGGTGGCGAACGGCGGCAGCGCCAGGGCCAGGCTGCCGGCCTCGCGACCGTTCACGTACAGAGTCACCGCCTGGCCGTCGGCGGTCACCGCGAGGTGCTGCCACTGGCCAGAAGACAGAACCGACGCTGGCGCGGTACGTTCGCCGTTGATCTCCACGAAGGGTTGGCTGCCATCAATACCGATCAGCAGGGCGTTGCCGGCGTCGCGGCGCGCGAAAATCAATTGCTCGCCGGTGTTTTGCTCGGTACGCACCCAGGCGCTGAAAGTGAACTGCCCGCCGGCCGGCGTGGCCAGGGAGTTGCCTTCCACGGTCAGCGCACCGCCACCGTCGAAACCCGCGGCCTGACCGATCACGCCGGTCAAGGTCCGCGGTGCGCTCTGGTTGGCGTTATTGCCGTAGGCGGTAACATCGCGCACCGATGCCCCGGCGGCGCCGTCGAAGTGCCAGACCAGGGTGTAATCGGAGTCGAACACCGCCTGCCCGGCGCTGGTGGCCGGCGCGTCCGGGTTGCCGTAGTACATCCAGATGTCCTGGCTTGCACCGGCTTCCAGGCCAGGCACGTCAACCCAGACATACGCCACGCCAAGCAGCGCATCGAAGCTTTCGATCTGATGGTTGAGAACGGTTTCATCGTCGCCGGCCACGAAGCGCAGGTCGGCTCCGTTTTCCTTCACATCCTGGAAACTGAAGTTGCCGGTATGCAGGCGCACCAACATCGGCACACGCCCAATGCGTTCGTCGATGGAAGCGCCCTGCGGCGACGTATCAAACGTGATCTGCTTGCGGTAGCTCCATTCATCCTGCCACCAAGCTTGGGCCAGGGTGGGAAACAGCGCACCCAAGCAACAAATAAAAAGTACAAGTAGACGATGTTGCATGATCAGACACTCCGAAAAACAAAACGGTTTGGCGGCCTTCGTCGAGGGCCTTATTTACTTCTAAAAACTACCGGTGACACTGAAATGCACTCTGGGGTCGTGCTTCTCCGTGTTCGCCCCTTCGGTGAGCGGATAGCCGAAATCCAGACTGCCGCTCAACCAGGCGCCGATCTCCGCGCGCAGCCCGACTCCAACACTGGCCAGATCGAATGCATCCACCTGCTCGGGCAGCGGGTCCCGCAAGCGCAGATGTGCGCCCTCGACGAACACATGCGCGCGCACCAGACTCCAGGGCGCCCCCAATGAATCCGCGATGGAGGGTGTACGCAGTTCGACGCTAGCCAACACCCCGTCGTCCGCGGATTGTTCGGCGGAAAGATAACCGCGCACGGTGCCAGCGCCGCCCACCGCGAACTGCTCGTTGGAAACCAGGGGCCCGGAGGCCACCTGCGCGCCGAACGTGGTTGCCAGCCCCCAGTTGTTCAGTTGCATCTCGTTGCTGGCATCGACTTTCAAGACGGCGAAGTCCGGGTTGGCCTGGTAGCGCTTGTAGTCGAACTCGCGCCAATCGCTGCCGTTTGAAGGAAACTGTTCCGTGGCGGTCACCAGACCAATATTGAGGTAACCCTGGTTGCGTTCTGTGTAGTAATAGCCACTGTATTCAAAGGTAAAGGGCGCATACTTCAGGGGGATGTCATCCCCCACGTCCCCGAACTCCAGCGACTCGTCGAAATCCTTGAAGTCGATGCCCATGGAGAAGGAGTGCCCCCAAACCCCGTCGAAGGGCAGGCTGTAGGTGGCGCTCACGCCGTAGGAGTGCCCCTTGCCCAACACCGTGGTGCCGCCCACCGTGCTGACGTCGCTGTCGGAGGTGTAGCCGGAAAAACGCAGCGACCAACGATCGGACAGCGGCATGCCGTAGCTCATTGACCAGACCTCGGCGTTATCGGTCTCCTGCGGCGCGGTGAACAACGTCAGCGACAGGCTGTGGCCACGCTGCCAGAGGTTGGAATGACCAAGCGTGGCGATGGTGCGCAGCTTCTCCGTGTCGGCGCTGTAATCGTTGTTCAGCGTCAGGCTGCCGCTCCAGGGGGGCTGATCCTCCACAGTCAGATCCACGTCCATGGTGCCGGGGATCGCGCCCTCCTTGACCACCGGCATCACCTGGCGTTTGCCGGTGCGATTGACGCGGGTGAGGTCTTCCTGGACCAGATCGAAGTTGGGCACTTCGCCTTCCGTCAGTGCCGGCACCTCGCGGCGGATTTTCAACGGGGAGTGGTATTCCGCGCCCACCACGCGCACCCGCCCGACCGTGACTTCGGTGACCTGGAGGTACACCACGCCACCACTGACTTGTTGCTCGGGAAGGTCCACGTAGACCGACTGGTAACCCTTCCGCTGATAGATTTCCTGCAGGGCACGTTGCGCGCTCTGGATATCGTCCAGAGTTTTTCCCGGCCCCAGGTAAGGGTAGACGGCGGCTTCCACCTCACGGTTTTCCAGCACCGTATTGCCACGCACGATGTACTCCGTGATGGTCACCGTGCTGGCGACCGGTGCTTCCTCTTGTTGATCCTCCATCGCCGCCGGAAGTTGTTCGGCGGCGGTTTCCTGTTGAGCATGGAGAGATGGCGACAGGGCAATGGCCGTCAGGAACACCCCCCGCAGAAAAACAGGGGATACTTCGAATATTCCGTTGGCGTCACACATTGATTCGACTCTGTAAAGACTACACATGGACCGGTGGCCATCATCACCGCCGAACACTGGCAAATCCGACACCACAACCCCCGAGGCTTCCCCGCCGCGAAGCGGTGAACCAGTTAACAATCCTTAGATGGTTTGAGCGAGCCAGGACCGAACCGTTGTCACCAAAAGTTCACGAACCAGGAGAATTGGTACACCGAAACGGGCGCCGCGAATCCGTGGAATGGGAGCCAACGCCTTGGTTCAGGCGGGTTTCAGCGCAACATGAAAAGTCATCAAAAATTCATTGAAAAATCGTTGGATATTCATTCTCCTGATGCTCCTTGATCCAACGATTCTGATCAGGAGCCAACCATGCGGTTTTGGACGGGAAAAAGAACGGTCGTGATGCTCTGGCTGGCGGAGTTGGCGCTGCCCGCGTGGGCGGATACGGCAACACCGGCGCGGCAACCAACGTGCGTGGAAGTGGAAGTGAACGGCCAGCGTGCGCCGGCCTACGGCTGCCTACAGCAAAAGATGGCGCCCGCGGCACCACCGCGTGAGACACCGGGCCACGCCAACCCGGCTCTGGATTCGGCGGACGTCACCCGCCTGCCGCCGAACCAGACCGGCCAGTTCAGCCAATCCACCCTGCGCAACCGGATGGGCAATACCCTCGGCCACGGAGTGAAACCGCAGCGCTAGCGCCGGGTGCCGGCGCGCGGGCTAATCCGTCATCCTGCCGCGTTCCTCGTCGGTCAGGCGACGACGGGACTCATCGCTCAACGAACCGGCACCAAGCACCTGCACCGAGCCGTTCCGGTCGTACCCGGCCGGCACCGCCCGAGCGCCACCACCCATTTCCAGACGTTCCTCGCCGTAGCCGAGAATCTCCACGTTGATGATTGAGGGTTGTTGCTGATAGCGCCGGCCGACCTGCTCCGCCGCCTGTACCGCACTGGAGGCGGCGTTGCTGGCGCTGGTCAGGGCGCCCACGTTCACCGCCGCCACCGCCGGCAAGCCGGTGGAGTCCCCTTGCACCTGGATGTTTTCCGCGTTCACCACCTGCAACGCCGCCACATTGATGCTGCCGGACACACGGATGCCCGCTTCACCGGCGTCGATCACGCCCAGCGGCGCGATCAGATCAATGTCTCCTGGCGGCACTTCCGGGATCGGCGCCAGAGTAGCGATCCCCGCGCCGGTACTCGGCACGGACGGAGACAGGGTGACATTGCCCAGGCCGTCGTAAGTGCGGCGCGGCGGCGTGTACACCAGGGTGGTCTTGGCGCCACGGCCAGCGTTGATGTCACCCGCGTTGGACCAGGCGAAGATGTCGCCGCCGTAGGTGGTCATGATGCGGGACAAGCCCAGAGCGATGTCGCCCTGGCTGAACAGCTGAATATCGCCACTGCCCTGGGTGAGGATGCCGTTGTCGCCGCTTTCCGGCCGTACCGCCTCCAGACCGATGGTCAGGTCACCGCCGGGCACCAGCATCTGGATGTCGCCGCCGCCTTCGGTGCGTACCAGACTGGATCGCTCGGTGTTTCCGTCCCGGGTGGTGAACATAGTGAAGTCACCGTCATAGCCCGAGGTGCCGGCCTCGCTGTCCATCTCCGGCAACAGCGTCTCGATCATGCGGCGGCCACGCAAATAGCTACCGTAGCGGGGGCCATCCACCTCGTTGAATTCTCTTCCGCCTGCTCGCAGCTCGGCGTAGTACACCGCCCTCAGGAAGACACGCTGCTGCTCCGGCGCCAGGCCCTGGAAGTAGCTCAAAGCATCGGTGCCTTCCAAGACATCCTCGCCATAGCGCGCCATCAGCCAGGCTTCCAGCTCTTCCTCATAGGTTTTGGCGACCTTATCTGGCTGACCACCAAGCGGTTGATCCGAATCGGCCAGATTGGCAGGGTCGAGATAAGTGTCGACGACCGCCTGGTAATCCGGGCCAGCTTCTCCCATGCCCACGTTGATGACGATATCCGCGCCGCCGCTGGGATCACTGGTGGCCAACTCCGTATGAGGGCCACGGCTGATCAGTTGGCCGCTGTCCGCCTGGTAGAAATTACGCCCGGCGCTCAGTTCCAAAGTGCCCGCACCCATAACCTTGGTATTGATATGAATCAGGTCCCGGCCAGCCTGGATAATGGACACATCCATATCGCTGTAGTGACCCATGGCGGTACGACTGTCACCGTACTGCACAATATCCCGGCCAGCATGCACATGGGCCGAGCGACCCGCTTGACGTATCAATTCATTGTTAGTCTCAGAGTAGTAACCGTAGAACAATTGATAGATATCCCCTTCACGGGCATAAAACCGAGCGGGGGAAACGGTTGAACCAAGCAGGTCCGGCTCGTAGGCCGACGACACCCCTAGGGTATAAATGGAATCCCCGGCCAGAAATTCCAGCCAGCCATCGGCGGAGGTTTCGGCTACCCAGTTCCGGGCAGCAGAAATTTTATTGTTACCCTGTCCATAAATAGTACCCTCGGCGGCGATCACGCTGAAACGCGCCGGCAACGAGCCGGAATCGGACCCCATGCCGACATTACCACCGGAGCTGAACAAGGCGGCTTCAGTGCGATCGGTCCACAAATCCACGTCATTGACTCCGGGAGTCTCGACATTGATGAGCAGATCACCATAACTATTGACGCGAGCCTGGGCATCACCCAGCACCAGACGCAAGCCCCCATAATTGTTCTTATCGACTTGTAGCAACTCGTCGTCCGGTCGGGGGTCGGTGTTATTACTGGCAACCGAATAGGTGTTCCAAATCTGGCCAATGACGCCGGTCTGCACCAACACATCACCGCGTAGATTGGTCACACTGCCGTCCCCCACGCCCATGGTACTGCTGCGGGTACGATTAACGATACCGCCCACCTCCAGGCGCAGATCGCCGCCACCGTACTGCTGACGTTCTCCTTCGGCGTTGATCCAGCCGGAGGAAGCCACCGCCAGAGACAGCCCGCCAAGACGGGTATTATC
The DNA here is from genome assembly GCF_963974375.1 of uncultured Marinobacter sp. GTDB lineage: Bacteria > Pseudomonadota > Gammaproteobacteria > Pseudomonadales > Oleiphilaceae > Marinobacter. Next base: position 16,372 of record NZ_CAXBDN010000013.1, read on the forward strand.
GGCCAACTGATCATAGACGCCGAAATCCCCGTCCACGGAAACGTCCAGATTGCCGCCGCCCAGGGTGCCGATGCCATCAAAAGCCAGCAACACATCGCTCCCTCCAAACTGGTTGGCCGGATCGCCATAGGTCCCCGTATTGATCCACCAGGCCTCGGCACCGCTCGCCGAGTCGCTCCAGGTCCACAGCCAATCGGCGACGGCTCTCTTCTCGGACGGATCGTTGGGCTTGTAATCGTTGCCCCTCATATCGCGGCCCACGCGCACCCGAACATTGCCGCCACCCGTAGCGAAAGAGCCGGGCGTGGCTTCGGCAACGCTCAAATAGGTGGGGTCGTCTTCTTCCCCGGGGTCCTCGGGAACGTAGGTATCACTGGGCGTATCACTGGGCAGGGTATCCGGGTCTCTCTGGCGTTCGGGGGCGCCACTTGCCTCGGCGGCGGTGCCGGCGGTGTAGATACCGAAGGGGGTTTCCTGCAGATAGTCGCGGGCGGCGATCAGTTCCAGGTCGCCGCTGCCAGTACGGATCACGCTGATACCCTGCTGCCCGCCGATGATTTCCGATGCTTGGGGCCCGACCAGATGAGGGTTATCCAGTATCAGGTCGCCCTCCGTTGCCGCTTTCACCGAGCGCCGATTGGCGGACGCCAGATCGGAACCGGCCACCAAACTGAAGTCCCAGCTCTGCGTACCCTGGGGTAGCAGTGACGCCACCGACCATATTGCTTGCTTGATCGGGTCATTTTCATCGCTTTGCAGGCGTGCTATGCGCATCCCTTGCGGCAAGACGGAGCCCTTCGGCAGGATGATATCCTGGTTGAATTCCTCGGCGGAGTTGATACGCAGTCCCAGCAATTCGGTTCCCGCCGGTATGGTCGTGGGTTTCGCGTAAACCGTTGTCGGCACCGTATTACCGGCTTTGATGATCGATCCAGTGGGCAATCGCAGATTCTCGATGAAGGTGCCCGCCGGAATCTCCCCGCTATAGCTGATCCCCGTTCCGGTATCCGTTACCGTGACCCCATCACCCAGAACAATGGCACTAGCCAATTCCATACTACGAAGGGTCGGATCACTACGGGTAACGGTCACGTCCAGTGGCAGCTCCGTTCCCGAGCTAACCTGGAAATAAGAACCGCTGACCGTCAAATTGAAAGGCAAGGAGCCACCGTCCCTGTAAACGTTTTGCAGATTCCAGCCCGACGCCAGTTCCGCCTCCGTCGGCAAAGTCACCGACTCACTGAGCGTACCGCTCAGATCGATGTAGTAGCTGCTGTCCGGTGTATCCGGAGGCAGATAAAAGCCGTCCGTGACACTGCCGTTGACTTCCAGATCACCGCCAGCGCGCATCACGAATACGCCGGGGGTCCCGCTACCGTGTACGGCCTCGTCCACATCCGGCCCATAGCGGTATCCGGAGAAATCCAAGTCACCATCGATACGCAGATTGCCATCTTCGGTGGCGGAGACGATCTCCACACCGGGACGCAGGGAGAAGGCGAAGGCCTCGCCGGCGGCCTCTTTCAGGCCAGCCAAACGCTGTTGCAACTCCTCATTGGTCAGGGCCGCATTGATGAAGGCGATGCTGTCTTTATCAATCTCGTCGAGATACACCTGATCAACAAGCTGAGTGTCCGGCCCCTCCGGATCGGCATCCGGATCATCCGGAGCATCGTCATAGGTCCAGAAACCGTTCACCGACACCCGCTTGGCGCCGTTGACCGTCAGGTTATTGCCAGCATCCACCGCCACATCATTGCCGGTCGCCGATGCTTCAGAAGGGGCTCCCAGGCGGCGGGCATTCAGGTCGATGGTGCCGCGGGCCTCACCGCCAGCGCCCACATCCAGGATGACGTTATCGCCCAGTACCAGACGGCCGTCCCGGCTGGTCAGATTGATAATGGCCCGGTTGCTGCCCTCGATGGGGTCGCCATAACTGTCGACTTTCAGGCTGTCGCCACTGGCATTCAGGGTCGATCCGTTGGTGACCCGCAGATTATTGGCGGCGGCCAGGTAAATACTGCCGGCGTAGTCGCCACCGGCGCGCAGATTGCCGTCGACGATCAGATCGCCGCCGTTGGCGGTGGCCTCGATATGCTGTGCGCGGACTTCCTCGCCCAGAGTCAGGTCGCCTTCATTGGTTTCGAAGCCGCGCAGGTAATCGAAGCCGCCGTCGGTGAGGCGTTGGTTGAGGGCGACGAAACCGGGCAGGGTATTGGCCTTGATGCGGATGGTGCCGCCTTCGCCCTCCCCTTCCGGATCCTCCTCGGGGTTACGGGCGACCAGCTCACCAGCCAGGTCCACGGTCCCGTTGGCGGCGGTGGCTTCCAGCTTGCCGGCGTCGCTGTAAGGCGCGGACACATCGATACGACTTCCCGCCGCCTGCAGGACATTGCCTTCAGCGCTTTCCAGGCTGACCGCGCCGCCGAAGCTGTATTCGATGACGTCGAAGAACGCCACCGCCCGGCCGGCCACGTTGATCAGGCTGCCGTCGGCCAGTAGCAGATCCTCGGCAGACTCAATGGCCACCTTGCCGCTGGGGGCAATGATGCTGCCTTCGACGCGAACGTTATTGCCCTCCAGGCTCAGTTGCGCGCCCAGATCCAAATCCGCCGGGTCCACGGCGACGGCGCTATCGGGGCGGCTGACCAGCAGGTTGCCACCGGTGCGGTAGGCCATTTCGGAACCGGCCTGGCCGGTGAGGACCGGGGCGCTCAGGATCAGGTTGCCACCGCTGAAAGCGTCGTCACTGTTCTTTTGCTGGTAAACCGACAGATCGCTGTACAGATCGCTGGTAATACGGTCCCGGGCCTGGAAGGTGACGTCGCCGAAGCCCAGCATCAGCCGCTCCAGGGTGGCGTTGGCGCTCTGGTCGCCCACCAGGCCGTTGAAGCCGAACATCACTTCGTTGGCTTGCACCTGGAAGGCGCCGGTGCCGGTGCCCGCGCCGCCGGCGATCACTTCGCCGGGAGCTACTGAACCGACTTCGAATTCCGCCGTCCCTTCACGACCGGAGGTATACCCCAAACCGCTCCAGTTGAACTGATCGGTGCGGATGGTGACCGTGTCACCAACATCGCCAAGACCGTAGATGGCCGGTCCGATAAAGCGCAAATTGGCCTGGGACTCGCCAGTGTCATCGTAGGTGTCCAGGGAGACTGAACCGATGAAATTGATGGAATCGGAGGCCTGCAGGCTGAGGCTTTCCAGCTCACCCAGCGCCAGAAGGCCATCCAGCGTGCTCTGGTTCAATTGCCATCCACCGGAGAGTACCCCCTGGGCCTCGGCCGCCGCCAGGGCGGCGTCCCCGCCGATATTGATGTCCTCCATGGACAGCAGCAGATCGCTGGCGGCCAGGCTGATATCACCGATCTCCAATCCACCCGGGGCGGACAGGGCCACGGTGCCCTCGCCGTACAGGCCGGCGCCGTCGTCGATACGGATGGTGCCGTTGCCGCTGGCCGCGCCGAACTGCATCCGGTCGTTGCTCACCGTCAGCAGCGCCACATCGGCGCCCGGGGAAATGAGAAAACCGTTTTCGGCGGTCCAGCCGGCCTGGCCCTGACCGCGGCTGTCGAGCACCGCGCCGGATTCCACCATCACCGCATCCTGCCCCCACCCGCCAATCAGCAGGGAACCGGCCCGCAAGGTGGCGCCGGAACGAATCACCGTCTTGCCGGAGGCGCTTGGTTGGCTGGCGTTATTATTAACCCCAACCCCCAGCACGGTGGCGCCGAGCTGGTTCAGATCCTCGTCCAGCAGGGTGATGTAACCGCTGTCCTCCTCGTCACGCTCACCGGCGACGGATACCACTTCCAGGTCGTTACCGTACAGCGCTACCATGCCGCCACGGCCGTCTTCCACCTGGGTGTTGCGCAATTCCCCGTTGAAGGAAAACACCCGGTCATCGCCGCTGGCGGCATGGCGAAAATCAAAGCTGAGCGGCCGCACATCTTCCGGCAACAAGGGGACCATTAGACGGGTGTCACCGAATTGCGCCAGCGTGTTCACCACCCATTCGCTCAAGGTGGTTTCGTTGTAGTCCCCATAGCGGCGCACGGTGTCACCGGACATGACCGTGGCCCACAGAGGCGCCGAACCCGAGACCCCGCTCAGGCTGTTGACCGTATTCACGGGAGCGCGATACAGACCCGCTGCCGGACTGGCCACGATACCCGTATCATAGCGGGCCATGTCGCCGCCCAACTCCACCCGGTAGCCGCCGGGCATCAGAGCGTATTCCGCTGGCAACAGGGTATAGGTGCCCGCCGGCAGGCCCGGTACGCCGTCACCGATAGTGATCTGCTGCCCGACTTTTGAATAGCTTCCCAATGCCGGGTCGAGAGGGGCCTGGCTGTCGCTCAAACCGGGTACGATGGCGTAGACCTGGGCATCCGCCTCCCCCGCGTGCCAGGGAGCGGCGTTGGCAAGAGCCGTGTTGAGAATATCCACGGAGCCGCCGCGCCCCGTAGTGAACCCAACACCGCGCAGCTCGCCGCCGGCGCTGACGTCGATCACCGCGCCGTCCTCGGCTTCGAAGGTGACAGCAGCGAAATGGATGCCCGTGGCGGTGCGCTGCTTCTGTTCGGTTCCCCTGAGCCCCACTTGGTCATAGCGAACTTCGGTGCCATTGTAGTAATAACTCTCCCCTTCCAGATAGCCATAGGGCAGCACCAGACCGTCAGCGCTCACCGAGGTCAAACTGCCCCGACGCAACAACACATCCATTTCCAGATTAGTAATGGACTGGGGCGATATGCCGCCGTAGAGATCAGTGGGATAATTATTGGTGGGGGCACCGTTGTTCGCGAGAGGGTGCGAGAATGCGATACCTCCCAGCGGAGCGTAAAGCGCTCCACCCTGGTCGATGGTGGGCGCTTCCATGGACAGGTAGCCGTAGACGGACAGCGGTGGCGCCTGCTCTCGCGCCTCTTCCTCGTCGTAGTAGCGGAAACGCAGTACCGCGCCTTCCACCGGACCACCATTGATGCCGGCATCACCAAGCCCCACCCGGATGCGATTGGCGCTGTGGGTGGTGGGGTACAGGCGCTGGCTGATGAACGTCAGAGCCTCCGTCGCCAACAGATCGGCGCCGGTCAGGCGGATATCCCCGGAGCTGGTCAGGGTGATATCGGCGAAGCCCGGCAACACCACCGGGGTGGCGCCATTGGGGGTGTCATAGCTGCCCCGGGCGCCGAAGGTCAGCACACCTTCACCGAGATCAATCAGCGCCGCCTCCACGCTCAGTTGGCTGTCTCCCTCCGCAAGCGGCGCGTTGTTGTCGAATTGAAGGTAGGGGTTGACTCCGGAAACATCACCGTTAGAAGAGTCAGGGAGACTCACCCGCCCAGCCAAATGCACATGAGGCGCAGCCAACCGCACTTGCCTGGCGGTCTGATCGGGGGTGGCCAGGGTGACGGCGGTGAGCGACAGACTACCACCCAGTTCCAGGTTCACGTCGCCATCGAACAGGATGGCGTCCCGGGCCCACAGGCTCAGATGGTCGATGCCCGAGTCCTGCAGAGCGCCGACGGAGAAACGGGCCTGGCCATAGGCCAGATTTTCATCGTCGTAACCGGAACCGGTATCCGCCTGGGTGAGCGTGATATTACGCAGCACCGAATCCTCTTCGGTGGCCCGCGGGATAGTTGTCAGCGTACCTTCCAGTAGCACTTCCAGGCCGCCTCCCGACGCATTCGCGCCACCGGCGTCGGCACGCAGTTCACCATCGAAATAGATCCCGGAATTGGAGCGCATGGCCAGGGAGCCGCCATCGCTGGCCACCGTGGAGGGAGTGGCTTGCCCTAGATCCAGGTCGGCACTGGCTCCGGAAACATCGATCAACGCGCCTTCGCGCACCACCACGAACAGATTGTTGGTGTCATACAAATTGGCATCGCCGAAATCCTCGGGGGCTTCCGCTCCCAGCACCACCTCGCCGCCATCCAGCACGGCGCCGTAGCGACGACCCCGAGCGTCGGTGGCGGTATAAGCCAGGCCGGAAACGTCCAGTACCGCGTTTTCACCGATCTCGATCCGATCTTCCGGTCCTCTCGCAGGCACTCTGGTCAGCAAGGAGGAAACCACCTGGATGGTGCCCCCTTGCGCCCGTAACGTTCCGTCCACCGTCAACCGATTACGGCCTGAAAGCAGCAACGACTGGCCCGGATCCACCTCAAGGCGGGCGTCCTCTTGCACCGTAATGGTCCCGCCCAGACCATTGAGATTAGAACGCAGGGCCAGGCTGGCGCCGCCGCGTTGCTCCAGCTCTCCGTCCAAAGGGCGTTCCAGGAACAGCTCCGGCTGCCAGGCTTCCAATGCCTCGTCATAAGCGGAGGTCTGGAAAGCGCCCTCGGCCAGACGCAACAGTGGCATGGTGACGTCCACTTCCGAGCCCTGGCTGACCAGCACACCGCTATGCCCGTTGATATCGTAGTGGGAGAAGCCACGCTGGAAATCGGCTTCGTTCAGTACCAGCACTTCCTTCACCTGGACATCAGAATTGATGACCGTTCCAGCGTTGAGCGAGGACCCTGTCTCCAGAACAAGATCACGGGTCAGGACAGTTCCTGCCGTGATGGTCGCTTGATGGGCCTCCACTGGAATACCCTGTGGAAAAGCGTCCGCCGGAACAATATAGTCCGCAGGCAAGGATCCAACCGATAACATCAGAGTAGAGCCAGCTGGCACCGTATCTCCGGCCCCCACCACGGTATTACCGTAGCGCACGCGAAACCCGGTTGCCGACTCGGGAATGGTCCAGTCCGCTGCCAGGGTGACCGGATTGTCGGATATGGTTAACTGCCGGTTGCCGAACGCCTCGCCCGGACCAGCCACGGTGCTTTCATAGGTATAATCGAAGGACAAAACCGTCCCTTCTTCGAAAACCAGATCCTCTGTCAGGATCAGATCGACCGGTGCTTCTTCTCCAGCCCGCAGTATCCCATTGGTGTCCAGGCCCCCATCGCCAACCACCACTGCCTGCCCGGTCTCCAATATCAGCTCTCCACCGCCAACAACCCCATAGCTGCGCAGTTCTCCATCCAGGACCAGTGTGCCGCCACCGGGTCTAGCTGAACCGGAACTTGTGCTGGTCGGAGCGTTCGCCCCAAGAGTGATATCGCCGCCACGCCCTCCCAGAAGTTCTCCATCCGCCTTCAAGGCCGCCCCGGAAGACACATCGACCAAGCTGCCTTCCGCCAGCGTCACATCCTGAGTGCCTTCGATGGTGACATCGCCACCATCCACATAGGCTCGCTTCCAGTTCTCACCGCTTTCCAACAAGCCGTTGCTCCACAGGCCACGGGTATCCAACTGGCCGTTTTCGGTCAGACGCAATTCGCTGTTTCCATCCTCATCGGTGAACGCTATCGGAGTGAGACTGGTGCCGGCAGGCATCAATATATTGGTCAGCGTAATATCCCCGCCCCGGGCGGTGACAGCGGCATCCACCTCCACCTGTCCGGACACCAGACGCAACTGCCCGCCCTCGGCCAGCGTCAAATCATTCTCCACCGAGATGCTGCCGCCGGACACCAGATCCAGGCCGCCGAGGCGTTGCTCATTCAAACGGCCGGCGTCCAGCCAAACGGTGTTGAGCCGGTCACTGAGGTCGGATTCCAGGGTGAGTTGTTCGCTGATGTCGTCGAAGTCGCCGATGCGAATGTCACTATCGAAGCCGGTTCCCCGGCCGTACTGGCCATAACGCCCCACCGCCAGGCGGCCACGGCGGGCCACCCGGTTCTGCGCTTGCTGGTAGCTGTCCCGCCCGGCGTCCTGGGCCTGGTTCTGGCGCTCGCCCTGGAATACGTCGGCGACGATGTCGCCCTCCAGCACGGCGGTGGGGGCGTTGATGATCAGGGTGCCGGCGTCGCGGCCCACGGTGTAGCCGTTCTCCAGTTGACGCTCCGGCGCGATCAGCGGATTACGCCAGGCGTCGGTTTGCCCCCAGCGTTCGCTGACCCGTTCATAGCCCTGATAGATACCCGTGTAAAGCATGCTCGCCGGGGCGGTGGCGGCGTCGTACAGTCTGCCGTCGGCGCCTTTGAGCCAGGTTTTGGCGATATAGCCGGTCTGCACATCAAGGGTACCGCCGGACAGGTTCACCGACGAGCCGGTCTGGGTCACCACTTCACTGCCGCCGAGCAGCACGGTGCCGCCCGCCGCCGACCATTCCCCGATGCCGTGGCCCTGGGTATCCAGGTAGCCGCTCACTTCCAACAGACCGCCGGCGGTATACCACCGATCCGTTTCGTAGCCGCCGGTGCCGGCGGGCACGAAGATCAGGTTGCGGCGATCGACCCAGACATCGCCATTGTTGAGTCCGCCGTTATCGCGGTTGTCCGGAGAATCCCGCTGCTCATTACCCTGCACGTTGATCAGGACGTTGTTGGATTCCATCGCCACCTTCACACCCACGGAGCCGGACACGTCCAGTTCCGAGCCCGCGTTCAGCTGGGTGCGGCGGCCAGCGTCCACGGCGATCTGGCCGCCGGTGGCCAGGGTCAGGGAATCCTTCTCGAACACCACGTCGCCGCCGGAGACGATTTCCACCCGGGACTGGTCGCGGCGGTCGGCCATCAGGCCGATGTTGTCGAAGGCGCCGGTGATCATGTCATCGCGCAGGCCATCCAGTTCCGCCGACGACTCGATCAAGGCGTCACGCTGATTGTCCAGGGCGGTCTCGCCATCGTCCTCGATCACCACCGTGGTCACCGCCCCCTCGCCCAGGGTCACCTTGCCTTCGGTGTCGCTGGCCGAGTTGAGCAGATGGACGGTGCCGCGGGTGTTCACCGTGGTGGTGGCCATGGCCACGCCCTGTTGGCGCACGTCGTGACCGGTAAGGGTGATGTCCCCTTCCCGCGCCACGATCAGGCCTTCATTGGTGGCGGTGCCGGCGTCGCTGCCGGCTTCCCAGGTGCTGGCCACTTCGTTGCCACGGGTGGTGGAGGCCTGGTTGGCTTCGGTGCCCGCTCCCTTGCGGATGTAGAAGTCCTCACCGGCGGCCAGGGTGGTCTGGCCCCGGCGGGTGGTGATTTCCCCGGCGTTGTTCACCTCCCGGCCCATCAGCAGCACATAGCCGCCGCCCTGGGTCACCGATTCCGGTTCGTGGGTGGTGATGCGGGCCCCGGCGTCCACCGTCACATTGCCGGCGGCGTCGGTGAAGGTGGGCTGGGAACCGTTGGTGTCCACGTACAGGCCGCGTTCGCTGAACTGCTGGTCGCTGATGTCGGCGGCGGCGGCCACCAGGTTGCGCACATTGACCTGGCTTGAGCCGCTGAACACCACGCCATTGCGGTTGACGATCATCACCGTGCCGTCGCCCTGAATCCGGCCCTGGATCTGGCTGGGGCGGGCGTTGGGGTCGTTGACCCGGTTCAGCGCCGCCCAGTTGGCCTGCTGCTCGAAGTCCACGGTGGTGTCGCGGCCGACGTTGAAGGTCTCCCAGTTGAGGATGGCCTTGTCGGCGGTTTGTTCGATGCGGACGGTGGTGTGGCCGTCCTTGGTGGTCTGGGTCGGATCCTTGGCGCCCCGCCAACCGGCGGTGTCCGGGTTCCCATCGACCTTGAGGCCGCCTTCTCCGAGGCCGTTGGGAATGTTCGACGCGGCCTGTTGGGCAGCCTTGCGGGCCGCTTCCTGAGCCGCTCTCTGGGCGGCCACGGCAGCGGCGGTGCGGCCGAGGTTGTTGATCGAGTGTTGCAGGTGCTGAAGGGCGCGCTGTTGTTCGGCCAGTGGCGGTGGCGTGCCCGGCGCCCGGGCGGCGCCGGCGTGCGCCGCGTTGGGTCGGGCGGCGTTGAACCACTCCGAACTGAACGGGCGCGGGCCGTCGGCCAATGCCGGGCCGGCCGTGCCCATCGCCAGCGCCAGGGCCACCGCCTGACTCAATGGACATAAACGCAGCGTTGGTTGGCGGGCGGAAAGTGCTTTATTGAGGTGGGCGCGAGGCTGGACTTTTTTCCTGGTGGACGGCATGACGACACTTCCTTCCCATAACAGACGGCGGAGAGACCTGCCATGGCGTGGGCAACATCGGCACCGCCACGGCTTGTTCTCTGAAAGACCGGTGCGGTCCGGAACGACCGAACGCTGTCACGAAAAATTCATCAAGTCAGCACGATGACGCCACCAGGCAATTCGGTGACCTTGGCGCCGTATGCGTCATGGATGAGTGCCACCACCGCGTCCAACTGGTCCAGCGAGAAGCGCGCCTGCACCCGGCGCGCGGCGATGGCGTCGTTCATCAGAATGATTTGCCCGGGGCGATAGCGGTTCACTTCCGCCACTACTTCGCTCAGCAACTGGTTATCGAAGATCAGCAACCGTTGGCGCCAGGCCACCACTGGTTCCAGCTCCACGCTTCGCGGGTGCCCCAGGCCAGCGTCGTCGTAGCGGATTTGCTGCCCGGCGATCAGCGGACTGCTTTGCCCCTGGCACGTCACGGTGATCCGTTCACCGAGGCAGGTCACCCATACTGCCCGCTCGTGCAAACGCACGTTGAAACGGGCCTTGCCCGCTTCAATCAGGCCGCCGCCTGCACGCACCCGCAGGGGCGCGCCGGATGCCCGACTGCTGATCTCAGCTTCGCCCGCGAGCAGGTCGAGTACAGGCGCTCCGCCCGTCCGAGCCAGATTCATGCGCGTGCGGGTATTGAGCGCCACCGTGGCCTGGTCGCCCACGGACACCTGGGTCTGCTCGCCCACGGCGGTCTGATAATCGGTGGGAAACCCGGGCACGCCGCTACCGCGCATGACCGGCCGCAACATCACGTACCCCAGGGAGGCCGCCGCCGCACCCATAAAGGCGCGCCGCCCCCAACGGCGGGAAGAGATGGGTGCCGAAGCGCTCTCCTCCCTCAGGGCGGGGCCCAATGCCGACCACAGCCCGCGCATTTCGTCGAAAACGCGCGCGTGCTCGGCACTGCGCGCCCGCCAGAGCTTGAAAGCCCGTGCGTCTTCGTCGGTGGCCTCCCCAGAGGTCAACTTGACCAGCCAGGTGCGCGCCTGCTGCTCCAAAAGTTCGCGTGAAACCGGCTCGTCCTTCGAAGGGGACATGCTCGCTCCCAAAGTCGATGGCTCTGTACTCATGACGGTGTTCCCGCACCGGGACCGAACCGCTGGATCACTTCACGGCCAACTTCCTCGCCACAAAAACGCAACGCCGCCTTGAGGTCCTTTTCCACGGTACGGGTGGACACCCCCAGGCCCGCGGCAATGTCCCGGTGCGGCTCGCCCTGCAACCGCGAGGCCATCAGAACGTGGCGCTGGCGAGCCGGTAGCTTTTTCAGTGCCTGGCGCAGAGCGTCAATATCCTGCCGCGCCGAGGTGATGGCCACCGGGTCCTGACCGGCGCCTTCCAAGTGGATCAGGGCGTCGACTTCGCTTTCCAGCAGCAGGCGGGCGCTGTCCCTGTGCCGGTCGAAGGCCTCGTTAAGCGCGGCGCGATAAAAATAGGCTGCCGGGTTGCGCACTTCCCGCGAATCACCGATCCGCTCGATACGCAGCCAGGTTTCGTGCAAAGCGTCATCGGCAAGGTCCGCGGAACCCAACTGTTGTCGCAGGCGCCGACGCAATTGATCGTAGTAATTCAGAAAGGCGTTACGCACTTTACTACTCCCCAGAGGGTGGTCCGCTCCCTTAAAGACAATCGCGCCCGTCCTTGGCTCGCTCGATCAGCACTGTCACCGGATTGGGCAAGGCCCGATTCGGAGGTCCGGGCCGCAACTCGTGCAACAAGGCGGCGATGGCTCGGTCACGCCGAGTTTCGCCGCTGAAGCTGAGAAAGTGCAGCTTGCGGACACGGCCTTCCGGGCCGACCCAGAGCTGAAGCGCGCTGCGAAACCCGCCAGCCCGGGTCAGCGGTTGCGAGCAAAGCGCCCGATCCAGAGCACGCTGCAACCGGGCGGCGTAGGAGGCCCCGCCCAACCCCGCCCGCGACAGCGGCTGCTCCGGCAATGCCGGCAACCGCGTCAACGTAAACGCCGAGCGCCCCTGATACACCGCCTGTAGCCCGGTGCCCCTCAACAGTCGCGTCAGCGCCACCCGGGCGGCGAAACGCCCCCGCACCGCTGAGGACACACGCCCCTGGAACAATTGACTGTCCACCAGCACCGCCATTCCGGTGCGTTGGCCATAGATATCCAACGCATCCCTCAGCGGCATTGCCGGGATATCGAACCACACAGGCTGCGCAGGAGAGGTCGTAGCGGCATCGGTGGGCTGGACAAACAGCACGCAAAGCAACATACAGGCAGCCCGGACACCCGTACGCAAAAGCACGTTCATTGGCAACCTCGGTATCAGAAACGTCGAGCCTGGTCGCGGGCGCTCGCCACGAAAGGCCCTCATGATGATCGGGAATGGTGACGTTTTGGTTACAGAGCCCTGACAGTCTGTCGGACGGCTAGAGGCGCCAAAGTACGCATGAAGGTGTTCTGGGATGTCTCGCCAAGCTCCGAGCATGTTTTCTCTGGTGAAACTGTTCTATAATCTGAACAGTTTTGCTCTAGCTCTAAAACAGAAAGCGTAAAAATGCCTGCCATCAAGTCTTTCACCGCCAAAGATGTTTGTGCCGCCTTAGGAGGAATAAGCCGGTCAAGGCTTCACATGTGGGCGCAACTGCCACCATTTTGCGACAGGCCAACTCGTGAAAGGAGCGCACGACGCTTCACGAAGGCAGATTTAATTACGTTCGCGGCACTGCAAACACTAGAGGACACCCTGGGTATGAAACGCAGAGATGTCCAACGGGTCTCAGCCGCAGTCCATCGTTATGTCAGCGCACCACGTCAGGCTCCTGGAGCTGAGTTAATTTTTATTCCACAGGAAAACCTGGACGAGGGAGAGGCCGTTCATTTGCTCCGAGGCCAGAATCCCACCGGCCTGGGCTGGGTTGTCGATATGTCCAAAGAGCGAGAGCGTATCGATGGGTACCTGGGACTCGAATGTTCTCAACGAGAGCTACCCTTGATCACAAACATCGCATCAGGGCAGCAACGATGAATTTGTTACAGGAATTCGGTGCACCTAACGAGAGTTGTGTGGATCTGCACGACAACCTGGATGCTCGTTGTCTGAGGTATACAGATCTATATCGGAATCGAGAACGCCCGCTGGTTGACTATGTTGTTGAACATCAGGTCCAGGCGCTGCTATACGTCGTCGACCAAACTCATTTTCGAGATGACGTGTTACCCGTTCGCGATCTCCAAAAAATTCTTGCCATGCGGGGTGAGCCGGCTTGGTTGGGTATATTGAAACCGGGACGACTGGATATTTACGCCACCGATCTGCGCCCCTCAGAAGACACGACCCCAGTCTGGTTTTCTCGCGATTCCAACGATGCACCAAGCATTCTTCCCAGACTTGCTCAGGGTGAGGACTTCGTAGCGCCTGCTACTCTGCGCCTGCGTGATGTCCTTCTCGATTTGATGAGCGATGCAGGCGAAGCGCTGCGCGATCTTGGCGTATCAACTCACGAGGCGATAGCACTCACGGGTAGAGCACTGTTTCTACGCTACTTGATAGGTCGAAAGATTGTGCTCCCCGAGAATCTGGCCGATATCGCTCCTAGTGCCAACTCACTGAAAGAGTGCATGGGCACAGATGTAGCACTGGCAGAGACTAATCACTGGCTCGATAAAACCTTCAATGGCGACCTTCTAACTCTCCCCACTACCGATTACGCCGTTTATTTCCGCCAATTAGTTCAACAACACGGGCCAAGTGTCACTCAACCTTTGAGCGCTATAATGACCCTTGATACCGCCATTGAACCCGGCGCGTCACAACAGCGGCTCGATTGGGGGGATCTTGATTTCGATCACCTGCCGATTGGTTTGTTAAGTGAAACCTATGAAGAACTGATTCATCGGTTCGATCAATCCGCCCGTCACGCCACGAGCGTGTACTACACGCCCTATCACATTGCCGAATACATGGTGGAAGAAGCCTTCCACGCATATCCGGAGGGCTCAAACTCGAAGCTACTGGATCCTGCTTGCGGGGCCGGCGTATTTCTAGTCGCCGGACTGCGTAAGTTAGTGGAATTACGCTTTCGCGAAACTGGTAAACGACCATCGCGCCAACAAATTCGAGACATGCTTCATGAACAACTGGTTGGCTTCGATACCAATAGTCATGCCCGCACGCTTGCAGCATTAGCCCTATACCTGACGGCCCTTGAACTTGATCCACATCCCGCACCACTTGAAGAGCTGCGTTTCAAGAAACTTGAGAGCAGTGTTCTCATCAACGTTGCTGACCCGGAATCTAACAGTAACAAGCTAGTGCCTATGGCAGGCAGCTTGGGTGATCACGTGTTTGATCACTACCAGCATGCCTTTGACCTCGTCATTGGCAATCCGCCCTGGACCAGTTTAACCAAGGAGTACCGAAGCATTGAACGGATTTTTACCAAGAGGTGTAGAGAGGTAGCTGCACAACGCGGTCTGGATAAAATTGCCAAGTCTTACCATAATCCAGATGGCGTTCCCGACTTGCCCTTTGTTTGGGGGGCCATGGCTTGGGCCAAGCCGGGTGGACGCATTGCTTTGGCATTGGCAGGGCGCTGGCTGTTCAAACAATCTCAAAAGGGAGCTGCGGCTCGCAATGCGATATTCGATGCCCTGAAAATAACGGGTATCCTGAATGGTGCTGCACTGAGGCAAACCCGGGTCTGGCCAAGTGTAGATCAGCCGTTCTGCCTACTGTTTGCCGACAATGAGCTGCCAGAGCCAGATAATCAGTTTATCTTCGTTAGCCCACATTATGAACCAAACCTGAACGGTAAGGGTCTGTTGCGAGTCGATGCTAGTGACGCCACTCCGGTCGCTTTTGATCTGGTCAAAGCCAATCCGGCTGCGCTAAAAACCTTGTATCGCGGCACTGTGCTGGACCTCGCCATCATAGAAAAGATTAAACAACACACAAAATGCACTGTTGGCGACTATTGGGAGGAATGCTCAGGCCTTTACAAAAGCCAAGGTTTTCAAGTGGCAGGTGGTGCCCAAGACGATAGCTTCCTTGTGGGAAAGCCAGAGTTACACGCAAATTACAACCTACAGCCTTTTTTGGTATTGGATAAAAAACTTAGTCGCTATACCCCACGAGGACTTCACCGCGCTAGGTCACCAGAAGTCTATAAGGCACCTATATTGCTGGTAAGAAAATCTTTGCGCGAAGATCGCGCTAGAGGGAGAGCACTCCTCAGTACTAGTGACATTGCATTTTCTGAATCTTATTATGGGTACTCTGCATCGGGCCATCCATTATCAGGCTTCCTTACACACTACCTGCTGGTATTGCTTCACAGTAAGCTGTTTGAGTATTTCACGTTAATGACAAGCGGAGAGTTTGGGGTTGAACGAGAAGCACAGCAAAAGTTGGATATTAACCGCCTACCCTTTATACCACCAGAGAATCTATCAACAGATCAGCGCCAATCCATCGAAACCTGCGCGCAGAGTCTGATTAGTAACCATCCCGATTGGCCGTCGCTCGATTACACCGTCGGCCAGCTCTATGGTTTGTCGACTACCGACCAGCAGGTTCTTTCGGATACTCTCATGGTAAATGCCCCCTACGCATCAGCTCGCGACAAAGGGTTGGCGAAGACCGAAGAGGAACAAGCTCAGGCTTTTATCGTTTGTTTGAAAAAAGAACTGGCTGGGGTACTTGGTGCAGGCGGCCATCAGGTGCAAGTACAATTCTTAAATAATATCAAGGCAGCCCTCCCGTGGCGCTTTATTTCCATCACATTGGAGGGGAGATCAGCACCACTTGAGCTTCCTGAAAATTGGATCCAACAAGTAAGCAGTCTCGGCGTCAGCCGAATCACTTTACTAAGTTCGACGCAGCCCAGCTTGATAGTTGGGCTCCTTAACCGTTATCGATACTGGACACAAAGCCAAGCCCGCCTGCTTGCATCAGATCTGGTCTGGGAATACGGGGCGCGTTTAGAGGAGCTCAGTCAGCAATGCGTGGATTGATGACAGGGCTGGGCACAGACGCTGAAGGTCCATGCAAAATTCCAGTATTCTTAATGGAAGTAGTTCAAAATGCGCTCGCTCACGCCTGGCGTCAACTGCTCAAGGAAGTCGCCGAAGGGCAATTCTCCATTTGCGGCGAAGAAGAAGACACCATTACTGAGCGGCTTTACATGATTCTGGATGAACTTTCCAGCAATCATCCAGAGTCTATTAAAGGGCTTTCACTTTTTCAGACCCCTGTTCGAGAGGGTAACCTGCGAAATCGAACAGGAACCAGGCTCGATTGCCAGCCCGATCTCACATTCCGTCCGCTTCGGGGTCAATTGGTCACCAGAAGCAATGCGATGGCAGCAATACTAGTCGAATGCAAACCCATCGATTCCGCACACCCTATCGGCAGTTCCTACTGTAAGGCGGGCATAAGCCGGTTTGTTAAAGAAGATTATGCTTGGGCAGTAGACCGCGCTCTTATGTTGGGATATGTTCGCAACATCTGTGATCTGCCTAATGGCCTTGCTTATGTACTAGACGGTGCTACGGGGCAAAAGGAGTACCGCGTCAAGAACAGTGTAGCCTCACTTGGCCAGACCATTTATGGTGACGGTGTATATTCGAGCGTGCACTATCGCGGCTCTAACGCAAGCCGCCAAACTTCTAACCTGCCGATTGCCTTACATCACCTATGGTTGAAGACTGAAGAGCCCTGTGAGAACACCCATTGTAAAACATCAACATGAAACCCCAAGGGTATGCGCACAATTTCCTGCATAGAACACCAGAGCCTCTGACGGAACTTACGGGTGGCATACTGGCTTCCCTGATCCGAGTGGAACATGACTTTCTCCGGTCGACCACGCTGCTCCCAGGCGTGATCCAGAGCCTTTACAGTCAGATCCGCATCCGGCCTGGATGACATCGCCCAACCAACAACGCGGCGGGCATACAGGTCTAGCACGACAGCCAGATAACTCCACCGCTGGCCGCTCCAGATATAGGTGATGTCACCACACCAGACCTGGTCGGGCTGCTCTACCGCAAACTCACGATCCAGGTGGTTCGGGATATCCGGTCGCTCAACGGTGGCCTGCTTGTATGCGTGAGGGCCTGGCTGCTTACAGATCAGGCCCAGTTCGCTCATCAGACGTCGAACCTTGAAGCGACCGACGACAACACCTTCCTCGCTGAGCAAGCCTTTGATTGTCCGGCTGCCGGCAGAGCTGCGGCTCTTGGTAAACAGGCGGTTTACCTGAGCCTTCAGGGCCAGACGCTCCGCATCCACATGGTTCCGCCGTTGGCGGTATTCGTAGTAGCTGGAACAGCTTATATCGAACGCAGTGCAGACCATTTCAACAGGCATTCGCTCACTCAAC
>NZ_CAXBDN010000014.1:0-33019 GCF_963974375.1 uncultured Marinobacter sp.
ACTGCTGGCCGGTGGGGTGACCGGGTCCTGGGGGTCTTCGGGCTCCGGCTGCTCCGGTTCGACAGGATCAGGCTCGTCAGGCTCAACGGGATCTGGCTGATCGGGCCCCACCGGATCGGGTTGTTCCGGCTCAACCGGGTCGGGCTGATCCGGCTCTGCGGGGTCCGGCTGTTCCGGTTCTGCAGGATCGGGTTGGTCAGGGGTACCATCGCCGGGATCGCCACAGCGTTCACCGTTAAAAAAGAATTCCGTGGGCACATCGCCGGACGGGCTGCTGACGTTAAAACCGAACTTCAGTTCGCTGCCGGGCCGGATACGGGCATTCCAGCCCAGGTTGGTGATGGTTACTTCGTTACCTTGCTGACTCGGCACAACATTGAAGATCGAGTTAATTTTCTCCTGTCCGGGAAAACGCCAGCTCAGTTCCCAACCAGTGGTTGCCGGTCCGTTGTAATCGACCTGAACCCGGTGGACGGCACCGGTCTGCCAGCTGTGCTGGATGATGTAATTTACATCGCATAGGGGGTTGGCCGCTGCCGTGCCGGATAGCGCACTGCCACATAACAGCAGGGCCAGGCTGGATTTAGTTTTCATAGCACACGTTTTTAATCCTGTACTTAAAGGTGAAACACGGCTACCGGACATGCCGGGTAGCAATGGTTTTGGCCCGTACCCCTTGCACCGGGCATGACAACAACTTCGATAGCTCTCTGTTACCGGCACTGTTCAGATGGCGGTCCGCCTGAACAGCAATCGACGGAGAGGGTCAATGAACAACTTGAACAGTGCACACATCACCAGGCAGGTGCTGCTGAGCATCAGGAAATAGAACGCCAGAATGTTTTCCATACCGGTGGTGAAGTTCAGCGAGCGGGCCACACCAAGCACCAGCGGAAAACCCCAGCTGATAATGGAAATGCTGGAAAGGGAGAACATCATGGCTTTTTCATCCACCGTCACCCGGTGGAACATCTGCCGGCCAAGGTTGCGGTCCAGAATCGGAAACACCCTGTGGTGGAGGAAATAACCGTTGACCGTGAGCACCGCCACGATGACGAGCTTGGCCCAGACCTTCTGGTTGCCCAGGAGTTCGGGCTGGTGTTGCCAGTACAGCCACAGGAAAGCGAGCCCGGTGAGCCACAGAATAATCAGACCGAAGGTGACCAGGTGGGCAATGAAGTGAAAGATGATGAGCTTTTCAGCGGTGATCCGGTCGAGATAGAAGTACCGGAACGCAATAATGTCCAGAGTCAGTGCACCCCCGACGCCGAACGCAAGGCCAACAAGATGGCCCGCGATCAACACTGTTTTCAGTGTGTCCGGGGAAAGTAGTTCCATTACCCTGTTCCTTGCCTGAGAAGTCCGTCTTCAGGCGGGTTGTTGATTTTTAATGCATTTTAATGACAGCAGACAGGTAAACAGCGCAAGCCGCCAGACCGGGTCTCATTAAAAACCACGAGAAGTATAGGGTGATGGATGGGTGTGAAGAAGGGGGGTAAGCAACAGCTGTGAGGTGTGTCAATGAGAAAGCCGGGAAGGGTTACCTGAGGGCTTTATTGGCAGGGGTTTTGGTCGCTCGTTACCAGCGCCAGCTTGTCGCCTACGGTGACAGAGTTGGCTGAAAAATAACCAGAATTTAATTCAAGTACCTGATAATGCGGAACCCCGGGAGTGTAGACCGGGCAGCGCTGGCCCCGGGTTTCCGGGCAGGGAACCATGGTGTCCAGGGCGACGATGGTCCCGCTTTCATCAAGCCAGGCGATGTCCAGAGGCATCAGGGTCTGGTACATCCAGAAGCCGGCATCGCCACTGCGGCGGTGCGGGTAGCGGAACAGCATGCCATGGTCAGCGGCCATAACGGTTCGCCCCATCAGTCCGATTCGCTTCTGGTCCGGTGTATCCGCCAGTTCCAGATTCAGCGTGAGGGTCTCGGCCTCGGTCAGCAGGCACGCCGGAACGGCAGGCAGGGCCTGACCATCCTGTGCCGTCGCCGAAAGGCTCAGGATCGCCAGCAGCGCTGCGATGGCGATCACTGGCTGATATCTGCGCGTGCGGTTCATTCTGCTTCCCTGCATGGTCTTCAGGGCTTGATCCGGAAGCCGGTACGGAAGATCCAGCTGATCAGCACCATACACATGACCAGGAAAAACAGAATCATCGCCACACTGATGCCGATATGAATGTCTGAAACACCGTAGAACGACCAGCGGAAGCCGGAAATCAGATAGACCACCGGATTGAACAGGGTGATGGTTTGCCAGGCCTCCGGCAGCATGTCGATGGAATAGAAGGTTCCGCCCAGGAACACCAGCGGTGTCACGATCATCAGCGGCACGATCTGGAGTTTCTCGAAGCCATCGGCCCACACTCCGATAATGAAGCCGAACAGGCTGAAGGTCACGGCGGTCAGAATCAGAAATGCCACCATCCAGACCGGATGCAGAATGCTGTAATCCACAAACAACCTGGCGGTCAACAGGATGATAAACCCAAGAATGACCGACTTGGTGGCAGCTGCACCGACATAGCCAATCACCACCTCCCAGTAGGATACGGGCGCCGACAGCACCTCATAGATGGTACCGGAGAAGCGGGGCATATAGATGCCGAAGCTGGCATTGGAAATGCTCTGCATCAGCAGTGTCAGCATGATCAGGCCCGGAATGATGAAGGCACCGTAGCTGATACCGTCAATATCCCCCATGCGGGACCCAATGGCGGTACCGAACACCACAAAGTACAGGGAGGTGGAGATGACCGGTGAGGCCACACTCTGCATCAGCGTGCGCCACATGCGGGCCATTTCAAACTTGTAGATGGCGCGAATGCCATAGAGGTTCATAACAACGATTCCTTACTCATGCACCAGACCAACAAAAATTTCCTCGAGGGAGCTTTCCCGGGTTTGCAGATCCCGGAATTCAATGCCCAGGTCGGCAAGCTGACGTAACAGCCGGGCGACACCGGCCTGCTCCTGCTGACTGTCGAAGGTGTACAACAGCTCATAGCCGCTTTCGTCCAGGCTCAGGGGCTGGTCTGACAAGGCTTCCGGCAGGGTTTCCAAGGGATGCTGCAGGTGCAGGCGCAGTTCCTTGCGGCCCAGCTTGGCCATCAGGCTCTGTTTGTTCTCCACCAGAATCAGTTCGCCGTTGCGGATCACGCCGATACGGTCGGCCATTTCCTCCGCTTCCTCGATGTAATGGGTGGTGAGGATGATGGTGACACCCTTGTCCCGCAGCTTGCGGACCATCTCCCACATATCCCGACGCAGCTCCACGTCCACGCCTGCGGTAGGCTCATCAAGGAACAGAATATCCGGTTCATGGGACAGGGCCTTGGCAATCATCACCCGGCGTTTCATGCCACCAGACAGGGACATCACCCGGTTGTTGCGCTTATCCCAGAGTGACAGGTCCCGCAGGATGGCCTCGATATGTTCAGGTTTGGGGGGCTTGCCAAACAGGCCCCGGCTGAAGCTGACGGTGTTCCAGACTTTTTCGAAGGAGTCGGTGTTCAGCTCCTGGGGTACCAGGCCGATGATGGCCCTGGCCTTGCGGTAATCACGGATAATGTCATGACCGGCAGCCAGCACCTGACCGGAGGTGGGATTCACCAGGCCACAGATGATGCTGATCAGAGTGGTTTTGCCGGCACCGTTAGGGCCCAGCAGTGCAAAAATCTCACCTTTCTGGATGTCCAGGCTGACGTTTTTCAGAGCCTGGAAACCATCGTCATATACCTTGCTCAGGTTTTTGATCGATATATCCGGTTGCACGGTGAGTGTCTCCGTTGGATGATGCGTGAATGTCCGGTTCTGAAACCGGGCTGGTGCCGGAACCCCGAACAGGCGCCAGTAACCGCAAGGACCAGCTGCAGATGGTCACAGCAAAAGCACCCTGGAAAAGCCGCACATTTTCGCACGTATTGGCCAGTCAGGGTAACCCGTAGGCACACCTATACGCCCGGCAAGTCAATTCAGCCTTTCCCCGGGTTCCGGTCGCTGCGGCTGGCGTGCCGGGAGAGAACCCGGATAATAGGCCCGGTATCCGGATAGCAGGAGAAGTAGCCAATGCGGCACGCGGCCGTTGTAATCGTGATTCTGGGTTTACTGGTGGCTCTGATGGTTTTCGGTCCCGGCTATCTTGAACAGGACACGCTCAACCAGACATCAGGCTCGCCGGACTGGATTGAGCTGCCTGAATGCCGGCCACTGGTGGAATCCTGCCGCTGGGGCTCCGGCGAAGATCAGGGCGAGATCACCCTGGAGCGAATCGGTGACAGCCCGTCCGGACCCGAGCTCCGGCTGACCCTCAATTACCCCGGAGCCGTTACTTCGCCGCTGTTGATACTCAAGGGCGAAAGCATGTATATGGGTGAGTACCCGTTGCGACTGCAAAGGCTGGCGGGTGGTCAGCGGTTCCGGGTTACCTTCACGCCGCCGTTCTGTAGCACCGATCCCCACATGACCTGGCGTGCCGAACTCAGTGACGACGGCGACCGGCTGGCAATACCATTCCGGATACTGTTCCAGGGCCACGGACAGTCCTGAGGCAAATCCGCAATCCGGTCAGCAGGTCGGCATGGTCTGCAGCGCCAGTCGTTTGCGGATACGGCGGGACAGGGCATCAATGCCGATATTGAGCATGGCCGTAATCACAATCAGGATGATTGCCCGGTCAAACTGGATGTTCTGAATGGCACTGTCCACATAGAAGCCCAGGGTATAGATACCGAGAATGCCCAGTATCGCCGTCTCCCGCATGATGATTTCCCACCGGTAGAACAGAAACGCCAGAAACGACGGGTAGACCCGGGGCAGCAGTTCATAACCGTAGCGGAGCGCGCCCCCGGGGGCATCGGGTCTGAGGGTGATGCCGTTGGTCTGCCGACCGATCAGATGACCAATAATGCCGCCGTTGTGCAGCGCCAGGGCAACCACTGCGGGCAGCATGGACGGCCCCCACAACTGGAGCAGAATGTAGGCCAGAATGTACTCCGGCGTTGAGCGGGCAATCACCAGGAAAACGTGACCACCGGTACGCCGCACCGGACCGCCAAAATGCTTCGATATCAATGGAAAGGCCAGCAAGGCGATGATCCCGGTGGCGACCAGGGCCATTTGGGTCAGTACCAGGGTATTCCAGATGCCGGGTAAGGCCTGATTGACAAACAGATCGGAGAACCAGGGCAGCAGCCCCTCCAGTCCGTCACCGTAGCGGATCGGAGAGGGCACAATATCTTCGGTAAAGAACCGGTGAACATTGCCCCAGACAATGGGCAGCCCGTCACCAAGGAAGAAGGGCGAGGCGATAATGTAGACCGGCAGCAGTTTCGGACGCACCCACAACGGGATGGTTGCGATCAGCACGTAGAACAGAATCAACACGGCCCCGGCTTCCGAGTACAGCCCCTGGGAAAACGACGATTCCAGGTAGAAGCCAAGGGTCGGCAGGCCCACAAACCCCAGGATGGCGCTCGAACGCAGGCCACACTCAAGCCGGTAGGAGGTGTAGGTGCGAATCTGGTCCCAGCAATCCGGAATTCGGGCGTACAGGAATGCAGACAGCACCCCGGTTCCCAATGGCAGCAGGTTTCTTGGCTCCGGGTCGGCCTCGTCCAGTATCTCCGAATAGACTTTGGCAAAAATGCCCGAGTAGGGGATAGCGATGGCCAGTACACCAGTCAGCGGGTGAAAGCCGAAAAACTGGAGAAAGATCAGTGCCCAGAACAGCTCATGAATGGCCCGTATAAAAGCCGCGAAGGTCCGCACCGCCCGGAAGCGGTACACCAGCGCCAGCAGAAAGCCCGCCATACTGCCGATGGCCACGCCGACAAAGGCAAAGGCAACGGTGCGCAACAAGGCGGTGGCAAGCCCTTCACTGGACAGAAAATCCGGAGTCATCACACCCCAGAAAAACCGCATCAGGTCCTGCCAGGGATTTGCCGTGGTGATGGCAATGTCGGAGAAGCCCAGACACAGCAAAGCGATGCCCAGGAAAAGCACGCTGGTACGCGCGGTTTTCGAGCTGGTGATGGGCATGCCAGGAATCTGGAACTTCATGGAACTGCTCTGACTGGAGTGGGTTTTTTGGGCAATAAGGGGGCAGCCATGGTTCAGTCGTAAAGTGGCCGGATGTCGGCAGGGGTCAGCTCTGCACTGGGCGCGTCCAGCGCTATGTTTCCGTTCTGGATACCGATGATGCGGGTGGTGTGGCTCAGGGCCAGATCCACATCGTGCAGGGCCACCACAAAGGTGCGGAACTGCGCCTGCAACAACGCCATCACCCGGTAGGCCAGCGGGCCGTCCAGTGCGGACACCGGCTCATCCGCCAACAGCAACTCTGAATTGCGGTAGAGCGCTCGGGCAATGGCCGTGCGTTGGCGCTGGCCCCCGGAAAGGCTGCCGGCGGCACTCCACAGTTTGTCGTCCATATCAAGACTGGCAAGAATGCGTTTTACCGCCTCGCGATCTGCGCTGAAAGGCCGCAACAGCGTCACCAGGTTGTAGAGGCTGCCATGCCGGTCGAGCTGTCCCATAAAGATGTTATGGAACACCGACAGCGAATTGACCAGCCCCAGTTCCTGGGGCACGAGCGACCCGGTATCCCCGATCCGGTCGTGTATCAGCCGGATCAGTGTGGATTTACCGGCACCGCTCTTGCCCACCAGGGCAATCTGCTCGCCCGGCTGAACGGTCAGGTCCAGCGGGCCCAATACCCGCTGGCCCCCGAAAAAGCCGGACAGTCCTTCCAGCCTGAGGGCATCCATCAATCAATGATGCCCAAGGCTTCGGCGGTTTCCCGGATCACTTCGTAATCGTCGTTGCTGGCGGGAATAAAACCACCCCGCGGGAAGCTGGCCAGCAGATCCGGGTCATCCATATTAAGCAGAGCTTCCCGGACCTTCTCCTTGAAGCCCTCACCGAAGGTGGCATCCACGTCACCGCGAATGGTCCACTGGTAATCCGGGTATCCGGGAGTTTTCCAGATAAGCTGCACCTTGCTCTGATCAATGGAGCCATCGGCAACGCCGGCATCCCAGACCTTGTAATTGACGGCGCCCAGCTCATAGGTACCGGCTTCTACCAGACGTACGGTTCGGGTATGGTTGCCGCTGAATCCGACCCGGGAGAAGACCGATTCCGGCGCTTCACCGTATGCTTCCCGCAGAAAGTACTCGGGCATCAGGCGGCCGGATGTGGATCCCTTGGAACCAAAGGTAAAGGTCTTGCCACGAAGTTCGTCATTCAGCTGGTCCATGGGCTCAAGACCGGTACTGGAATGGGCAATGATGTAGCTTTTGAAATCAGGATCCTCGGTTCCCTGTGCCAGAGCTTCGGAGCCCGGCACCAGAAGCCGTGCCTGAACACCGGACAGGCCACCAAACCAGGCCAGCTGAACCTGATTGTTACGAAACGCGGAAACTGCTGCGGCGTAGGATTTCACCGGGATGTAGCGAACTTCGACACCCAGTTGTTCTTCAAGGTAGTCGGCCACCACACCAAAACGCTCGATGAGTTTGGTTTCATCCTCATCGGGAATGGCGGTAAAAACAAACGTGTTGGCGCTGGCGATGCCGGAGAAGGCAAAGCTCGCGGTTATCGCTACAGCACCGATCAGTTTTTTGAGCATGATTCTTTCCTTGAAACGGGATTAGTGAAGTGATGGGACTATCATACGTTGATATGTCGCAGCTGGCTTACCGCAATACGAGGGTTTCCGCTACGATGCCCGCCAATTTACCGAAGCATTCCAGAGGATGCCAGTAACCCCATGAAGATCCTGCTGTTGACACCCGCCCCCATGGGCTCGCTGGCTGGCAATCGTGCGACTGCCGAGCGTTGGGCAAAACTGCTTGAGATCTCCGGCCACAGGGTTTCGTTGTGCTCTGAATACACTGCGGAAGCGGCGGCCGATGCGGATCTGCTGATCGCCTTGCACGCCTGGCGTAGCCATGAGGCCGTTGGCGCCTGGCGACGGGACTTTGCCCTGAAGCCGCTGGTTGTAGCGCTGACTGGTACTGACATCTATCAGTTTCAGCATACTCACCCCCAGCAGACACTGGCGACCATGGACGCTGCGGATCAGCTGATCAGTCTGCATGGACTGGTGGCTGAGGATATTCCCGACCGTTTCCGGGACCGACTGACGCCGGTGCTTCAGTCTGCTGAACCGCTGCTGCGGCAGCCGCGGCAGGACGGTTTCTTCCAGGTGTGTGTGATCGGTCATCTGCGGGAAGAAAAGGATTCCCTGCGGGCGGGGCTTGCCGCCAGGCTGCTGCCCGATGAATCCCATATACGTATCCTGCAGGCAGGCAAGGCTCACAACGAAGACTGGGCGGTGGCCGCTCGTCAGGAAATGGCGAAAAACCCCCGCTATCAGTGGCTGGGCCAGCTGGATCGCAAAAGGACTGCCGAGCTGCTGGCGTCGAGTGATGTGATGGTGATCAGTTCGGTAATGGAAGGCGGTGCCAATGTTGTATCGGAAGCCTGCCGCGCCGGTCTGCCGATTATTGCCTCGGCCATACCAGGTAATATCGGACTGCTGGGACCGGAGTACCCCGGCTATTATCCGGTGCAGGACGAGCAGGCACTGGCGGCTCTTCTACTGAAGTCTGAAAACGATCCGCAGTGGCTACAGAGCCTGACGGACACGGTTGTCCGCCAGGCCGACCAGTTTACGCCAGAAGCCGAGCGAGCGGCCCTGGACCTGGCCGTCGCCCGGGCACTCAGTCACGCAGGGTGATGGGTTCGATATCTTCGCCCTGGGCGGTGATCTCACCAATGATGGCCGTCAACGGGTAGCCCAGTGCCTTGAGTTCGGCAACGCAGGCATCTGCCTGGTCAGCGGGAACGCTGGCCAGCAGACCGCCGGCGGTCTGGGGATCAAAGATCAGCGGGTAGCGTGAATGCTTTACCCAGGCGGCCTGATCGCGGATACCCCGGCGCAAACGTATATTAGCGGGTTGCAGCGAGCTGAGAATACCGGCGGCTGCGGTTTCCTCCGCCCCGGGCAGGACCGGAATGGCCGACAGATCCAGAATGGCATCGACCCCGGACGGCCGGGTCATTTCCACCAGGTGGCCCAGCAGCCCGAAACCGGTAACGTCGGTGCATGCCCGAGAGCCATGACGCAGCAGACAGCGGGCCGCCTCACGGTTGGACTGCATCATTGAGGTGAGGGCGGTATCAATCCAGCGCCCTTTGGCTGCCAGTCTGGCGTGAGCGGCAAACAGCGTGCCGGTACCAATGGCCTTGGTCAGAATCAGCTTGTCGCCGGCCTTCAGACCACTTTTGCTCATGATCTGATCCGGGCTGATCAGGCCGTTGACGGCAAATCCCAGCGCCAGCTCCCGGCCCTCTCCGGTATGGCCGCCCACCAGGGCGCAGCCGGATTCGTTGAGCACTTCAACGGCGCCGGTCATCATCTGGAACACGATGTCTTCCACTTTCGATTCGATACCGTAGGGAACGGTCGCGACCGCCGTGGCGCTCTGGGCTTCGGCGCCCATGGCGAACACGTCGCCGAGGCTGTGGTTGGCAGCGACCCGGCCAAACACATAGGGATCATCAATAAAGGCCCGGAAGAAATCCACGGTGTGAACCACGGCTTTGCCCGGGGGCACCGTCAGTACGGCGGCATCGTCGGGGGCGTGCAGGCCCACCAGGATATCGTCCCGCTCGATGGGTCTGAGTTCAGCCAGGGCGCGGGACAGCACGGTACTACCTACCTTCGCACCGCAGCCGCCGCAGCGCATGGCCACCGCGGAAATCGCCTGGGAGGCTTCTTCCGGGTTCTGGGCGGCCGAGGTATCCGGCAGCGCCCCTTGTTCATCCATGGCTGGCAGGTCAGTGAATTTTTTCATGAACCGGCGGTCGATCCAGTTCTTCCACTGCCAGACCAGCTTGCCCTGGGTAAAGCGCTCGCCCCGGGAGGCAATGGCGTACTTGTCGCCGGTGCTGATCAGCGCCAGCCAGGTTTTCTGGGGAACAAAAGGTTTCGGCGCCTTGCCAAGGGCGCGGCGGCGCAGGTTTTCGGCCAGCGGCGGACCTTGTCTTACCGCAAACACACCCGCCTTTTCGCGAGGATGATCAATAACGTTGGCAATATCACCGGCGGCAAAAATGTCGTCGTCGGTTTCGGTTTGCAGAGTGTCGCGGCAGCGGATAAAGCCACCGTCGTCCAGTGCCAGACCGGTCTCTTTCAGCCAGGCCGGTCCACCGGCCCTGGTGACCCAGAGAATTTCATCCAGATGAACGGTTTGCCCCGCTTCGGTCTTCAGCAGACCAGCTTCTACCTGAGTCACCGGTGATCCCAGGTGAAGGTGTACGCCCCGTTCACTGAGGGTACGACCAAAGGACTCGCGCACCCGGTTATTGTGGGTCGGCAACAGTTCACTGGCGCCATCAAACAGATGAAACGACAGCTGATCCACCGCCTTGCCCCGGGCCTTGTACTCCTGACGCAACCGTTGCTGGATGGCGAGGGTGAGCTCAACACCGCCGGCACCGGCACCGACCACACCAATGGCCAGAGGTCCGTCGTGGGTTTCAGCCCGTTCCAGCAAGGCCAGCCAACGCTGGTTGAAACCGGTGATGGGTTTGACCGGGACAGCGTGGTCAGCGGCACCCGCAACGTCGTTTACCCGAGGAGAGGAACCAATGTTGACGGACAACAAATCCCAGGGGACGTCAGGGCGGTTCTTGCAGATAACCCGCTTGTTCCTGCGGTCAATGCCAATGGCTTCATCCCGGTAAAAGCGGGCGCCGGCGAATTCGGCGAGCTTGCTCAGATCAATATGAACATCGTCGTATTCATAATGCCCGGCAACATAGCCGGGCAGCATACCGGAGTAGGGCGTATGGGTATCGCGGCAGATCAGGGTCAGACGAACCCCCGGTACCGGCTTCATCGCAAAACGCTTGAGTACACCTACGTGGCTGTGGCCACCCCCAATCAGAACGATATCGCGCAGTACCGGTTGTTCGTTTGTTCTCATTCGATCAGTTTCTTCGCTTCAGCAGACCAGTTTTCCGAACCGCGCATGGAGGAAAACTGCTTGAGCTTTTCCTGTTCTGCCTCGGTTGGATTAGCGACCTGATTAATGGAGGTAATACCTACGGCTTTCATCTTGGTGGCAGTGACAGGGCCGACACCCTTGATACGGGTGAGATCAGACATGTCCTGGTTTTTGACGACAGCTTTCGCAGACGCTCTGGTTTTGCGGGCAGTGGTTTTGGTATCCGCCGCTGCTTTTCCGGCAGTTGCCTTGGTGGATGCAGCCGCCTTTTTGGTTGCAGTCTTGGCTTTGCTGGTCGCAGCTTTGGCCTTGGTGGTGGACTTGGCTGCGGTCTTTTCTGCCTTTTTGGCGGTCTTGGTCAGCGATTCGTCAACAGCCTTCTGGCCGCGTTTGGCTTCGCGTTGGGCAATGCCGAGACGATCCAGCAAACTGTGCTGCATTTTCTGGAATTCAGCCATGCGGCGTTCGAATTCATCGTGGAAACGTTTTACTTCCCGCTCGCGCAGCTCTTCCATATCCTTGATCAGCTTACGGACGGGCTCCTGTACCTGATGCTGGAGGCTGTCGAACTGTTTGAAGGCGTCATCGATCAGGCCTTCAACCTGGGCTGAGGTCTTCTCGAATTCCTTGTTGACCTTTTTTACGATCTTATCAACGTTGGATTTATCTTTCTTTCCGGTTTTCGCCATGATGCTGCTCTCCGTTTCCGCGATGAAACCAGCCACCGATCTTTCAGGGTTAGAGCTTACGATCAGATGACCCGTTTGGTTTTTAACAATTCAATTATTTATCAAAACACTGTTGCAACAAACGACTGTGATATCAACAGACTATTCTATCAATAGACTGTAGTACCAAAAGGCTTATGCACCAAGAGACTGAACTGGCAAACGAACTGCGATGGAAAGCCAGCAATGCCAGAGCGAAGCGGGGGTCAGGCGGATGCCCGCATGCCGGGCTGTGAAGGACCTTCGCGACGGGACAGAAGTGACTTCTTGCGATCTAGCACTTCCCTGATACGCTCGAGCTGTTCCGATTTTTCAGCCTTTGGTTGGAAATTATTTCCTATAAAATCAACTGCATAAAAGAAGTTGCTACAGTACTTTCTTCTTTCTGTGATCAGTCCGGACAGGCCTTTCGCTTCAATGTTTTCAAAAGGCATGGCCATTTCCAGCTCAAACGACAGGGTATCGCCTGGTTCAAAGACTTTATCGGTTTTCAGTACACAGCTGAACTGACTCAGGTCAAATACCCGGGCTTCTACCAATTCCTTGCGGAATAGCCCTTTACGAAGAGCAAATCGGGCTAAAAGATCGGGAAGCGCAGTCTGGAATGCGGTTTCTGGATTTTGCATATCACGTTCCCTGGACGGCTGTACCGCCGACAGCGTTGTCATTCCGGTCACAATCATTTATTCGTGGGTAAATTATCTGACAGTGGCTAAACCTTAGCCACTGCTTGACCGTTTGGCAATTATTTCAGCCTGCTATAGCAGGCTTTTAATGTGAGCTGTCGCACTGTGCCAGGCTTTTTTTGCCAATAAGACCGGCCAGTACGACACTAACGCGATTAATAGTGGCTGTTATTGATCGTCATCAACGTCCTGCTTGCCATCCCAGGTGGTCAGGGAATACAGGTCGGTACGACGATCCTTCAGGTTGGTCACCGAGCCCTCGTTGCGGACCAGTGTCAGCTTTTCCAGGTCGAGGTCCGAGAACATGATCATTTCGGTATTCGGCGTGGTTTCCGCCATTACAGCATCATGGGGGAAGGCAAAGTCCGAGGGTGAAAACACCGATGACTGGGCATACTGGACGTCCAGGTTCTCGACTTTGGGCAGGTTGCCGACACTGCCGGTAATGATGACGTAGCACTCATTCTCGATAGCCCGGGCCTGGGCACAGTGGCGCACGCGCAGATAGCTGTTCTTGGTATCGGTCCAGAAAGGCACGCAGATGATGTCCACCTGCTGGTCTGCAGCAATGCGTCCGAGCTCGGGAAATTCGATGTCGTAACAGACCATGATGGCAACCCGGCCGGCATCGGTTTCAAACACCTTGAACTTGTCGCCACCCTCAATAACCCAGTCACGGCGTTCATGGGGTGTGATGTGAATCTTGCGCTGTTCGTCCACGCGGCCATCCCGGTGACACAGATAGCTGACGTTATACACCCGGTCGTTTTCCAGCAAGGGCATGGAGCCGGTGACGATGTTGATATTGTAGCTGACCGCCATTTCCGACATTTCGTTGCGGAACTGCTCCGTGAACCCGGCCAGAAAACGGATGGCACGGTTCTGGTCCACCTGATCGGTGAGCCCCATCAACGGCGCGTTGAAAAACTCCGGGAAGATCGCGAAATCACTCTTGTAGTCAGACAGCGCATCGACGAAATACTCAACCTGCTTCAACACCTCTTCCACTGACGTGAACTCCCGCATCTGCCATTGCACGGCACCGATACGGACCTGGGTCTTGCGGCTGGCCAGTACGGTTGAGGGCGGGGTGTACAGAATGTTGTTCCATTCCAGCAGGGTGGCATAGCCCAGTGACTTTTCATCTTCCGGCAGATACTTGTGCATCAGCCGGGTGACCTGGAAGTCGTTGGACAGCTGGAAGCTCAGAATGGGGTCGTAGATTTCCTTACGGTCGACCCGCTGAATGTATTCCGCTGGCGTGTACTGCTCTGCGTACTTGTGATAGCTGGGAATGCGACCACCGGCAAGGATAGCCCGCAGGTTCATGGACCGGCACAGGTCCTTGCGGGCCTCATACAGCCGGCGCCCCAGACGATAGCCCCGATAATCCGGATGAATGAACACATCCAGTCCGTACAGCGAGTCGCCATTGGGGTTGTGCCAGATCTTCTCATTGCGAAGAATCAGGTCGTCGTAGGTGTGGGGGTTGCTGAAGCGCTCGTACTTGACGCTTACGGTCAGGGCCACAGCCACCAGTTCACCACTGTCTTCGATACAGATCTGGCCGTCCGGAAACTGTTCGATCAGCGACTTGATGGTCTCATAGGGCCAGGCTCCGCCGATGTCATCATAGACCCTGTCCATAAGTACTTTGAGCTGATCATAATCGTCGTTGGTCAGGTTACGGAGACTCAGGTGAAGCTCTTCATGGGCCATTCAGTAACGCTCCTGGTGTAGTGGATGTGCAGGTATGTACGACGGCTTTTGGCCGGTCAGTCTAACAGAAAGCACGGGGCGGGGCTCAATGTAACCGGCGGCGGTGGTCTGCAGGGTATTTCCGGGGTGGCCCGCAAGCTACGGTGTAATCAGCGGGGAGTGGTCAGGGTGTATCTTTCATAGGTGAGCGCAGGCGTTGGGTCAGGCGTTCGAGGGTGCGTTTACCCTGGGCTGCCGTTTCCTCCGACAGGAACGGATTGGTCAGTTCGATCAATGTGCGCTCCCTGAGGTTCAGTGACTTCAGGGCGTAGCCAAAAAACTGTTCGATAAACTGCCCGAAGCTGCCGTCCTCTATGGCTCGTTCCATACCCAGCTGAATGCGCTGAGCAGTAGCGTGATCCTCGGGACCCACAAAGAAATAGGACGGCATGGGGTAGGCCAGCAACAACTCGGGCTCGATAATGAGCTGATCATGGCGGGTGATTTCCAGGTCAAAAATCACCTCACTGACGCCACGGGCAAAACAGTCAAAACGTTCGTTCAGCAGCATGTCGAACAATTGTTCGAAACGGGCATGGGTGATGACGTGCGCGCCGTTGGCCCTGAGTATCTCGGTGTCGGGCCAATGGCTGCCCTGGCCAATCCGCAAACCCCGGTCGGTCATCTGATCGATACTGGTAACGCCACGAAACCGGTGGGCATGGTCGGCATTGATCACGCACACCCGATAACCCAGTAACCCGCCGTCGATGGGGATGGGAATCGAATAGAGATTCCGTTCCCGATCCGGTGAGGTGGCAACGTTGGCTATATGAATCAGCTCACTACGGCCCCGCAGTTCAAGCAATGCCCGGCCCTGACCCATCTCTACGGAGCGTTCGATGATGAACGGACCGTATTCCGGCGTTTTGGAGAGTGCAAGGGTGAGCAGGGACAGAATCGGAGGACTGTCGTAGTTGCGATACCACAACCGGTAAAGCTCCGGTTCCGGTTGGGCTTGTGGTCTATTCTCCGACTCTGCGGAATCCGCCGGTTGGGCAGGAGCAGCGGCGGCCAGGGCCGAGGCAATGGACAGCGACATCAGCACAACGACAAGCAGCAGCCGGGGGCAATGGTTCATGAGATGCCGCGCAGCCAGGCTGTGAAACTGGTATTACCAAAACTCCTGATCATGAACAGATTCCTTTTTGCGTTCATTAAAGCACTCGCACGATAAACGTACGTTCAGTTTTAGCCGAAAACCCAATGGCTGACCAGATTTGTTGAAATTATTCGACAGCCCCATGGCGGGGCTGCTGTCGCAGATTAACCAGACGGGACCCAGGCGAATGCGGTGGAGAAGGGGGCTGTGGCTCAGTCCAGCGTGGCGAGCACGTCCAGAAACACCTGACCATAGCGCTCAAGTTTGGCGGCACCCACGCCGTTGACGCTGGCCATTTCACTGAGGGTGGCAGGGCGTTTTTCGAGGATTTCCTGCAGCGTGGCGTCGTGGAAAATCATGAAGGGGGCAACACCCTGTTCCTCCGCCAGAGCCTTGCGGCGCGCCCGCAGTGCTTCCCAGCCAACCGGATCGGAAACCGGGGGCAGGTCTGCCCGTGCCGTGCGGGTACGTGTGCTGCTGGTCTTCTTGTCCGGATCCAGGCGCAGTTGCAGGGTGGCTTCACCACGGAGCAGGGCGCGGCAGGACTCGGTGAGCTGCAGGGCGCCGTAGCCGTCAGGATCGGCCCGCAAATAGCCATTGGCGACCAGTTGCCGGAACACCGATTTCCACTGGGTTGCACTGAGCTCCTTGCCAATTCCGAAGGTGGTGACCAGATGGTGCCCCGACTGCAGAATACGTTCGTTTTCTGAGCCCCGTAACACATCAATCACGTAACCGACCCCGAAGCGCTGACCGGTGCGGTAAACACAGGACAGGGCCTTGCGCACAGCCTCAGTGCCGTCCCAGGTCTTGGGAGGATTCAGGCAGGTGTCGCAGTTGCCACAGGGTTGTTCCAGTTCATCCCCGAAATACCGTAGCAGAGCCTGACGGCGGCAGGTGGTGATTTCACACAGGCCCAGCATGGCATCCATTTTCTGCCGTTCGATGCGTTTGAACTGATCGTTACCCTGGGAGCCTTCCAGCATTTGCCGCAGCTTGATCACATCCTGCAGGCCATACACCATCCAGGCCGTGGAGGGTTTGCCATCGCGGCCGGCGCGGCCGGTTTCCTGGTAGTAGGCCTCGAGACTTTTGGGCAGATCCAGATGAGCGACGAAGCGGACATCGGGCTTGTCGATGCCCATGCCAAAGGCGATGGTGGCCACCACAATGACACCGTCTTCCCGCAGAAAACGTTCCTGGTTACGGGCCCGGTCCTCCGCTGGCAGGCCTGCGTGGTAGGGCAGTGCGTCGTAACCTTTGCCTTGCAGAAGTGCCGCGGTGGCTTCTACCTTGTTGCGGGACAGGCAGTAAACAATGCCGGAATCACCCTGATGCTCCTGGCGAATAAACTCCAGCAGCTGGGTATTGGCATTGGTTTTCGCGGCAATACGATACTGGATGTTGGGCCGGTCAAACCCGCTGACAAAGTGGCGGGCATCGGTCAGTGACAGGCGCTCGGCAATTTCCTTGCGGGTTCTTTCATCGGCGGTGGCGGTGAGCGCCACCCGCGGCACCTCCGGAAACTGTTCCGCCAGAATGCTCAGGCCCAGGTAGTCAGACCGGAAATCATGACCCCACTGGGACACACAGTGGGCTTCGTCAATGGCGAACAGGGAGATGGGAGAGTCGTGTAACAGGCTCAGGGTCCGGGCTTGAAGCAGGCGCTCCGGCGCACAGTAGAGCAGGTCGATTTCGCCCCGCATCAGATCGTTTTCGGTATCCCGGGCCTGCTCCGGCGATAACTGGGAGTTCAGGTAGGCGGCCCGCACGCCAAGTTGCCGCAGTGCTGCCACCTGATCATGCATCAGTGCGATCAGCGGTGAAATAACCACACCGGTGCCGGGCCGGACCAGGGCAGGAATCTGATAACATAGTGATTTGCCGCCACCGGTGGGCATCAGCACCAGCGCGTTGTGGCCTCCTACCAGGGTATCCACGACCTCGCCCTGGAGCGGACGGAACTGGTCGTAACCGAACACACGGTGCAACACTTCCGACGGTGACTGCAGTGGTGCGTCGGGTTTTTCTCGGCTCAGGGTCATGAAATCCATGGGCGGGCAGGCTATCCGTTTTGTTTCGGTGTTTGATTTTGACGCTCGGGATCGGCGAAGAGCATACCAGAAAGCAGATGAGTGAGCAGGGCGCTGGCAACCTCTGTGTGAAAGCAAGCGGACAGGTCTTGCCAAAATACGCTGTGAATACGTCCATGTACGCTCGGGCTCCGCCATCCATGGCTACGCACGATTTTGGCAAGACCTGTCCGCTCGCTTTTTGGATCCATTAACCAGGCTCCGCCACAAGGGGAGAGGCATCTTTTGTCTTCAGACGTTACAATAGCGCCGTTTTGACGGGACGGCTGTGCACTTCCCGAGCCACCTGATTTATGTAAAACATCATAAAAAACAGGAATTTCATGCAGGAATTTGACGCAATTCGGCCCTACAGCGATGACGAAGTGCCCGGCGCCGTGTCACGGCTGCAGAACGATCCGGACTTCCAGTTGATGGTTGGCCGCTTCCGTTCTCCGTTTCTGGCAAAATGGTTACCGGGCCTGGTTCGTCGCCGGGTCAAGGGCTGGCTTGCCAGGCATTTTGATGATGCCCGTACCGTTCGGGATATCCAGCACCGTGTCGCCGAGCAGGTCACCACGCTGGTCAGCAACACCACCACCCAGCTGACCTCTTCAGGCCTGGATAAACTGGACCGCAACACGTCCTACCTGTTTATCTCCAACCACCGGGATATCGTCTTCGATCCCATGGTGGTGAATCACCTGCTTTATCTCAATGACTTTGACACCACCCGGATTGCCATCGGCGACAACCTTCTGCAAAACCCGGTGTTTGCCGAAATGATGCGACTCAACAAGAGCTTCGTCGTGCGCAGAAACATTCAGAGCCCGCGGGAAATGCGGAACGTGTTCATGACCCTGTCAGGCTTCATCAACCACAGCCTGGACGATGGTCACAGCATCTGGATTGCGCAGCGTGAAGGTCGCGCCAAGAACGGCATAGATCTGACCGACCCGGCCATCATCAAAATGTTCTACATGAGCCGCAAAAAGCAGGGCCTCGGCTTTGCGGAAGCCATGAACAAGATGAATATCGTACCGGTGTCCATAGCCTATGAGTACGACCCCTGCGATACCGACAAGGCCCGGGAACTGGAAATCCGCGCCCGTACCGGAACCTACCAGAAAGCAGAGAACGAAGACTCCGAGCAGATCGTAAAGGGCCTGACCGGCTTCAAGGGTCACGTCCATGTGCATTTCGGTACGCCCATAGCGAACTCGCCAGACAACGCCAAAGACCTGGCCAACCTGATAGACGACGAGATGCACGTTAACTATCACCTGCACGCCTCCAACCTGGTGGCCTACAACCTGCGGGAGGTTCATCCGGGGTCTCACCAGACGCCGGCCAGCATTGGTGAAGAGGTGGTGACGGCTGAAAGCTGGACGCCTGCCGAACTGCAGGCCGCCGAAGATGAAATGGAGCGGCGCCTGGATGCCTGCGACGAGGCAATCCGGCCGTATCTGGTGGCCATGTACGCCAATCCGGTCATCAGCTCACTGACCGCCCGTGACAAAGGTGCGGTGGTAGACCAGTAAACCCGGTAACATCAACCGACCACGGAGGCACAATGACCACACTTCAGTACGTACAGGTAGATACCGGGGCGGAGCCGACGGCTTCTGTTATCTGGTTGCATGGACTTGGCGCCAACGGCCACGATTTCGAGCCCATTGTTCCGGAACTGGGGCTGCCAGCCAATGCCGCTGTCCGCTTCATTTTTCCCCACGCGCCGGAGATGCCGGTTACCATCAACGGCGGTATGGTGATGCCCGCCTGGTACGACATCAAGGCCATGGACGTCAAACGAACCGTAGACACCGAGCAACTGCTGGCATCCTCTGATGCCGTAGCCGAGCTGGTCCGTCAGGAACGGGACCGTGGTGTGCCCCCGGAGCGTATCATCATTGCCGGCTTCTCCCAGGGCGGTGCCGTTGCCTACCAGCTGGGCCTGACCTATCCGGAACGGCTTGCGGGAATCCTGGCCATGTCCACCTATTTTGCCACCGCCGATACCATTGAACCCTCTGAAGCTAACCGGCAGATTCCCATCAGCGTGTTCCACGGCACCTTTGATCCCATGGTCAGTGAGACTCTGGGCCAGGATTCCGTCGCCCGTTTGCAGGCCATGGGTTATGCCCCCGAGTATCACGCCTACCCCATGGACCACGCGGTTTGCCTGGAGGAAATCCAGGAAGTTGGCGCCTGTATCCGGAACTGGCTGTCGCTGTGAACCATTTTGCCCACCTGTATCTGGCCCGGCCAACGGTGGAATCCCGGGTTGGCAATCTGCTGGGTGATTTTGCCCGGGGCGTTGACCCGCAACAGCTAAGCGGGGAAGTGCGGGCCGGATTGCACAATCACCGGGCAGTGGATGCATTCACTGACCGGCATCCGGAGGTGCTGGCCTGCAAGACCCTGTTCTCCAGCCAGCGCCGGCGGTTCGCCGGGGTGGCTCTGGATATGCTGTTTGATCACTATTTGCTGAGGCACTGGGAGCAGTTCGGTGACGGTGACCAAGGTAAATATATCAATTGGTTATATTCGGATCTTGAGAAAGGGCGTAAACTCATGCCTGAGCCAATGGCAAAGGTGACAGAGCGTATGATCAGTTACGACTGGTTCCACGCCTACGCCGATTTTGACACCATTGGACACGCCATGGACCGGGTTGCGGGACAGATTCGTTTCCGGAACCAGTTTCAGGGCATTATCGAGGAAATTCGGATTCACGATCAGGAACTGGAAGCCCGTTTTCTGAGCTTTTTCCCTGAGCTTATCGATGCCTTCCGGGTGCAGGATTCAGTTTGATCCCTCAAGCCTGAACACTTCACTGACACCACCCGATATCGGACGGCCAGAACAGCGGCCACCAGATCTGATGACTTCGTAAAGAACCCGTAAAAACCGTGTAAAGGATCAGGGGACCTATAGCAATGTTCCCGGCCTTCGGGCGATCCTGAACAAGGGAAGTCCAGCGACTCATAATTTCTTGAGGCGGACTGAGTAACAACGAGGAAGATAAAATGATGAAATTATTGTCAACACGTACCCTGGCTACCATTTTACTGGCTGGATCAACCGGACTGGCCGTCAGCCTGCCAGCTCAGGCCGACATGTACCGCTCCGGCACGGGCGGGCTTTACGCCGGAGCCAATTACACCTTCGTCTCCATTGACGATGGCAGTGTTGATGCCGATGTGGGCATGCTGTCCGGTAAGGTCGGCGCCATGGTTTCGCCATATTTTGGTCTTGAAGCACGCGCAGGTTTTGGTGCCAACGATGACTCCATTGGCGTCACAGACGTTGAGCTTGACAGTCTTTTTGGTGGCTACGCCACACTGAACCTGGCCAACGAGTCGCCGGCCACACCATATCTGGTACTTGGCTTCACCCGTTATGAGTTTGGATTTTCCGGCCCGGGCTATTCCGGAACGGATGATGAGTCTGACTTTTCCTACGGTATCGGTGTGGATGTCGCCATCCACTCCGCACTTTCCGCCAACGTTGAGTACATGCGCTACGGCAAGACGGACGGAATCACCGTCGACGGTATCGGGCTTGGTCTGACCGCCCGTTTCTGAGTAATCTGAATCCAGACCGGGCGCCCGCCAGAACGCGTGCGCCCGGTCTGGGCCTCCGAAACAAAAAGAAAAACAAGACGAAGATCCCGGGCTTTGGTAGCCTTGGAGCGTTCGCTGCAAATGCTGCCGGTATGATGGCCTGAAGGTGCCGGGAAGCGTAAGGATGTGCAGAGACGCGACAGAATCGCCTGCGTGGCGTCTGAACCAGGGAGAGGCTCGTGTTTACCCGTCTTGAATCCATTCGCGGTCTTGCCGCATGTCTGGTAGTTATCTACCACTCTCCATTTCGGTTCGAAAACCAATCCTTTGCCTTTATCAGCAACAGCTATCTGTTCGTTGACCTGTTCTTCGTGCTGTCCGGCTTCGTGATGGCCTACGCTTACAGCGAAAAAATCCTGGCAGGTATGGGGTTCTCCCGCTATCTCGCGCTCCGTTTAGGTCGTCTGTATCCGCTTCATCTGTTTACGCTGATGCTCTGGGTACCCTACGTTCTGCTGAAACAGTACCTTTATCTTTCGGGATTCGGTGGTACCGACCAGTTGGTCGATAACAATGTAAGCACCTTTTTCAGCAACCTGATGCTGATCCATGCCATGGGTATTCACGATTCCCTGAGCTGGAACCAGCCCAGTTGGAGCATCAGCACCGAATTTTTTGCTTACCTTGTATTTTTTGTGTTGACTGTCAGCCTCGACCGGCAACGCACCCTGATTTTCCCGCTGTTGGTCAGCGCTGGTTGCTATCTGGCCTTGCAGGTTCTGGGGCAGGAGCGGCTCTTGACCACCTACGACTATGGCTTTATCCGATGCCTGGGCGCTTTCTACCTCGGCATACTGGTGTACCGGATCCGGAGCAAGGCAGTGCACGAGAACTGGCTAGCCACCATTCGCAAAAACAGACAGGCGCTTACAGGGGCAGAACTGGCGGCCACCTTGCTGGTCATTGCTTCCGTGAGCCTTGCTGGCCAGGGCTATGTATTCGCGCTGCTGGCTGTGGCCAGCTTCTGTGTTGCAATCCTGGTGTTCTCCGCGCCTGACGGCGGTGCCTTGTCCCGGGTATTGAACATAGGCCTCATCCGCCAGATCGGGGTGTGGTCATTTTCCATCTACATGATTCACAGGCTGCTGCAGTTTGGCGTATCCAACGTGTCCGAGTTCATTCTGGGTATTGATCCGGAACAACCCATGGGCTGGGTCTCCGTCGTCATCAACCTCATCATGCTTGCTGCCATTATCTGGTTGTCAAAATGGTCCTATGAGTATGTTGAGAAACCTTGCCGCGACTGGGTAAAGCGGCGGCTGTCGAAGCCGGAGTTACCGCCCGAGGTTCCGGATCAGGTCGGTTCCTCATCATTGACAAAAGATTAATCTATTGAAACAAATGGGATTTATCGGATAAGTGCAACGTAGTATACAAACTCGGCAGATGACGTTCCCCTGAGTTTTTAATCACCAAGGAGTTCTGCATGAACCGATCCTCCCCGAAAACCTCCACCAAAGCATGGTTGCTGGCCACTACTCTGGCCTGTGCGCCCCTGTTCGCAATAAATGCCCAGGCAGACAGCAGCAACAGCGATGAGCCGGAGGTGCTGGGGTTTGTGGAATGGCTGGTGCTGAAAGATCCCGAACTGCGCATGAAGGCCCGCCTGGACACAGGCGCACTGACGTCGTCCCTGCACGCGGTGAATATCGAGCCATTTGAAAAAGACGGCCAGGAATGGATACGGTTTGAGATACCGCTTGATGATCACCATGATCTGGATGACACGGAGAAAGCCGGTGATGGGGATGAGGTCAATGTAGCGCTGACCTTTGAGCGTCCCGTCAAACGCATCGTGGGAATCAAACGTAAAAACGCGGAAACCCAGGATCGCTATGTGGTGGATATGGAATTCTGCATTGCCGGAAGTATGCACGAGGCGGAGTTCTCGCTGACCGATCGCCACAACTTCCGATACCCGGCCTTGCTGGGGCGCCGTTACATGCGGGACGACAACGTCGCTGTGGATTCGTCACAGGGCTTCCTGGCCCAGCAGGAGTGTGACTACGCAGAGCTGAACGAGGTGGTTGCTGATCACATCGAGTAGCCGCCGGCATCAAAAGATCGATACCCGCCCAGTCAGAATATCCCGGAACATCACCCAGTCACCCATCAGGCTGTACAACGGATGCTTGAAGGTGGCTGGCCGGTTTTTCTCGAACATGAAGTGTCCCACCCACGCAAAACCATAGCCCACCAGTGGCACCAGCAACAGCCAGATCCAGGCCTGGGTCACCAGCACCGCGGCCAGAATGACCAGCACGATCAGGCTGCCGACAAAATGCAGCCGGCGACAGTTCAAATTCCGGTGCTCATCGAGGTAGTACGGGTAAAATTCTGAAAAACTCTTATATTCCTGTGACATGACGACCTCTTTTTTCTTATATTGGTGTCCTGAGATAACATTCTGAACCAGAGTATCGAACGCCTCAAGGCCGGCGGCAGAATCCCCGGCGGTGATTAAAATTCAAGATACCCGCAGGCTGACCGATACCATGGGGTAGAAGCGCTGATCGTAGAGTTGGAAGTCGAGAGTAGAGAGTAGAGAGTAGAGATTAGAGAGTAGAGTGCACTCACCGAACACGGGAATGGTCCATTAATGTCCACACAGAAACGTACGCACTCGTTGCAGAAGCTGCTGCTGTTCAGGCTGAGCGCGACCCAGCGATTTGCCGTTGGCACCCTGAAAGTGCGGGAAATCTCGCCAGTGGTGCCCCTGCGGGTGCTGCCCCACAGCCATCCGGCGGTGAGGGGAACCATGACCTTCCGCGGAGCCACCATTCCGGTAGTGGATATTGCCTTCGCCCTGGGCTATGGCCGGTCGGCCAGCGATGACCCGAAAAACGGATCCATCATCATTACCGATATCCAGCGTCAGGAAGTGGGCTTTCTGGTGCACCAGGTGGAGCGGATCGTTGATGTGGACTGGAAAAACGTGTCGCCACCCCCGAAAGGGGTCGGGCCCGCTGCCTTCATCACCGGTACCATCGAAATTGATAATGGCATCGTTCAGTTGATGGATGTGGAACTGGTACTGGCAAGAGTGCTGCCGGACCCGGCTGCCAGCAGGGTCACCACCCTGACGGATCGGGAGACCGAAGCCCTGCGGGCTCTGAACATTCTGCTGGTGGACGACTCCCAGGTGGCCCGACGCCAACTGGCAGACGTGCTTGATCGTCATAACATTCCGTTTGAAATGGCCACCGACGGCCACCAGGCACAGAATATCGTTCTTAACGCCCGGGAAGAGGGCAGGCCGGTGGATCTGCTGGTAAGCGATATCGAAATGCCGGGCATGGACGGGTACGAGCTGACGTTCAATATCCGCAACGATCGTACGCTGAAGCAGCCTTTTATTATTCTGCACACCTCCCTGAACAGTGAAATGAGCGTGAGCTACGCCCGCCAGGTGGGCGCTGACGAAGCATTGACCAAGTTTGATGCCCATGAGCTGCTGCATACCATGCTCACCGGGGCGGGTCATATACGGTGAGAGGGACCGGTAGCCAACCGACCCAACCCTACAGCAATCTGATCCATCCGGTGCTGATTGCCGGGTGCATTGTCATTCTGGTCAGCTTTGCCGTGCGGGCGTCCTTCGGCCTGTTTCAGTTGCCCATAGCGGCGGAGTTCAACTGGCCCAGAGAATCGTTCTCCCTGGCCATTGCCATCCAGAATCTGTTCTGGGGTATCGGCCAGCCCATCTTCAGCGCCTTCGCCGAGAAATACGGCGACCGCAAGGCCA
Source organism: uncultured Marinobacter sp. (assembly GCF_963974375.1). Classification (GTDB taxonomy): domain Bacteria; phylum Pseudomonadota; class Gammaproteobacteria; order Pseudomonadales; family Oleiphilaceae; genus Marinobacter. Next base: position 24,737 of record NZ_CAXBDN010000014.1, read on the forward strand.
TTATCGGCGGTGCGGCCTTCTATATCGTTGGCCTGGTACTTTCTTCCTTTGCGATCACCCCTGGCCAGCACCAGCTGCTGGAGATGTTGGTAGGCTTCGGCATTGCCGGCACCGGCTTCGGGGTGATTCTGGCGGTGGTGGGGCGCTCCACCTCTGACAAGCACCGTTCAATGGCGCTGGGTATTGTGACTGCCGCCGGCTCGGCGGGACAAATTGTCGGGCCACCGGTGGCTCAGGCCTTGCTGACCTCTATGCCCTGGCAGTCCGTGTTTCTGGTGTTCTCCGGTTTCATCCTTGTGTCCTTGCTGGTGCTGCCGTTCATGCGGGCACCAACACCTGCGAGCACCTCGATCGTTGATGAAAAAATGGGCACCGTGCTGAAACGGGCGCTCAAGGACCCAACCTTTTTGTTCATCTTTATCGGCTTCTTCTCCTGCGGTTACCAGCTGGCCTTTATTACCGCCCACTTCCCGGCCTTCATTGTGGAAATGTGCGGTGCCATCATACCCGGCACCCTGATTCACACCCTGGGCCTGACCTCGGCAACCGCACTGGGCGCGCTGTCTATCGCACTCATCGGCCTGTTCAATATTGGCGGAACTCTGCTGGCCGGCTGGCTGGGCGACCGGTATTCCCGCAAATACCTGCTGGCCTCAATTTACCTGCTGCGAACCCTGGTGGCGGCAGCGTTCATCATGACGCCGATCACCCCGGAAACCGTGGTGCTGTTCTCTGTTGCCATGGGTTCCCTGTGGCTGGCAACGGTACCGCTCACCTCTGGCCTGGTGGCCCAGATCTACGGCCTGCGGTACATGGGCACCCTGTACGGTGTCGTGTTTTTCTCCCACCAGCTGGGAGGTTTTCTGGGGGTATGGCTGGGTGGCGCGCTGTACGACCTTTACAACAACTACACCCTGGTATGGTGGATTGGCGTGGGCTTCGGTGCGCTTTCGGCGCTGATACATCTGCCGATCCGGGAAGAGCCCTGGGCGGAGAGGGGGAGGGCCGTTACCGCATAGGCTGCGAGCAAGGGCGTCCGAAAGTCTTCCTGGAATCGATCAGTCCCTGGTGCGAGTTAAAAATAATCATCCATAATGATGATTAAGTCGTAACACCACCTCCTGCTTCATAGGTGTAAAAATCATGAAAAAAACAGTCCTTCAAGTCGTCACAGTTCTTGGTGCTCTTTCATGTTTTGGATCGGCAAATGCGACGGAGGCGAGAACCGCTCTCGTACCGCTTCCCTCTATCGTCGATTTCACAGACGGCGATGGTTGGGGCATTGGGCTTGGGCTGGGCGTTGAATACGAGACCTCTTATGAGGGTTCGGACGAATTCGAGTTTGAGATTGATCCGGCTGGCGGTGTTCAGTGGCGAACGGGTGAACACGTTTTTTTCTGGGCAGGTGAATCAATTGGGTGGCGAACATTGGCCAGGGATAACTGGTTGTTCCAGGCCTCTGTAGGCTACGAAGAAGGCCGTGAAGAGAGTGATTCAGACGATGGAAGGCTGGATGGGTTAGGCGACTCGAGTTCCGGGGTGACATTGCTGGTGGAAGTACGTCATGCCCTTACAGAAGATTGGCGTTACTTCCTGGATGGCCGTGTATTAACAGGAGAAATCGGCACGCTCGGGATTTTCGGCGCAGGAACTTGTTTGGGTTGCCAACCTGACGGCACTGGCTGGGAAATTGGCGCTGTTGTCACGTTCCACGATGGTAAGTTAGCCAACCGCGACTTTGGTGTGAACACACGGCAATCCATAGATTCAGGTCTTCCGGAAACCGATGTTGATAGCGGTTATAGATCAACGGGCGTCAATGTTAACTATCGGAATTACTTGAACAAAAACTGGCAGATCTTCGGTGAAGCTCTTTACGAAGTCTATGGGAGTGACGTTTCAGATAGCCCGATATCCCGGAACAATTATGAAGCGGAGATCGGTGTTGGCTTCATTTATGTTTTTTGATGTTTCACCTTTGTTGGCCTGATGGCATTCATCCTCACTGGAAGCAGTGGAGCTCAATGCCACTGCCTCTTTTGTCAATTGCTGAGGTGATTCGTTGGGCTCGTCATATCCCCCAGAAAGAACACCGCACTGGCGTTCACGCCCCAGTGCGCCAGAATGGTGATAACCCACTCGCTAGACGGCACATCATCTGACTCAGCCTTAAAGAAACGTCAGTTTCAGCCGTTACTCGCTTTACATCAAAACGTTCAGAGCAGATTCCGCATTTACAATGCGTTCCAGGCAATACGCCAGGAGCGCTCAGGTCTCAGGTACCATAATGAAAAAAATAATGCTCTGCGCCTTTGGCCTGTTTGCAGGCACCAGCCATGCCACGAACGGGATCAACCTTATTGGATTTGGTGCCGAATCCACACTCATGGCCGGTGCTGATATTGCCGTGGCCCGTGATACCAGTGCGCTAAATACCAACCCGGCTGGTCTGACCCAGATCGACCACAAACTTTTTGACGGGTATGGCTCGTTATTGCGTATCACCGACTTATCGCACAAAGATCAGTTTGGCAATGACCAGCACGCCAGCAACCGATACACAGGTCTGGGCGGCATGGGCTATGCGCAAAAACTGAGAGATTCGTCCTGCACCGCTGGATTGGGGCTGTTCGCTCAGGGCGGTTCCGGAGGTGTGTTTGAAAATCTGAATACCGCGTTTGGCACCCAGGATGAATATTCTGGTTTGTTTTCCGTCGCCAAACTGACCACTGGCCTGGGCTGTAAAGTGAACGACAAGTGGTCAGTGGGTGGCAGTTTCGGTCTGGTTTATGCCGAGGCAGAACAAAAGATATTCCCCAATACGTCGGTCCCGGGCTTTTCCGGCATTGAGGTAAAAGATGCCAGCAGCTTACGTACCAGTTTCAAAGTGGGCCTTCAGTATCAAGCCACACCAGACCTGACGTTTGCCGCGACTTATACCGGAAAAACAGAACTGCCCCTGACCGGTGGCCAGCTGAAGCTTAATTTGACCAATGATGGGCTGGGCGTTGTGCAATATGACGATGCCACCATAACCGGCCTGGCGTTACCGGAGGAGGTAGCCGTCGGTGCTGCCTATAAAGCCAGTGATAAATGGCTGCTGTCGTTCAAAATAAACTGGATTAACTGGTCGGATGCGATGAAGCAAAATACATTGTTCGCCACCGATCCCGCGATCGCCGGATTGCCCGACATCCGCAGCTCCTCGGCGATGAACTGGAGTGACCAATGGGTGTTTGCCACAGGCGTAGCTTACCGCCAAAGTGAAAAACTGACCTGGTATGCCGGTTATAACTACGGTGAAAACCCGATTCCTGAGGAGAGCACCAATCCACTGGTTGCCGGAATCCTTGATCATCACGTCACTTTTGGTGGACGCTACACCTTCAACCCGGAATGGAGCTTGTCTGCCGGTCTCGAGTACGATTTTCGTAAAAAAGTTGATTACACCAATCCCGAGTTACCGTTTGGTGAGGATGCACAATTGCGCAATGAGGCGTTCTGGCTGCATATGATGATCAGCCGTCGCTGGTAACTGGCTGACATATAGTCGTGTGTGCTTCGTTACACAGATTGTGGGTTTGAATGCCTGCTTTTGTGCAGGTACATACGCTTGTCGGCCAGTATTCGCAGCGATTCAAGACTTGCCGACTCTTTTGCGTTTGCCGATCCATAACTGACATCAGCCTTCTCGAAGCCATTATTCCGCATGTAATGGATGGTATCGGCTATGGCCTGATTGATCGTTTCTGCATCACTATGGCGTGCACAGACAATCGCAAACTCATCGCCTCCCATGCGGTATAGAATACCGGTTTCACCGAGCTCCGAGGAGAGTGTGCCGGAAAACATCTGCAGCATCTCGTCACCTTTATGGTGGCCATAGGTATCGTTATAAAGCTTGAGATTGTCCATATCCAACAGCGTTATCATCCCGCTATCCGAAATTGTCTCCATTGCCAGATCCCAGGCGTATCGATTGGGCAGGCTGGTTAGCGCATCGTGGTGGGCAATTTTCAAGCTGTGTCGCACCAGGGCCAGGTTATGTTCTTTTTCGCGGTAAACCTCGGCAAACTGATAGCCCAGCACCAGGCCAAGCAGCAGGACTTCCACCGTTACCGCCAGTAACCCGATATGTTCCACATATATAGTGAAGACGCCGTCCAGATCTCGACTGGAAATAGCTATGGAGCCAATAATAAAGAAAGCCGCAATCGCCACCAGATAGTAGTAGGCAATCTTGTAGCCTTCGTAGGCCCTTACGATGGCTGCAATCAGGCCGTAGAACATCATCAGACCGACGCCATAGCGCGCGGACTCGATGATCAGGTTTGTATTAAACAGAGCGACCAGCAGCAAGACCCCTAAAAGAAGCATAAAAAGCTTCGCCAACCTATTCAGCCACGGATGGGTCTCGGCTCGTATCTGTAATAAGTGCCGGGCAAACAGAATATAGGCAAAGTTACTCAGTAAGATTGGCCCGCCGACAAAATAGAACCAATGAATGTTGAACAGATTGGGAGTCACCAATAGTGCGGTGCCGTTGTATAAAACATTCATCCAGATAAAAAAGGTGTACATGCTTTCGGTTGTACGCCTTCTGACGAGCGCCAGAATGAGATAATAAACGCCCAAACTTATCAGTATGCCCAGGCTAACCAGGGTAATCACGTTGCCCCATTGTATTGCCTCGCGATAGTTTGCAAGAGAGTCCCAGTAGGGCTGAGGTTCCGCAATGAAATAGGGGGAACTCAATTCGGTTGTGAGCTCATATCTGCCTGGCGGTAACCGGAATTCGCGTCCATGGCGCAAAAAGAACGTATTTCTGGACTCTGACTGGATACCGCCCTGTGCTTCAGCGACGATATTGCCGGCTGTATCGGTCAGGGTGTGATGGAGACGACCCAGAGTGCTGGCGTTTTTGAAATCAATGACGATGATTTCATCCGCATCGGTGACTTCCAGCTCTGATTGAAAGACGAAACGGCCACCAGTCAGAGAGGGCGCATTGATTGTGTTGACGGGTTGTTCAGGGAAACGCCAGTCGGGACCAACCTGATACCACTGACCGAGAAACGTTTGTTGGGCGAAGCTGGTTGCCGGCGAGAGAAGAAACAACAGTCCTGACACGCAAATGAACACAGCCTGTGAGAGTCTCACTCGAAACTGCATTGGCCGCATCATTCAGTGTGATTCGCAGGGCAGGTCTTTTTTCGTATTTCCATCTGGTTAGCCCTTTTTTTTCCTGGCGGATAAAAGAAATCGGCTAAAAGGTTTAATATTTTCAATATATTACGAAATTAACGAGCAAGCACTGTGGCTATCGTACCTGAAAAACTGACCTTTTCGCCACTGTCTGGCCCGCCAACGCAACATTGGCCGCTTCCTAAAGCAGATTCGACACCCCGAATGGAATATGCACCATGGGAATATCCCCGGCTTCCGATTCCAGGTGAGAGCGCTGGTCATCGAAGAACATGTGGGGCTTCAGAACATTGAGAATCCGGTCCTTCTTCATACCCCCCAGAAAAAACACCTCATTGGCATTCACACCCCAGTGCTCCAGGGTGGTAATTACCCGCTCATGGGACGGAGCATTGCGAGCCGTCACGATGGCCGTGCGCAGTACCCGGCGATAACCGGGATCCGCAAGCAGCGCCTGATCCTCCAGCGTCTGTAAATGGGAAATCTTGCGGAACAGGTCAGCCAGCGGACCAGGACTGTGGGGGATATGGGAGCGGGAGGTCTCGTGGGCCTGAAAATCCTCCAGGGAGCGATCCTTGTACACCCGTTCTGACGCGTCATCCGCAATCACTCCGTCAAAATCGAAGGCAATGCGCAACTCCGCATCGTCGGCATCGTCCACCACGTGACTGGGCAGTACCGTACCCGCCGGATACCCGTAGTCGATGGCCTGGGATACATCCCGCTCGTTGGCGGACAAAAACAGCGAGGCATTGAACGCCGGAATATAGGCATAGGGCGACTTGCCCTCCAGAAACGCCGCCCGGCTGATGTCCAGATCGTGGTGATGAATGGAGTGAAACACCCGCTTACCGGTAATGGCCGAATTACGGGACAGCAGAACCACCTCCACCGGACACTGTTCCGGAAATTTCCGGTTGATGCTCAGAAACCGCCGCATGAACGGAAAGGCAACGCCCTTTTCCAGAGGTGTATGCAGGTGCGCCTCCTGATAGGCCCGATAGGCCTTTTCGCCTTGCTCACGGAATACCTGGTCTGATTCGGACAGGTCGAACAGCGCGCTGGAGGCAACGGCGATGACCAGTTTTTGTTCTATGGGGTAGGGCATCTACTTGGCCTAAGATCAAAAATTAGGAAAATCCCATGTACCGAATCCGCCTTGCCTAACACATTTACTAATGCAGCCTGCAGATGAAGCTCACAGGGTCCATCGTGCAATGCTTTGATATGGCTCCCTGAAGCCAGAAAAGCCTGGGCGAGTTTCGAAAATCAAATAACCGGTACAGGTGAAACTGGTCTCGGAAATCTTCCGAAAAAGATATTTCATTGCGTGTGGCATAAAACGGAGTTTCTTTTGCAAATGCCGTTGTTTTTACTTCGATAAATCGTTCTTTCCCCGTCACTTCAAATGAAAGAATATCATATCCAAGCCCGTCTCCCTGCGACTTTGAAACACGGTCAATCCGCTCTGCCAATTTTGGTTTCCCTGCTGATCGAAGTCGGTACTCCTCATAACTTAAGGCGAGAATCTCTCCCGCATCTCCGAGGTCAGCGTTCCGAGCCTCTTGGGCTACATAGTCTCTTTTGGAGGCGGTACGAACCGGGGCATAAGCACCTCGAGGATCCCCAATTTTTTTCGATGGTATAGGGGCATCTACGACAAGGCGTGAAAACTCTATGTCGCTTGGAACAAATGCAGGTTGCTCCACCGCTGACTGGGATACACGATCAAACTCAGGATGTGTATTTATCCAATCCTCAACGTGAATCGCTAAAGCTTCCTGATAATTGCTTCTTGGTTTGTAACCTGCAATCCATAAGCAGTTCAAGTCACGCAGAACAGCGCTGATGTTCTGGTGTTTTAGTTCGACAGCTCCGTTCGTTCGGCCATTAAGTAAGTTCAAAAGCTCCCGTCTATGAGCAGTTTTGTTGTAGGGCTGTCCTGCGAGTTCCAGTGATAGCATTCGCATGTAATCAGCTACCGTCAGGATTATCTCCTGCTCGCTCCAATGATCGCCTTTTGGCATGTTGACTAATCCCCTTTTAACTCATCGCACTACGCCGAATCTAACACCATAGCTTGGTCATTTATAGTTAGATTATTGGTTCTAAGGCGTGTCCAGTTTTCCAACATATCGAGTCCAGGGTACCCGTTCGACATCCATTGAGCTACGCTTTCACCGGCCTATACGGTTGTGTACACAACCGATTCCGGGTGCTATCCGGCGTCCATTTCAAAAGTCAGGACACTTTCAGCGGTAATTTGCATGGCAGTTAGCCCTTACAACCAGAATGCCGAAAAGTTCTTCCACCAATACCAGTCCCTGACTTTCGAGCAGGTTCACGGCGACTGGCTGCCGTTGATTCCCGAAGAATCCGGTCTGGCTCTGGATGTTGGCGCGGGTAGTGGCCGCGATGCTATGGCGCTGGCAGCACGTGGGTGGGATGTTGTGGCTGCAGAGCCGGCGGATGAACTGCGCAAACTCGGGCAGGCGGTCTCGGCTCATCAAAGTATCCAGTGGGTAAATGATAGCCTGCCGGAGCTGGCGGAAATCCGGAAGCTCAGTTATCGCTTTGATCTGATACTCGTATCTGCTGTGTGGATGCATGTTCCGCCGTCATCCCGTGAGCGGGCATTCCGCATTCTGACAGAATTGTTGGCTCCGTCCGGTACCCTGGTAATTACCCTGCGCCATGGCGCAGGGGATGGGGAGCGCGTATTTTACGAGGTCAGCAAGGCGGAACTGGATGGTCTTGCCCGCCACCGCGCGGTCATGCCTGTTCCCGTTGCGGTCAGCGTTACAGAGGATCAGCTTCAGCGACCCGATGTCTGGTGGGAAACCGCCATTTACCGGCTGCCAGATGATGGTACGGGTGCCTTGCCCACGTTGCGCCATATCATCGTGAACGACGACAAATCCTCCACGTACAAGCTGGGTTTGTTGCGGACCTTGGTGCGTCTTGCGGATAGCTCTCCGGGCCTGGTACTCAAACGCTCGGATGACTGGGTGGAGTTGCCCCTGGGTGCGGTTGGTCTGTATTGGCTGATGCTGTATCAGCCGTTGGTGCTTCGGCATG
>NZ_CAXBDN010000015.1:0-31164 GCF_963974375.1 uncultured Marinobacter sp.
GGGCCGAGAACAGGCCGATCAGTCCGCACAGCACTTGCTTCTTCATGTTGTCTCCTGAATGAGTAAGTTCGCGGGCTTACAGATGCCCCGCAGAATAAGGTCCACCAGCGTCCGCGCATCCTGCTTCAGGTTCCAGCGTCCGGGATCGCCCAGGTATTCGTAATAGAGTCCCGAAAAATAGCTTTGCAGCGCATTGGCGGCCAGTTCGGGGGAAATGCCAGGGTTCAGCACGTCTGAATTGTGTGACTGGTGAAAGTACAACGTGAGTTTTTCGATGGCCTGGCGTGCCAGGTTGCCCTGAATTTCCATACCGGTATCGGATTCGCTGCGATGAAACAGAATGCTGAATACCCGGAAGTGGTGTTCATTTTCGGCAAGCTGGCTGAGCGAGTAAATACAGATGTCACGAAGCCCATTTATACTTCCGTGATTCTCACACAGGGCTTCAAGACGGGCGACCATTGGATTGCTGACCCGGCACAGCATGGCGTCGAACAGGTCCTGCTTGTTGCGGAAATGCCAGTAAATCGCGCCCCGGGTTACCCCTGCGGCACAGGCGATCTTTTCCAGAGAGGTGCAGCCGACCCCGCGCTCGTAGAACTCGAACTCGGCGGCGTCGAGAATGGCTTCGCGGGTGGCTTCGGCTTCCGCTTTGGTTTTTCTGGGCATATCTGGCAGGAGGCTCCTGTTCAGGATTCGATCAGGTCGTGGTCCGGTTCGGAGCGGAAGTATAGCCATTTTTTGATTGCAAACATACATTCATGAATGTATTTTTAACGACCTTTCTGCCCTGGATCAAATCACGGGAGTTTTCCATGCCAGCTCTGCCACGGCGCTATTCGCTGTATACCGGATTGTCGTTTGTCATGATTGCCACATTGCTTGCGGGTTGCAGCGACGAGCCCCAGAACGACGGTGGCGGTGGCGGTGGCAACGGCGGCCAGGGAACGCCGGCACCGGAGGTCCGGGAGGAGCGGGCGGAGCTGACCAGTGTAAAGGTGAATCAGGACTACGCGGGCCGGGCCAGAGGTGCCCGTGAGGTGGAAGTCCGTGCCCGGATCCAGGGTATTCTGGAGGAGCGTCAGTACAGTGAGGGCCAGGTGGTGGAAGAGGGCGACTCCCTGTTCCGGATTGATCCTGACCCGGCCCGTGCGGCGGTCCGCGGTGCCGAAGCCCAGCGTCAGGTCGCTCAGGCCAATCTGAGTCAGGCTGACCGCGAGTGGAACCGTATTGCCTCATTGTTCCAGCGCAACGCCGTCAGCGAACGTGAGCGGGATTCGGCCCAGTCGGCGCTGGATCTGGCCCAGGCCAATCTAGCGGTGGCGGAAGCCGGTCTGATTCAGGCCCGCCTTGAGCTCGGCTACACGGATGTCAAGGCGCCGGTATCCGGTGTCACCAGTCTTGAAGATTTGCCGGAGGGCAGTCTGGTACAGCAGGGCACCTTGTTGACCACCATTATCCAGCAGGATCCCATTCACGTTCGCTTCGCGTTGCCGGAAGATGATGCTGCCATTCAGCGTCGGGCCCGGCTAGCCATGAGTGGTAGTGATGAGCCATCCAACCTGCCGGCGACACTGGTCATGGTCAATGGCGAGGAGTACAGCAAAGGCGGTGAGGTAGATTTTACCGCCAGCATTCTGGACCCGAGAACCGGCAGCGTATCGGCCCGGGCGGTGTTTCCGAATCCCGATTACGAGATCGTTCCGGGCCAGTTTGTCCGGGTCCGCATACAGCTGCAGAATCTTGAGGACGTGTTTACCGTCAAGGAAACGTCTGTTGGCCAGGGTCCGGACGGCGCCCGGGTGTTTGTGGTGGATGACAGCAGCAAGGTGAGCAGTCGTGCGGTTGAACTGGGACCGGTTGTGGACGGTCGTCAGGTGGTCCTGTCCGGACTTGAAGAGGGGGATCGGGTCGTGACCAGTGGCATGGTGTCACTGCGGGACGGAATGGATGTGAAGGTGGCAGATCCGGAAAACGGGGAGCCTGAATAATGCTGCGGACCTTTATCGACCGGCCGATCTTCGCTTCGGTCATCTCCATTATTATTGTGCTGGCCGGGGGTATTTCCCTGATGGGGCTGCCGGTAGAACAGTACCCCAATGTGGTCCCCCCGCAGGTGGTGGTTGATGGCCGGTATCCGGGCGCCAGCGCAGCGGTGATTTCTGAATCGGTGGTTGCACCGCTGGAGCAGGAAATCAACGGTGTCGACAGCATGATTTACCTGGAGTCCAACGCCACGGACTCCGGCAGCTTCCGGATAACCGTCTCCTTCGAGATAGGCACCAACCCGGATCAGGCCACCATAAACGTCAACAATCGGGTGCAGCAGGCCACCGCCCGCCTGCCCCAGGCGGTGCGCGATCTTGGTCTGAAAGTGGAAGCCAGGTCTACGTCGTTGCTGCAGGTAATGGCGCTGTCTTCCCCGGACAGCAGCATGAGTGTGGTGGAAATCAGTAACTACGCCCTGCTCAACGTGCTCGATGAGCTGGTGCGGTTGCCCGGTATCGGCGATGCCTCCCTGTTCGGAGCCCAGGATTACTCCATGCGGATCTGGTTACGGCCAGACAAGATGGCCCAGTTTGAGCTGACGCCGGCCGACGTTGCAGGCGCCATCCGCTCCCAGAATGCCCAGTTTGCCGCCGGGCGCATCGGTGCGGAGCCGGCCCCGGAAGGCCAGGCCTTTACCTTCAGTGTGTCGGTGCCGGGGCGCCTTGAAAGCCCGAAGGAATTCGGTGAAATCATTCTGCGCAGTGACGAGGACGGTGGCACCCTGCGCCTGAAGGATGTGGCCCGGATTGAGCTTGGCGCCCAGAACTATGATTTTGCCGCCACCTTCAATGGTGAGCCTACCGTGCCGATCGGGGTGTATTTGCAGCCGGGCGCCAACGCTCTGGATGCCGCCGGGGTCGTGCGCGAAGCCATGGCGGTCATCAGTGAGCGCTTCCCTGAGGGGCTTGAATACGACGTCCCCTACGACACCACCCGCTTTATCGATGTATCGATACAGGAAGTGATCAACACCTTTATCGCTGCCGTACTGCTGGTTATTGTGGTGACCTTCCTGTTCCTGCAACATCTGAAAGCCACCCTGATACCGCTGGTGGCCATTCCGGTCTCGCTGATTGGTACCTTTGCCGGCATGCAGGCCATGGGTTTTTCGGTGAATCTGCTGACCCTGTTCGGGCTGATTCTGGCTATAGGGGTAGTGGTGGATAACGCCATTATCATCATGGAAAACGCCGAACGGCTGATGAAGGAAGAGGGTAAATCCGCATACCATGCCTCGGTTGAAACCGTAAAACAGGTTTCCGGCGCGGTCATTGCGTCAACGCTGGTGCTGGTGGCGGTGTTTGCCCCGGTGGCTTTCCTCGGTGGCCTCAGTGGTGAGCTGTATCGCCAGTTTGCCATCACCATTGCGGTGTCGGTAGTGATTTCCGGCGTCGTTGCCCTGACCCTGACTCCCGCCATGTGTGCCATGCTGCTGGGTGGCAAACCACAGAAACAGAGGGCCTTCTTTCGCTGGTTCGATGCAGGGTTCGACTATCTGACCCGTGGTTTCATGGTGGTGGTGAACTGGCTGTTGCGTCATGCGGTGGTGGGTGTGCTGCTGTTCGTCGCGATGATTGGCGGCACCCTGTTCATGATGAACCAGATGGCATCGGGTCTTGTGCCCCAGGAAGATCAGGGTTTTGTGATCGTATCCTCGTCGCTGCCTGCGGTGTCTTCTCTCAGTCGCACCGAAGCCATGCGGGACGAGCTGTCAGAGAAGGTGACGGCGCTGCCGGAAGTACAGAACATGGTGGCCTTTGCCGGTTACGACATTATTGCCAGCGCCCTGCGCACCAACACCGGTGTTGCCTTTGTCACCCTCGAAGACTGGGATGACCGTCAGGGTGATGGTCAGGACGCAGCCAGCATTGCCGGTAAGATCATGGGCATCGGCGCGGGTATGCCGGATGCCTTCGTTATTGCCTTTACTCCGCCGCCCATTCAGGGTCTGTCCACCACCGGTGGTGTGGAAGGCTATATCCAGGTCCGCGGTGGTCGCAGTTCTGCGGAGATCAAGGCATTGTCCGACCGCTTTGCCGCCGCCGCCAACGAACGGCCTGAACTACAGAATGTGCGGGTGACGCTGGATACCAGCATACCGAAGTACGAAGCGACCGTTGACCGGGAAAAAGCAGAAGCGGCTGGGGTGCCGGTGGACCAGATTTTTGTCACCATGCAGAGCACCTTTGGCTCGCTCTACGTCAATGACTTCACACTGCTTGGCCGGAACTGGCAGGTAAACCTGCAATCCGAAGGCGAGTTCCGCAGTCATCCGGATGATCTGCGCCGGGTATTTGTGCGCTCGAACTACGGAGAAATGGTTCCGCTGAGCTCGCTGGTCAAACTGGAGCGTATCGCCGGGGCGGATATTCTCAATCGCTTCAACGTCTACCCGGCCGCCAAACTACTGGCCGACCCGGGCCCCGGCTTCACCTCTGGTGATGCCCTGGCGGCACTTCAGGACGTGGGTGAGCAGGTGCTTGATCCGAACAGCCAGCTGGGCTGGACCGGTGAGGCCTACCAGCTGGTGGCCTCCGCTGACACCGGTCTGATCGCCTTTGGTCTGGGATTATTGCTGGTATTCCTGATCCTGTCGGCTCAGTACGAACGTTGGGGCCTGCCCATTGCGGTGGCGACCGCCGTGCCTTTCGGGGTGTTTGGTGCCGCAGCGGCTTCGCTGTTGCGGGGATTCCCGAACGATATCTACTTCCAGGTGGGGCTGCTGGTGCTGATCGGTCTGGCCGCCAAGAATGCCATCCTGATTGTGGAGTTTGCCGCGCAGAACCGGCGCGCGGGTATGACCAGCACCGAAGCGGCCAGTGCCGCTGCCCAGCAGCGCTTCCGGGCCATCATGATGACCGCGCTGACGTTTATCGTAGGTTCAATGCCCCTGGCCTTTAGCACCGGAGCGGGCGCAGCCAGTCGTCAGGAGATCGGCACGGTTGTGGTGGGTGGCATGATCGCAGCCAGCACCCTGGCCCTGTTTTTCGTGCCGCTGTTCTACAAGCTGATTGAAGACCTGGGGGACTGGCAGCGCAATCGCAAGGCCGCAGACGAAGACCTGCGCCTGGAAAGCTGACGACTGGTTCTGTCAGCCTGTCGACCCATGAAAAAGCCCGGCTTGCCGGGCTTTTTCATGGCTGGCCGGTTGATCTGTTGTGCTAGGCTCAGAGTACAACTGAGTGGCCGCCAACAGGCGCGGTCATGGATGGGAACCGAGAACGTCGGTCTGAAAGAAAGAGATCCGGAAGCCTATGTACGATCAGAACTGGTTGCTTGATTTACTTGCAACAACGCGGGACCGCACCCTGGCCCTGGTGGACAGTCTTGCCGATGACCAGCTCAACGTGCCCTGGCACCCAGGTGTCAACCCGCCACTGTGGGAAATGGGGCATGCTGCATTTTTCTACGAGGTGTTCGTGCTCAAGTGGCTGGACGGCGTTCCCAGTTACGATCCGTCCATGGATGACCTCTGGGATTCGTTCCATATTGATCATCGCGACCGTTGGAGCCGGGAATTTTTCCCGGGCCGGGATGCCACCCGTCAGTATTTTCTCGCCATCTACCAGCGTATTGAGGCGCGGATACGCCAGCACGACCTCAGTGAGCAGGAGCTTTACCTATACCGCTATGCGTTCTACCACCAGCATATGCATATCGAGTCGATGATCTGGTGCCGGCAGACCGTGGGTTATCCGCAACCCCCGGGACAGGTTTCCGAGCCTGAAGTTACCGGTGAGAGTCCGAACGAGGACCTCAAAGAGGATGCGGAAATCCCCGCCGGCACCTGGCTGATTGGCATGCCTGCTGAGTCCCAACACTACGCCCGGGAAGATTTTGCTTTTGATGGCGAGAAGCCCCGCCATGAAGTGCAGCTGGAGTATTTCCGGATCGGCAGAACGCTGGTCAGTAACCGGGAGTTTCTGGCCTTTGTGGAAGATGGTGGTTACCGTCGGCCCGAACTCTGGTCCTTTGGCGGCCGCAAGTGGCTGGAGACTGAGACAGACGTTGCGCTGGTGTATGGTGAACCCTCGCCGGTTCTGCGCTGTCCGCAGCACCCGCTGTACTGGCAGTACCGACACAACCAGTGGCAGCAGCGGCTGTTTGACCAGTGGCTGCCGCTGGATCCGGAGGCACCGGTGGTCCACGTCAGTTACTGGGAAGCGGAAGCCTGGTGCAACTGGGCTGGCCGTCGCCTGCCCACGGAGCGGGAGTGGGAGGTGGCGGCGCTGGGTAATCGCCCGGGTGAGCCGTTCAGACGTTTCCCCTGGGGTAACGACGCACCGTCACCTCAGCATGCAGACCTTGATGCCACCGCCATGGCCAGACAGTCAGTCGCGGCTTTGCCGGCCGGAGACAGTCCCTTTGGCTGTCGCCAGATGATCGGCTCGGTCTGGGAGTGGACCTCCGATCAGTTTCTGCCTTACGACGGTTTCCGCGTGGACATGTACCCGTTTATGTCCACCCTGCAGTTCGGCGATCACAAGGTGACCCGGGGCGGCGGCTGCGCAACCTCTTCGGCCCTTATCCGGGGCACCTATCGGCAGGCCTATCTGCCCCAGCGTAACGATGTTTACACCGGTTTCCGGACCTGCGCCCGATAGTGTTGTTTTCGGCACTTCAGGCGCTTACTTTTGCCCGGTCAGTTTTTCTTCACAGGAGAGCCTAATGAACATGTATGAAACCGATGAGTTGCTGGGCCAGTATCTGGCCTTTCATTTCGGTGACAGTTATTTCGGGGTCGGTAATTATCCGGCTCGCTGCGCCTCTATCTGTCTCGAAGTGATGGCCGGACGACCAAAGCGACGGGCTCTGGATCTGGGCTGTGCCGTCGGCCGGACCACCTTCGAGTTGGCGCGGGCGTTCGAGTCTGTCGACGGGGTGGATCTGTCGAACCGGTTTATCGAAACCGCGAGCCAGCTTCGCCAGACCGGAGAGATGCCCTATTTTCTGCGGGAGCAGGGCGAGCTGGGCGAGCAAAAGTCCGTAAGTCTTGAAAACGCACACCTCAAGGATGCCGCCAGCCGGACCCGGTTTGCGGTTGCCGATGCCTGTAACCTCGGTCCGGAATTCAGTGGTTATGACCTGGTCTTTGCCGGCAACCTGATTGATCGCCTGCAGGAGCCGCGGGCCTTCCTCTCCCATGTTCATAATCTGCTGGCAAGCGATGGCGTGCTGGTGATCAGCTCACCCTATACCCTGCTGGAGGAATTCACTCCACGAAGCCAGTGGATCGGTGGTTTTGAACGCAACGGGGCGCCTTACCGGGTGCTGGATGGCATGTCGGAAATCCTCTCGGCCCACTTTGAGCCGCTGCAAAGCCCGGTGGATGTGCCGTTCGTGATCCGCGAGACCGCCCGCAAATACCAGCACTCCATTGCCGAACTTTCGGCGTGGCAGCGGAAGGCGTGAATTCCGTGGCAAAAATGACTAAAGCCTGAACACAGCCGTCTGGGTAGGCGGCCCGTACTCCGGATCCTCCTCACCGATACCCCCGAAGTTGACGCTATAACCTGTCTGCCGGGCGACAGTGGTGGCCCATTGGCGGAATTTGTGGCGGGGCCATTCGAATTTGTGGTCCGGGTCCCGGAGCTGGCCGGGGCGCAGATCGTAGAGGGGGTTGTACTCCACATTGGGCGTGGTCACGATCAGCCACGCCGGGCGGTAGTGCTGAAACACCGCCCGCTGCACTTCCGACAGCCGGCCGGGATCAATGTGCTCGATGGTCTCTACCATCGCGGCGGCATCGTAGCCGCTCAGGTCCAGGGCAGCGTCCATGTAGGAACCCTGGCGCAAGGTTACCCGGGTGTCGTCAGGCGCCACTTCCGCCAGCATTTCCCTGGCCTGTCGCAGCGACAGGCCGGATTGCTCGAGGCCACAGATCTCGGTGAACCGGGTGTTTCCAAGTAACAGGCGAATCAGCGAACCCGAGCCGCAGCCCAGATCCAGCACCCGCCTTGCGCCGGTATGATGAATCAGGGCCGCGACCTTGTTGAGCCGTTCTTCGTGCAGTGAGCTGGCCTGGGTAAACATGGCTGCCATGGGTTGGAATCCAAACGGGCTGCCGTTGTCAGCCCTGCTCTCGCTCGATGGCGCGATAGGCGATGTCGTTGCGGAAAAACACCCCCTCCCAGCTGATAGTCCTGGCCAGTGCATAGGCCCGTTGCTGGGCTTCAGTAACGGTGTTACCCAGGGCCGTGGCACAGAGCACACGACCGCCGTTGGTGACCACCTTGCTACCCTGAATGCAGGTGCCGGCGTGAAAGACCTTTTCACCCTCGGTTTCCGCGTCCGGCAGACCGCTGATGGCGTCCCCTTTGTGATAATCGCCGGGGTAGCCGCCGGCTGCCAGAACAATGCCCACCGAGGCCCGTGGGTCCCAGTCAGAGCTGCACTCATCGAGCTTGCCGTCAATGGCGGCATTGCACAGGGCCACCAGATCAGACTTCATACGCAGCATGATAGGCTGAGTCTCGGGGTCGCCGAAGCGACAATTGAACTCAATGACCTTAGGTGCCCCCTGCTCATCAATCATCAGGCCGGCATACAGGAAGCCCTTGTAGGGGTGGCCTTCGGACGCCATGCCGCGAACGGTTGGGTAGATAACCTCATCCATGATGCGCTGATGTATCTCCGGGGTCACCACCGGAGCTGGCGAGTAAGCGCCCATACCCCCGGTGTTGGGGCCGGTATCACCGTCGCCAACCCGTTTGTGATCCTGGGAGGTGGCCATGGCCAGCACATGTTCGCCGTCTACCATCACAATAAAGCTGGCCTCTTCCCCTTCCAGAAACTCTTCTACCACCACTCGGCTGCCGGCGTCTCCGAAGGCATTGCCGGCAAGCATGTCGCGGATAGCGTCTTCGGCTTCTTGCAGGGTCATGGCAACGATGACACCCTTGCCGGCGGCCAGGCCATCAGCTTTGACCACGATGGGTGCGCCCTGTTTCCGGACGTAGGCAAGAGCCTGTTCAACATCGGTGAAGTTGCCGTAGGCCGCTGTCGGAATCTGCTGACGCTCCAGGAAATCCTTGGTGAAGGCTTTGGAACCCTCCAGCTGCGCTGCGCCGGCGCTGGGACCAAAAGCCCGCAGGCCTCTTTCTTCAAATCTGTCCACGATGCCTGCTACCAGCGGCGCTTCCGGGCCGACAATGGTAAGGCCGACGCTATGGGTGGCAGCAAAGTCGGCCAGGGCATCGATATCCATGACATCAATCGCGATGTTCTCCAGACGCTGGTCCCTTGCCGTTCCGGCATTACCCGGTGCCACGAACACGCGCTCTGCGTCAGGAGACTGGGCGGCCTTCCAGGCCAGGGCGTGTTCACGCCCGCCGCTGCCAATAATCAGGATGTTCATATTGTTATTTCCCTTGTACAACGATCAGTGACGGAAGTGGCGCATACCGGTGAAGACCATGGCAATACCATGTTGATTGGCTGCATCAATCACTTCCTGGTCCCGCATTGAACCTCCGGGCTGGATAACGGCCGTAATGCCGGCCGCCGCTGCAGCGTCGATACCGTCGCGGAACGGAAAAAAGGCATCAGAGGCCATCACCGAGCCTTTCACTTCAAGACCTTCGTCGGCAGCCTTGATGCCGGCAATTCTTGCACTGTAGACCCGGCTCATCTGTCCTGCCCCGACGCCGATGGTGCGTCCGGCCCTTGCGTAGACAATGGCGTTGGACTTGACGTACTTGGCCACTTCCCAGGCAAACAGCAGGTCGTTCAGTTCGCTTTCGCTTGGCTGGCGTTCGGTGACCACCTTGACGTCTTCCATGGCCACCATGCCCAGATCCCGATCCTGAACCAGCAGGCCCCCGGTGACCCGTTTGAAGTCCATGGCTTTGGCGCGATCGCTGTCCAGTTCACCGCAGGCCAGCAGACGCACGTTTTTCTTGGCGGCGATCAGTTCCACCGCTTCTGCTGCCACCGTCGGCGCAATGATCACCTCGACAAACTGACGGTCGATGATGGCTTTGGCGGTTTCTGCATCCAGCTCACGGTTGAACGCAATGATGCCGCCAAACGCCGACGTCGGGTCAGTCGCAAAAGCCAGGTCATAGGCCTGCAGGATATCGGTGCCAATGGCGACGCCACAGGGATTGGCGTGCTTGACGATAACGCAGGCAGGGTCAGCGAAAGGCTTCACGCACTCCAGGGCAGCATCGGTGTCGGCCACGTTGTTGTAGGACAACGCCTTGCCCTGCAGCTGGGTAGCGGTTGCCACCGAGGCCTCTTTCGGATTGCGTTCGGCATAGAAGGCCGCACGCTGGTGCGGGTTCTCACCGTAGCGCATGTCCTGAACCTTGACGAACTGGGTGTTGAAGGTTCGGGGAAAGTCAGCGTTGTCGTTATCAGCGGTGCGACCGCCCAGGTAGTTGGCAATGGCGCCATCGTAGCCGGCGGTGTGCTCAAAGGCCTTCACGGCCAGATCGAAGCGGGTCTTGTGGCTGAGTTCACCGTCAAGGTCTTCAAGCTCCGCCAGTACCCGGCTGTAATCGCTGCTGTTGACCACAATCGCCACATCGGCGTGATTCTTGGCGGCGGCCCGGACCATGGTGGGCCCGCCGATATCGATGTTCTCGATGGCCGTCGCCAGGTCGCAGTCAGGGTTGGCGACGGTGTCCTCGAAGGGGTAGAGGTTGACCACCACCATATCGATGGGGTTGATGCCATGATCGGTCATGACCTGGTCGTCGATACCCCGTCGGCCGAGTATGCCGCCGTGGATTTTGGGGTGCAGGGTTTTCACCCGGCCATCCATCATTTCCGGAAAGCTGGTGTAATCGCTGACTTCGGTAACCGGAATCCGGTTTTCCTGCAGCAGGCGGAAGGTGCCGCCGGTGGACAGGATCTCGATGCCGCGGGCGGTCAACTGACGGGCAAACTCGGTAATGCCTGTTTTATCAGACACACTGATCAGGGCACGACGGACAGGGGTGTTGGACTGATTGGCCATAGCTCTCTGTTTTTCTACCGGTGTAAAACAGGAAAGGCCTCGCGAATGATCTCCGGGAGGCCTCTTCGGGACAGTCTGATTATAGCAGACCGTATTGTTTCAGTTTCTTGCGCAGCGTCCCGCGGTTCAGACCCAGCATGGTGGAGGCCTTGGTCTGATTATTGCGGGTGTATCTCATTACCTGTTCGAGCAGCGGGGCCTCAACCTCAGACAGTACCAGTTGGTAAACCTCGGTAACCGGGGCGCCATCAAGCTGGGCGAAGTAGTTCTTCAGGGCGACTTCCACGCTGTCCCGCAAGGTGACGGAGTTGCCGCTGCTGTTGATGGTTTGCAGTGTCGGCTGGCCGTCGTCGTTTGCGGAGTGCGCCAGATTATCGTTTGCCAGTGTTTCAGCGGTCATGCTGCGAATACCTCTCCATTTCGTAAGCCTGCAAAATACTGTTGAATACTGTCTTTCTGCATCTGTCCACACGCAAGCGTGTTGAAGTGCTTCCGGAACTGTTTGTCGGCATCGTGGGACTGGAGATACCAGCCCACATGCTTGCGGGCGATCCTTATGCCCATGGGGTCTCCGTAGAACTGATGCAGCTCTGCCAGGTGACCCTGCAAAATGGTTTCCACCTCATCAAGGGGTGGTTCCGGAGAAAGCTCTCCGGTCGTCAGGAAATGGCCGATTTCCCGGAATATCCAGGGCCGGCCCTGGGCGCCACGACCGATCAGCAGACCATCGGCTCCGGTGTATCGAAGCACGTCTCTTGCCCTGACCGGTGAGTCAATATCACCGTTGGCAAACACCGGAATACGGACCCGGGATTTGACCTCGGCGATGGTGTCGTATTCGGCTTCGCCGCGGTAGCCATCGGCCCGGGTTCGGCCGTGTATGGCCAGGGCCTGAATGCCCGCATCTTCAGCCATTCTTGCGATCTGCAGGGCGTTCCGGTGTTCCCGGTCCCAGCCGGTCCGCATCTTCAGGGTGACCGGCACGTCGACCGCCTGAACCACCGCCTGCAGAATAGCCCGCACCAGGTCTTCGTCTTTCATCAGGGCGGAACCGGCCGCTTTGTTGCAAACCTTTTTGGCAGGACAGCCCATGTTGATATCGATAATCTGGGCGCCATGCTCGGCATTCATTCTGGCCGCATTGGCCAGCATTTCAGGATCACCGCCGGCAATCTGCACCGAACGGGGCTCTGGTTCGCCACGGTGATCCAGCCGCAATCTGGACTTTCGGGTGTGCCAGAGGGTCGAATCCGCAATGACCATTTCCGATACCGCCAGGCCGGCCCCCATCTTGCGGCAAAGCAGCCGGAAGGGGCGGTCGGTAACGCCAGCCATGGGCGCTACGATCAGCGAGTTGGGCAGTGTGTAAGGCCCGATGGTCGCTGTTGGCAGCATGATGTCCGTCCATAACTGTTCGGTTGCTAAAATTCCTGGCAATAACTCGCAGTCAGCATAAAAGATCATGCTGGGGGGTGCGGTGCATTATCACAGGGGGCGACAATGATACCGCCCGGGCAGCGGCTATTGAAGGGCGCTGAGGTGGAAAAAGTTGATTATTTTTCGTCCGCTCTGGTTGACTTTTGCGCGACAGCCTGTCCGGTATTACAGTCCTGTCATATTGAACGACGGTGCGGGCAGGGTTTCTGACCCCGTCAACGGACCGCCTGTTTGTTGACGGGACTCTGGGCAGGAACAAAGCGCAGGTTGTAGTTGACCGCATCACGGCCCGGGTCACGAATGCTGATAGCAATACGCACCGGTGTACCGGGCGCCATTGATAACAGGTTTTGACTATCGTTTGCCAGATAATCCGCCGGGGGGAACACGCTCTGGGCGACCACATCGCCGTTGAGATTCGAGAAGGTAAGGGCAATGGCCGGGAAGGGCTGTTCGAAATCGGCCTGATTGATGATCACAGCGTCCACCAGCAGTGCATTGCGGTTTTCCGGATCGGTGCGAACCACCAGCTGACGGCTCTGAATGCGATCAAGGGCGGTCAGTGGCGTAAGTTCGCAGCCAGCAAGATCGCAGGCCCGTTCATACCAGGGGCGCAGCTCAGGAATGGCCGACAGCCGATCAAACTGGAACCAGGCAAGTTGTGATACCAGTCCGGCCATCAGCGCCAGCACGACCAGAGACCAGAGCCAGCCCCTGGCGCTGCCACGGGGCCGGCCAACCGCAACCGGCTCCCGGGAAAGCTCGTCATAGGGGGTGGTGGCACGCTGGATCCGTGCCGGCCCCGCAGGCGTGGCTGAATCAGCATCAGCACTGATCATCGCTGTCAGCGGTTGCGGCTCCGCTTCGTGGTCGGGCGTGCGGGGTTGCAGGGTCGGGCTGGCGGCAGGTTCATCCTGCTTATCGAATTCCGACCAGGTTGGCTCTTGCCGGGTTGCCGCCGGGGCTTTGGGTTCTGGCGCCACAGATTTCGGCTGTGAGCTTTCGGATTTGCCGGCATCACGATCACGGGGCGTGTGTTGTGACCCGACGGCGCGATCTTCCGGCCTGGCACTCAGCGAGGATTCATTGAGGAACTCGTCCTCCAGCATCGCTTCGGCCCAGCTTTCATCGATCTTCGACTCATCGTCGTCATCGCTATCGGCGGTTCTGGTCTCATCAAACGAGCGAAAGCTGTCGCTGAGTTCGTCGTCGGAAAAATTCAGGCGGTTACCGGCATAGGGGCCTTCCGCTGCATCCTCTTCCGGATTGTCCTGGAAGATCAGGTCGGGCTCGTCCTGGCTGTCGGATTGAGGCTGATCAGTTCGGGGCGCGGTCTCACTTTCAGTAGTGATCTGGTGTTCTCTGGCGTCAAAAATATCCATGCAACTGCCACACCGGACCTTGCCTTTGGCCACCGCAAGCTGCTCGTCCGTCACCCGGAACCGGGTGTCGCAATGGGGGCAACGGGTCAACAGACTGGTATCGGCCATCCTTAAATCCTGTCAGGTCTCAGACTGTCAGCAGTTTAGCGACTGCAGGTCGGTTCGTCATCTGTCGATGCGGCGTCCTGTGAGGCGTATCCATTCTTCCCGTTGCGCTGGCTCATCCATGATGAACCAGGGTTCATAGGCCGTCATCACCTCTCGGGCCTGGCTGGACAGAATTCCGGACAGCACCAGGTTGCCCCCGGGCTTAACCCGTCCGGCAAGTTTCACGGCAAGGTTAATCAGCGGTTGGGCAAGAATGTTGGCCAGCAGCGTGTCAGCCCTGGTTTCCGGATCCTGTCCCGGCAGGTACAGATCCAGCCGGTCTTCCGCCACGCCATTGCGTTGGGCGTTGTCCCGGCTGGCTTCCAGTGCCTGAGGATCGGTATCCACGCCAATCACATGATCGGCGCCAAGCAGCAGTGCAGCCAGGCCGAGAATACCGGAGCCACAGCCGTAATCGATGATCTGCTGTCCCGTTACGTCGGTGCCGTCAAGCCACTCCAGGCACAGCGCCGTGGTGGGGTGGGTGCCGGTTCCAAAGGCCAGGCCCGGGTCCAGCAACAGGTTGGCGGCTTGCGGGTCGGGTGCATCATGCCAGCTCGGCACAATCCACAACCGCTCGCCGAACCTGATGGGCTGGAAGTCGTCCATCCAGGCCCGCTCCCAGTCTTTGTCTTCCACCAGTGATACATCGATTTCCGGCAGGGCCTGCTGGGTCTGACGATGCCAGGCGTCCCGCAGTTCGGCGCAGATCTGATCAATATCCCGGTCAGCATCAAACAGGCCGGTTACCCGGGTATCACTCCACAACGGAGTGGTACCGGGATCCGGTTCGTACAGAGGCTGGTCGGCGGCATCTTCCATGGAGACGGCGTCAGCCCCCATCTCCATCAGCAGATCCTCCAGCTGATCCGCAGTGGCGGGATCAGCCGGAATTTGCAGTTGTATCCAGGGCATGGTGTTTCTGGGTCCTAATCCCGCATCAGCTTTTCAAGATAGTGGATGGTGAAATCCACGTTCTTGAAGCCACCGTCGCGCACCAGGTTCCGGTGCAGTGGCTGATTGGTTTTGATGCCCTCAACGACCAGCTCGTCCAGTGCGTTCTTCATGCGCCGGCGAGCAATTTCACGGTCGTCGCCCCAGGTGATCAGTTTGGCGATCAGGGAGTCGTAATAGGGAGGGACCGTATAACCACTGTACAGGTGTGAGTCTACCCGTACGCCGTTACCGCCCGGCGCGTGGAAATGCTTCACTTTGCCCGGATTGGGAACAAAGGTTTTCGGATCTTCTGCGTTGATCCGGCATTCCAGGGCGTGCCCGGAAATGCGGATTTCATCCTGGGTGTACTGCAGCGGCAGGCCACTGGCAATACGCAACTGCTCCCGCACGATGTCGACACCGGTGACCATTTCCGATACCGGATGCTCCACCTGAACCCGGGTGTTCATCTCGATAAAGTAGAACGCACCGTCCTGATACAGAAATTCGAAGGTACCGGCGCCCACGTAGCCGATGGTCTTGCAGGCATCCACGCAGGCCTTGAGGGTCACTGCACGGGCTTCCGGATCGATGTTCGGCGCCGGTGCTTCTTCCAGAACCTTCTGGTGCCGGCGCTGCATGGAGCAGTCACGGTCGCCCAGATGAATCACGTTGCCGTGAGTGTCGGCCAGTACCTGAACTTCCACATGACGGGGCCGTTCCAGATATTTTTCCAGGTACACGGTGGGATCACCGAAGGCGCTCTTGGCCTCAGTCTGGGTTATCTGGATCCCTTTCAGCAACGAAGCCTCGGAGTGGACCACCTGCATGCCGCGCCCGCCGCCGCCGGAAGCAGCCTTGATGATCACCGGGTAGCCGATTTCACGGGCAATACGCAGAGTACGCTCGTCGTCGGTGGTGATCGGGCCGTCGGAGCCGGGAACCGTCGGTACGCCGGCTTTGATCATCGCCTCGATGGCTGAGACCTTGTTACCCATAAGACGGATGGTGTCGGCCTTGGGGCCGATAAACCGGAATCCGCTTTTCTCGACCTGCTCGGCAAAATCAGCGTTTTCTGCCAGAAAGCCGTAGCCGGGATGAATGCCCACGCTGTCGGTAACCTCGGCGGCACTGATGATGGCCGGAATATTCAGGTAGCTTTCAGTGGGGCTGTTGGGTCCGATGCACACGGATTCGTCGGCAAGACGCACGTGCATCAGGTCGCGGTCGACCTGGGAGTGTACCGCAACCGTGCGAATGCCCAGTTCCTTGCAGGCACGCAGCACCCGCAGCGCAATTTCGCCGCGGTTGGCAATCAGTACTTTTTCAATCATGGCCATGATGTTATGTCACCCGTTGCTCAGGAAATGATGAACAGAGGCTGGTCAAATTCAACCGGCTGACCGTTCTCCACCAGGATCTCGGTGATGGTGCCGCTCTTGTCGGCTTCAATCTGGTTCATCATCTTCATGGCTTCAATGATGCAGATCACCTCGCCTACCTTTACGCTCTGGCCTACTTCCACGAAGGAGGCAGCGGTAGGGGAAGGTGAGCGGTAGAAGGTGCCTACCATCGGTGATTTGACCACATGACCGGAAGGTGCGGCAGGCGCTTCCGGTTCGCTGGCTGCCAGGGCCGGAGCGGCGGTGGGTGCGGGTGCCTGTTGTTGCGGCGGCGCATAATGCGCGTAGGCCATACCCATGCCGGCCGGTTGCTCCCGGCGCCGGGAAATGCGTACCGAATCCTCACCTTCCTGAATTTCAATCTCCTCTACATCAGATTCTTCAAGGAGTTCAATCAGCTTTTTGATTTTTCGAATATCCATGGTTTTCAACGTCCCGTTTTATCGGTGTCAGTGTGATTGTAGTCGGTTCAATGCAGCTTGCAGGGCAAGGTCATAGCTCAGACTGCCCAGACCACAGATAACGCCGTCAGCGATATCTGAAAAATAGGAGTGGTGTCTGAAAGGCTCTCTGGCGTGCACATTGGAGAGGTGCACTTCGATCAGGGGAATGCCTGACGCCAGTACTGCGTCCCGCAGCGCCACACTGGTGTGGGTGAACGCTGCCGGGTTGAAAATCAGGTAATCAATACCCTCTGCACGGGCCTCGTGAATCCGGTCGATCAGTTCGTATTCGGCATTGGACTGAAGGTAAAGCAGGTGGTGACCAAGATCCGAGGCCTGCCGGTGCAGTCGGTCATTGATGTCTTCCAGGGTTTCATGGCCGTAGACATCTGGTTCGCGGACGCCCAGCATGTTCAGATTGGGTCCATGGAGGACAAGAATCGTAGCCATGGTCAGACAAACCTTGTTGAATTTTTGGACAAAATTGCAGACATTTTGCGTATTTTTCGCCCATGATGCTTCTTGAGAGCTTCGGGTTCAACACTTTTTGACAAAGTGGCCCTCCCGGGTGGACAAGAGTCGCGAAAACACCCGATCAGGCACCGCATTGTCGGGAATCAAGCGGATTACGTCCATAAGACGTTGGTTTCATGTCAGCTTGTTCATTTTCTGGTGCGCCCTGCCGCAGCGCGCGGGTTGCTCAGCTGTCCGCTCCCACAACACAGTTACGTCCCGCAGCCTTGGCCTTGTACAGGGCCTGGTCTGCCCGTTCGCACAGGGTGGCGGCATTGTCGTTTTTCCATAAGGCGACACCACAGCTGAAGGTGACGTGAAACTCCTGCTCTCCGGCGGTCTGGGTGAGCTCTGCGAACCGCTCGCGGATGTCATTGAGCACGCTGCGGGCATCGCTTTCCCGGGTGTCCGGCATGATGATGGCGAATTCCTCACCACCGTAACGTCCGATGTGGTCGGACTTGCGCAGGCGCTGTTTCAGAAACATCGACAGGCTCCGCAGAATCCGGTCCCCGATCGGGTGGCCAAAAGTATCGTTAACCCGTTTGAAATAATCCACGTCAATCATGGCAAAGCACAGGTTCTGGTTCTTGTGCCTCGCCTTTACCAGTTCCTGCTCCAGCAGGTACAGGGTATGGGTATGATTGAACAGTCCCGTCAGGCTGTCGCGGATCATCAGGGCCAATAGTGAACGGGCACGGCGACCGCGATTGTGGATGGTGGCGATCAGGTGCTTCGGATCAATGGGCTTGGTAAGGAAATCATCGCCACCCAGGCTCATGGCATGGAGTTGCTTGCTAACGTCATCCTCGGCCGACAGGTAGATGATGGGCACGCTGTGAAACCGGTCCTGCTGGCGGATCACCCGCGCAATTTCCATTCCGGTGCATCCCGGCATGTACATATCGAGGATGATAATCTCGGGATTGAAGGCCTCCAGCGCCACGATGATCTGCATCGGATCGGTAATGATGTGGGCGGTGAGCCCGGCCTTTTTCAGCACCGTTTCCATGAATTTGGCCTGAGCCCGGGAATCATCCAGGACCAGCACCCGGTAGGGCTCAATAGAGCTGTGGTGGGTGTAGGTCTCGATTTTTTCGATAAGCTGACCGGGGTCAACTGCCGGGAAAAAGAATTCCTCGCCGCCACAGCGTGACGCCCGCAGACGGGTCTCGATGCTGCCGTCATCGTCACTGATGAAAATGATCGGTATCGGGGTTTCGTGACGCTGTTGCAGGGTTTCGATGGTGGCAAGACCACCGGTTGCAGAGCCGCCAAAAACCACATCCATCAGAATGGTTTCAGGCTTGTGCAGGGCACAGGCTTCCATCAGTGACTCAGGGTCGGTAAATGCCTCGGCCCGGAAACCGAAGAACTCCAGCTGGCGAACCAGTCGGCTGGCCAGTTCGTGGCTGTCGAGCGCAATGTAGACCGGAGTCTTGCGGTAGATTCTTGGCGGTTGACTGTCGTCCCGGTCAGAGCGACGCAGGGTGCTCTCTTCCAGGGCGGCAATACCTTCTCTCAGTCGGCTGAGGCGCAGGTGATCCGCAGGTTCTGCTGCGGGCCATTGTTTGAGCCCCTGGTCGATCAGGGCGCCGGCTCTGGCATAGTTTTCCATGTCAAACCGGCTGGCATAGCGGATCAGCTTTTCATTGGCGGTGGCCAGATCGTCCCGGAACAGAGCCGCATCGCCAGGGCTGCTGTGGATTTTTTGCCAGGTATCCAGCACCACCCGAGCCTGATTGGTTACACGACGGGCAAAGTGTTGTCTCAGCTTTTCCTTCTGGGACTCGTCTGTCATGGCGTTACCGGTTGTCCTGGGGCTGAAGTTTATTGGTGTTTTAACAGGCCGTTCACAGGATGTGTGCGCTCTTGCAGTCTATAGTGTTTGTATTGTTTGACGCAGGCCGTAGTGTGTAAAGCTTTGTTACTGCCGGGTCTGCCGATATCAACCCCGATCAGGGGCGTCCATGGGAGGAGGGCAAGGATGCGTTTGCAAACAGCCGTCCGGCAAACAGGTCAGGTGACTCTGCGTTCACTGCTGCTGGTGCTCACCGGCGGGTTGGTGCTGTTACTGCTGGTGATCAGTGTGTCCGTCAGTTTTGACCGTTTCCGGAATTATATGGTCCATGAACTGGAAGGGCACACCCGGGATGCTGCAACTGCGGTCGGGTTATCACTTTCCAATGCAATTGACGCCCGCGACCCCGTTGCCGTCGCATCCCTGATTGATGCGATGTTTGATAGCGGTGATTACCTGGTGATTGAATTCATGAATCATCAGGGCGAGCGCATAGCGGGTCGCCGGCAGTCACTTCCCGGCGGTGATGTTCCGGACTGGTTCATTCCGCTGGTCAGTCTGCCTCGGCCCGAAGGCATGGCTGATGTCATGCAGGGCTGGCAGTGGCTGGGGTATGTAAGGGTGGTGGGGAATCCCGGCCGGGCGTACCGCGATCTCTGGCAGATAACCTTCTGGCTGTCGCTCTCGGCTCTCATCGTCGGAACCCTCTATCTGATAGCGCTGTATCTTCTTCTGGGGAGAATGCTGAGGCCGTTAGCGGCTCTGGAACGTCAGGCCGAAGCCATTGGCCGGCGCAACTTCAGGCATCGGGCACGCAGTGGCTCTACCCGCGAGCTGAACCGGGTGACCGCCGCCATGAACCAGATGACGGACGACCTGGAGCAGTTGTTTGAAGGTCAGGCAAAGCTGATTCACCATCTGCGCAAAATGAACAACGAGGATGCCCTGACGGGGCTCGCCAGTCGTACCGCCTTCGACCGTCGCCTGAAAGTGGAGGCCGAGTCCGAGGAGGGGCGCCGACCGGGGGCTCTGGTGCTGTTGCAGGTGTCCCGCTTCGACGAGTTCAATCGCCATGTCGGCCGGCTGGAAGCGGATGAGCTGCTGGTAAGTCTGGCGGGGCATGTTACCCGGTTTTTGCAGGAACACAGCGGAAGCTTTGCCGGTCGCCGCACCGGAGCCGAGTTTGCGATCTTCATTCCCGGTGCATCCGCTGCCGACGCGCTGATCTGGTGCCGGGAACTGGTAGCAGAGCTCCAGAACCAGTGTGTTGAGTTCTCCGCCCCGGAGAATGGTCATGGTCTGGCGGTTCACGGCGGTGTTGCCGGCGCCACTGAAAACGGCACTGTCCGGGCCATGTTCGAAGCGGCGGATGAGTCCCTGCGGAGTGCCCAGACCGAGAGCGGTTCAGGTGTTTGTGCCAATGCCCTGGCCACCGGGCATCATGGTGCCGATGAATGGCGGGAACTGATTACCGGAGCGCTCGCCCGCAGGGAGATCTGGTTGTGGCAACAGCCGCTGGTTGAAGGTGATGATGACAAACTGATCGGGTACCAGATGTTTTCGCGCCTGATGATCGAACGGGAATGGGTTCGGGGTAATGTTTTCGTGCCAATCGCAGAGCGCTTCGGCCTGATGAGCCAGCTTGATTTGCTGGTACTGGAGCAGGTGCTGGAACGCCTGTCGCGGGAGCCTGATCTGGTGGCCAGTGTATCGCTGGGTGTCTCGTCTCTGTCCGACCCTGAGTTTGCCCCGCAGGTGCTGGCGAAAGTCACGGCAGCCGGCGTTGTGTGTCAGCGGCTGTGGGTGGGGGTCGCCGAACAGGCCGTGGCCAATCAGCGCAAGCCCGTGCAGTTATTGCTGCGGGGGCTGCGTCGGTGCGGTGTCCGGCTGATGATCGATCGTTTTGGTGTGGGAGGGGTGCCTTTCAGCTATCTCAAGAATCTTCCGGTGCAGGCACTGCGTATTGATCACTCGTTCATTCATGGCATTGACCGGCAGGAAGAAAACCGGTTTTTCCTCGAGTCGATTGTCGCCATTGCCCATGGGCGAGGGGTGCGGGTATTCGCCTCCGGGGTGGAGACGGAATCCGAGTGGCGGGTATTGAAAGCAGTCCGGGTTGACGGCGGCCTGGGCTACCACCTGGGCCGCCCCGGACCGGTTGACGATCGGCAATCGTAAAAAGCTCATAACGTTGCACTATTATGAGCTTTCGGTCATCTTGGCAGGTCCCGGAGCCGGGATCTTCCGGGTGCGGAAGCAACTGACATTCAGCAGACAGGGCGACAGGCGATGCTTGAACGTATCAAAAAACTACCCACGACTCTCTGGCTTAATCTCAAGTCGATGTCCGGCGGCGGTCGAACCGGAAAGCTGATTGCAACCGTCGTGGTGGTGTATCTGGCGATCACCATCATTCTGGGCATGTACTGGAGCAGCGAACCCGATACCTTTTCGGTTCGTGAGCACACCCGTACGTTGGCCACAGAGATGAACCGGGAACCCGTGATCGGATTTGCCACGACCTCCACCATGATCCGGATTGCCGAAACTCTGCTGGACAAGCCGGGCGGCTATATTTCCAACGACATTTTCCCGCCGGGACTGTGGCTCGATAACATGCCGAGCTGGGAATATGGTGTTCTGATTCAGATGCGGGACCTGACCCGGGCCATGCGGCGGGATATCAGCCGGTCCCAGAGTCAGTCTGCGGAAGACTCTGATCTGGTGGATGCAGAACCCCAGTTCCATTTCGACAGCGAAAGCTGGATGCTGCCGTCAACCGAAGCGGAGTATCGCCAGGGTATTCGTGCACTGGATCGCTACCTTGATCGTCTTTCGCACCCTGATCAGCCCGAGGCCCGTTTCTTTGCCCGGGCGGACAATCTCAATAACTGGCTGGGGGATCTGGAAACCCGGCTGGGCAGCCTGTCACGAACCCTCAGTGAGAGTGTCGGCAAGCCATCCGTCAATGAAGCGCTGGCGGCACAGGATGACAGCGACCCGCTGGCGGAGGAGGACCGGGGCGAGGATATTAAAACCCCATGGACACAGCGGGATAATGTGTTCTACGAGGCCCGCGGCGCATCCTGGGCGTTACTGCACATTTTCCGTGCCATCGAAGTGGACTTCCGCAAGGTGCTGAGCGACAAGAACGCCCAGGCCAGTGTTCGTCAGATCATTATTGAGCTGGAGGAGTCCCAGGCCACCATGTGGAGTCCGATGGTGCTCAATGGCAGCGGCTTTGGACTGCTGGCCAACCACTCGCTAACCATGGCGGCTTACCTGTCTCGTGCCAATTCGGCGGTGTCTGATCTGCGGGCACTGCTTTCGCAGGGTTAGAGTCGACACATCTTTCAGATCAGCAGGCAACAAAAAACCGGGCTCAAAAGACCCGGTTTTTTGTTGCCTGACCAATGATCAGCCCTGGTAATTCTTCACCGAATCTTCAACGGCTTTTCTGGCTGCGGCGGCGTTATCCCAGCCCTGAACCTTGACCCATTTGCCGGCTTCGAGGGTTTTGTAGTTCTCGAAGAAGTGCTGGATCTGGTCGCGCAGAATTTGCGGCAGGTCATCGATGTCCTGAACATCGGTATAGGCCTTGGTCAGTTTGTCATGGGGGACGGCAACCAGTTTGGCATCGCCGCCGGCTTCGTCTTCCATGTTCAATATGCCGACCGGACGGCAGCGAATAACTGCACCCGCCTGCACCGGGTAGGGGGTGACGACCAGCACGTCCAGTGGGTCGCCATCATCCGCCAGGGTGTGGGGGATAAAGCCATAGTTGGCCGGGTAGAACATGGGTGCGGTCATGAATCGGTCCACCAGAAGGGCGCCCATGTCCTTGTCAATCTCGTATTTGACCGGTGAACTGTTGGCCGGAATCTCGATGGCAACGTAGATGTCTTCAGGCGGATTCTTTCCGGCCGGGATATGATCAAAGTTCATGGCGGATCCTTTATTCGGTCTGTTGATGAATGAAATCGGTTATGAAATGGGCGTGCGGTGACTGGTCCACCGCCGATAGTCGGTCGAGGAACAGCCACCCGGTTAAAAAGTGCGCGCAATTATACGGCTATTGGCTGCGATTCGAAACTCAACCAACGTCGGAGGTCAGAAATATCCGCCCGCTTACTGATGTGGGGTGCGGGGGATGCTCTTGACGCCGCTGGCGGTGCCCAGCAACAGCAAATCTGCAGGGCGGCGGGCAAACAGACCGTTGGTCACCACGCCGACAATCTGGTTGAGGCGCTCTTCCGCCACGATTGGCCGGGACAGATCCATGTTGTGAACATCAATGATAATATTGCCGTTATCGGTTTTTACACCGTCGCGGTACACCGGATCAGCGCCCAGCTTCACAATTTCCCTGCCGACATGGCTGCGAGCCATGGGGATGACTTCCAGTGGCAGCGGGAAGCTGCCCAGTATGTCCACCTGCTTGGATTCGTCGGCGATGCAGATAAAGAATTTTGCCACCGCTGCCACGATCTTTTCCCGGGTCAGGGCTGCGCCACCGCCCTTGATCAGCTCGAGCCGGGTATTGGCTTCGTCTGCGCCGTCAACGTAAAACTCAAGATCGCTGACTGAATTCAGGTCGTATACCGGAATGCCGTGCTTTTTAAGGCGTTCGGCAGTGGCGTCCGAGCTGGCAACGGCACCATCGAAATCATCCTTGATGGTGGCCAGGTAATCGATAAAGAAGTTGGCGGTACTGCCCGTACCAACCCCAATAACACTGCTGCGCTCAAGGCGGGGTGCGATGTAGTCGAGGGCTGCCTTGGCTACCGCCTGTTTCAGTTCGTCCTGGTTCATGCTTTTCTCCGGCGGATGGCTGCTTTCGGGTGCGTGTTGAACTGACCGCGCAATTTGCGTCAGGGTCTCTATTATAGCGGTGGTCAGGTTGCAGTTATAGACGAAGACCCTGCAATCTTTCTACACTGTCCGTTTTTCCTCCAGGTCCGGAAGCCAGAATTATGCCGCAACGCTACATCAAAAAAATTCTTGATGCCCGGGTCTACGATGTGGCCATCGAAACCCCGCTTACCGAAGCCCGCAATCTCAGCAAGCGTCTGGGTAATAATGTGCTCCTGAAGCGGGAGGATCTGCAACCGGTCTTTTCGTTCAAGATTCGAGGTGCCTACAATCGTATTGCCCAGCTCTCCGATGCCCAGAAAGCCAAGGGTGTCATCTGCGCATCGGCCGGCAACCACGCTCAGGGCGTCGCCATGTCGGCAAAGGAGCTGGGCATCAAGGCGGTTATCGTGATGCCCCAGACCACGCCGGACATCAAGGTGAAGTCTGTGCGGGACCGGGGGGCCAGGGTGGTACTGAAAGGCGATGCCTTTGATGAGGCCGCCGCCCACGCCAAGGAGCTGGTTGAAAAACACGGTTACACCTATATCCCGCCCTATGATGATCCGGATGTCATTGCTGGTCAGGGCACCGTCGCCATGGAAATGATGTGGCAGTTTTCCCAACCCCTGCATGCGGTGTTTATTCCGGTGGGCGGTGGTGGCCTGATTGCTGGCATGGCCGCCTACATAAAATACCTGCGCCCGGATATCCGGGTGATCGGGGTCGAGCCGGACGACTCGAACTGTCTGCAGGCAGCGCTGGCAGCTGGTGAGCGGGTCATCCTTGACGAAGTGGGCATCTTCGCCGACGGTGTCGCTGTACGGCAGATTGGTGAGGCGCCCTGGGAAATCTGCAAAGACCATGTGGACGAAGTTATTACCGTCTCCACTGACGAGATCTGTGCTGCCATCAAGGATGTGTTTGAAGACACCCGCTCCATTTCAGAGCCTGCCGGTGCGTTGTCGGTGGCGGGGATGAAGAAATACGTTGAACGGGAGCAGATCGAAGGTGAGAACCTGGCGGCCATTCTCAGTGGCGCCAACATGAACTTCGATCGCCTGCGGTATATTTCCGAGCGCACGGAAATCGGCGAAAAGCGGGAAGCGATTCTGGCGGTAACCATTCCGGAGAAGCCCGGCGCCTTCAAGACCTTTATCAATGCTCTGCACAAGCGCAACATCACCGAGTTCAATTATCGCTACGCCAGTGCAGAAGAGGCTCGTATTTTTGTGGGTATCCAGATTCAGGCCGGCGGCCATGGCCGGGAGGAGCTGGTCCAGAGTCTGCGGGAGACCGGTTATGGTGTTGTGGACCTGACCGACAGCGACCTGGCGAAACAGCACATCCGGCACATGGTGGGCGGTCATGCGCCGGCAGTGCCCAATGAAAAGGTGTTCCAGTTTGAATTTCCGGAGAGGCCGGGGGCGCTCCTCAAATTCCTGATGTCACTGGGTACGCGCTGGAATATCTCAATGTTCCACTATCGCAACCATGGTGCCGCCTACAGCCGGGTACTGATGGGAGCCCAGGTGGTGGAGCATGAACTGAAGGATTTCGAATTGATGCTGGACCGCGTTGGCTTCCGCTACTCCAATGAAACGGATAACGAGGCTTATCAGCTGTTTCTGGGGGCGGGCAATAATCGCCGCTGAAGTTGACCGGTTGCACCAGAACGGGGCTTTAGGCCCCGTTTTTCATGGCCAAAAATTAATCTGTCAAAAATTGTAAATTCGGGAATAGCTGTTAACCTCTTTAAAATTCCGAAGAGTTCATGGCATCACCCTGTTTTGTATCATCTTTTGATCACCTTCAGAGGATAGGCAGTCTGGTGCCGGAGCGGGACTTGAACGTTCGGTGCAAATTAATAACCGGGGGGATGAAATGGCGCACAGACCGGACATGATTCGGGCAGCAGTAGTGGTTTTTGCAATTGGTCTGGCGATCACCGGACTGACCTCACTGCAGGCTTCCGAAGACAGTCGTCGAATGCCCCCCAGTGAACTTTCCGCAGAGCCTGTATCCAGCCGTTGAAGTTACTGGCTGACCTCTTTTGACCGGGGGTCGTACAGCGTCCGGTCTGTGACCACTGCATCCAGTGGAATATCCCAGCTTGCCATCGCCAGTTCAGGCACCTTCTGTGTCTCATGAGCAAGCCCGATCAATGTCGGGCACAGGCGCTGGCGAACTCTGGCAAAGGCAAAGGTGCGGTCGTAAAATCCGCCCCCCATACCCAGCCTGCCGCCGCTCTCATCAAACCCTACCAGGGGCATCAGAACCAGATCCAGTGCCCAGGCCGGCCGGCATTCCTGTGCATGGAACGCGGGTTCCGGTATGCCGAACCGGTTCGCTGTGAGTCTGCTGCCGGAGTGCCAGGGCATGAACACCAGTCGCCCGGAATAAATCGGGTGCAGCACCGGCAGATAGAACCGGACACCCCGGCGACGGGCCATGCTGATAAACGCCTGGGGATCGATCTCGCCATCGCTGGGCAGGTAGACCGCTATATGGCGTGCCCGTATTACGTTGAGGCTTCGGTTGAGTATCCGGGCAAGATTGCGGGCTGCCCGTTTCTGCTGCAGGGGTGACAACTGCTGGCGGCGTTTTCGCAAGGTTTTGCGCAAGGCTTTGCGGTCGTTGGCAGGCGGAAGCTCGGCAGCGGTGGTTAAACTGGAATCGAATGGGCGGAAGTTGGTCACAAAGATAGGATTCACGCAGGTCAGGCGGTTACTTGCCTGTACTGAAAAAATAAGCTTCCCGGGCTGCCGTTATCGGACATGGCCCTTGAACCCAAGGTTCAAGGTGGTGGCCGCTGTAACATATCAGGCTTTCCCCTACGGGGGGGACTTGCTCACAATGCCCTGAAGTGGCCACCTGGGTATTGCGCATCGGCTCGAGGACGTATCCGACCAGCGAACAACCCAGGAAGTTGGTCTCATTATACGGGGACAATGGGGGGCGATTGCAACAGCCCGGCCGCTACTTTTCCTGTTCAGCCGGCAGACTTTTCCCTGGTGTCGGTGCCCAGGGCCGCATCAAGCTTGTCGTCCATGGCTTTAAGCAGTAACCCGGCGGCACCGGACATGGTGCTGTCTTCGAGCAGCTCATAGGTGATGTTGAGTGCCGCCATGACGGCGATGCGCTCGGTTCCCAGGACCTTGCCGGTGGTGCGGATTTCACGCATCCGGGAGTCGAGATGACGGGCGGCCCGGCGCAGTGCATCCTGTTGTTCAGGAGGGCAGGCCACCAGGTAGTCCTTTTCGAGAATGCTGACCTCAACGGTGGTAGAGGAAGGTTTGGCCATCAGTGCTGCTCCAGCGCCCGGAGGCGGCCGATCATCGCCTCAATTCTGTTTTTGGCCAGGTCATTTCGCTGAATGAGCTGGGCCCGCTCCCGGTTCCATTCGTCCTGGAGTTCCCGCAGGGCAGAGTTATCCTGCTCCAGCTTGCGACAGCGCTCTATCAGGCGGTCCAGCTTGTCCGCCATGGCCTGCAATTCTGACTGTTCCATAGTGATTCCGGTCGGTGTCGGGGCGCTGCGGTCTGGCAGGCCTCCGGTTATCTGGACGTTCGGGATGGATTCCGCGTCTTCTACTCATTCACCCTACACCCGGGCCAGGTGGTATTGCACCCGGGACCGTGCCTCGTAACTATAAGTGGGGTATGCAAAAGGGTCAATTTGCAGGTTGGTAATGGAGCTGTGATCTGGGGTCCAGCTCACAGCTCCGGTCAGATCAGGCCCAGCCATGATAGCGGTTTCCCGCCCGCCACGCCCGCAAAGCCGGCACCAGGCCAACCAGCGCGCCGGCCACGGGAACCCCGGCCAGGATCGCCCATTCATTGCCATCAGGCGCCCGTAAACGGACCGACAGTCCCCAGGACTCAAGTAGCCAGGGGCTGATCGCCGCAAGGCCGCCGTACCAGGTGGCGATCGCCAACCCGGTGGCGAGCAGGCTCAGGCCAACACATTCAATCACGTAAAGCGCAGCTATCATTGGTGGTTGGGCGCCGGTTGCACGAAGGATGGCAATCTCCCGATAGCGGTGTGCCTGCAGCGTCATCAGTACGGCCAATAGTCCGGCCAGGCTGGTGATGACCACGAACAGCGTGATGCCCAGCAAGGCCTGTTCGAACTGACCCAGTATCTGCCACAGCTGGCTGAGCGCGACACCGGGCAGGATGGCTGACAATGGCTCGCCCTGGCGTTGATTGATATCCCTTTGCACCTGAAAGGTAAGCACCCGACGTTCGATGCCGGCCAGGGCAGCGGTAATGGATTTTGGTGTCAGGTCCCGCTGGCGGGCCTGTTCGGCGGAAACACTGCGGCCAGGCATGGGTACCCCTGACTCCCAGCCGATATGAATGGCTTCGAGTCCCTCCAGGCTGACATAAACCCCCCGGTCTACCGGCGTGCCGGTGGGGGCAAGAATGCCGGTCACCCTGAACGGGTGA
Source organism: uncultured Marinobacter sp. (assembly GCF_963974375.1). Lineage (GTDB taxonomy): Bacteria > Pseudomonadota > Gammaproteobacteria > Pseudomonadales > Oleiphilaceae > Marinobacter. The sequence goes on from NZ_CAXBDN010000015.1 coordinate 28,376, forward strand.
TTGTCATGGTGGAGAAAGCTGGTGCTGCCGCCACCGTGGGAGACAATGATATCGTCACCGGTCTGGTGGCTGAAGGTCCGGGCAACCTCGGCGCCCAGTACCACTTCGAAAACCTCGTCAAACCACTGGCCTTCGGCGAGGTTCAGGGGCTGGCTGTTGCCATATTGATAGTGAGTGAGAAAGCCGCGGTCGGTGCCGATGACCCGGTAGCCCCGATAGCTGTCACCCATCGACAAAGGCACCAGCCAGTCTATGCGGGGATCTTCCTGCAGCGATTCCCAGGTGGACCAGCGGATATTGTTGGTGGCGTCACCAATGTGAAAGACCGAGTACAGCAGCAGGTTCAGTTCGCCACTGCGGGCGCCAATGATCAGGTCGGTACCGCTGACGGTATTGGTAAAGGATTGGCGGACCTCGGTGCGCAGATATTGCACACCCAGCAACAGGGTTACGCTCAGGGTCAGCGTCAGGGTGACCAGGGCCAGCACACCTTTGCGGTGCCACAGGCTGGCGAGGGCCAGGGAAAGTGTCAGCGGCAGTTTCATGAGCCGTCCTCCAGCGTCAGCTGTTGGCTGAAGTGACCGGCGAGGCCCGGATCATGGCTGACAAAGATAACGCTGCTGCCGCAGGCATCAGCCTGGCCCAGCAACAAATCGATAAAACGGTCGCGGTTTACAGTATCCAGGGCCGAGGTGGGCTCATCGGCCAGAATCAGTGGTGGCGCACCCATCAGCGCGCGGGCAGCGGCCACCCGTTGTTGCTGGCCGGTGCTTAATTCAGTGACCGGACGGTGCCAGGCTTCGGAAGGCAGGTCGAGGGCCGACAATAAAGCCTCTGCGGTTTTTTCAGGGTCTGCGCCCGCGGCCTGGCGCCGGACGGAGGACAGGCGGCAGGGCAGGGTGATGTTGGCGATGGTGCTCAGGTAGGGCACCAGATTGAACTGCTGAAAAATGACGCCGGTGCAGTCTGCCCTTAACCGGTCGCGCCTGCCGCCGCCCAGACTGGCCAGATCCTGGCCATGCACCTGTAGCTCGCCGGCCTGGGGTTTCAGCAGGCCACTGAGCAGGCCCAGCAAGGTGCTCTTGCCGCTGCCGCTGGCACCCCTGAGAAACAGGTGGTCGCCCTGCGTGAGATTTATGTCAGGAAAGTTCAGTGAGAGATGTTGTCCACGCCATTGCCACCTGAGACCGGATGTGGCCACTATGAGAGGCGGATGGCTTGCGGCTGAGGCTGTCATCGGGAGAGGGAACTCCTGTCTGAATACTTGGTCATGTCAGATTACCGGTGGTTGTGGCACCATCTGCGCTCTGGTCTGCTTTGCTGCGTCGCCTGTTTGAAGCCAGACTCTGAAATTGGTTCACGGAGATGTCTGTTAATGTTTACGGAAAGTGTGCGTTGCTCAAAAATTCCGGTCATTTTCCTGGTCGGTATTCTGCTGGCATCACCGTTGCTGGCGGAGCCGGACAACAGGCCAGAGTGGAAAGAGGTTGACTGGCTTGAACTGATGCCTCCGGAGGATCTTCTGCTGCTGGAGAGCATGCCGGAAATTGACCACGACGGCGAGGGCCCTGTCACCCTGCCGGACGAAATCATGACCGGTCGGGTAGTGCCCGAGATGGATCAGACCGCCGCCCGCATTCCGGGATTCGTGGTGCCTCTGAAAGTGGTGGGCAGCGAACAGCGGATTGTTGAGTTTTTTCTGGTGCCTTACTACGGCGCCTGTATCCATGTGCCACCGCCACCCCCGAACCAGATCATCCATGTGACCTACCAGCCCGGTTTCACCCTGGATGTCCTGTATGAGCCCATGTGGGTGCAGGGCGTACTGAGGACCGAAAGTGTGGAAAACGACATCGCGCTGGCCTCCTACGTTATCGAAGCTGATCTGGTCGAGCCTTACGAGTAACTTTAGCGGTCGAGCGAAATGGTCCGGCTGTTGCCCGTGAGTCTGAGCTGTCCCTGGCGGTTGTCGGTAACCCAGTCGACGATCAGGCGCTCGATGGCCGGATAACGATCCTGCAGTTCCGTGGTCAGGCCTTGCAGGGAATCGCTTTCGCAGCGCAGTTGTTGCGAGACGTCAAACTCGCTGTGGCTGTCCGCGGCGGCGTGATGGTGATGATCATCATCGTGGCTGTGGTCATCATCGTCGTGGCGTTTCCGGCCTGAATCCCGCTGAGTGTGTACCACCGCATCGACCACCAGACAGTCTCCCGCCAGGTTGTTGACCAGAGGGGTGGTTCCCAGCCATTCCACCACATCGTCAAGCTGCGCTTTCTGGTCCTCATTGCGGGGCTCATGCTCGAACCCCACCAGGTTGGCGGCCGGTGACCGGAACAGCACATCGATTCGCTGACTTTCAACCGCCACCTGCATACTGGCCTCGCCGTGGGTATGGGCACCGAGGCTGCCGCTGTCAGCGGCTACCGGCAGCGCCGCTGCAAAAGACACTGCCAGCAGGGCTGAGACGGGGCTGAAACGGGAAACCCTCATGACGATCTCCTTGTTGATACGTTATAACGTAATTTACCGGCTGGGGCGACAAGGTCAAGCACTATCCCACCGGGTAATCAGCCTGTAATACCCGGTCAGCAGGGAATTGCCGGGGTCTTCCCCCGTGCCATGGCATCGGGTAAATGCTAGGATTGGAGACCCGAAATTATGACAGGTAATCCGTTTTCATGAGTCAGCCACCAATTTCTGATACAAGCCCTGACAGCTTTGAAGCCTGGGTCACGGTGTTCAACCAGTGCCGTGCGTTCAGTCACCCCTCGGAATTGCACGGTGGTCTC
>NZ_CAXBDN010000016.1:0-31092 GCF_963974375.1 uncultured Marinobacter sp.
GGTCCGGGTGGCAGGCTTCACGTGGAATGGGTGGCAACCTTCAGCGGTTTACGCATAGTGGTGAACATCTGGCTAATTTGCTGGTTGAGCATCTAGCGAAAGGAAACGAGGGTACGTTTGAAGACGTAGCCAATTTCGCGATGATGCTACATCAGCGAGGTGAAAGCACTGATATTCTGGCCAAAAAGATTGATGATAATGATCGATATGCTCAAGAACTTGAGCATGGCTATGAGCAACTCAATTTATGGTTGCTGGGTATTCTGGCAGAGCATGAAAGTACCGGCAACGCTACCAATACCATCAATGAAGTGCGCCAATATTACACCAACATGGGCAACGCAAACGGAAAAAAATAGCGGAAAGTTACCAACTTTATTAGTACGGATTGCAGACATTCTGGCACCTGAGCAGCGATTTTTGCCAAAAGTTACCAACTCTACTTTTCAGGGTCGTATTTGCAAATCCATTTAATGCGGTCTTTAGCGCTGATTTGGTACTAACTTTATTACAATCTCACAGCGACGGCGACAAGTTCATGCTGATGCGAACAAGGGAGCGTTACGTGCTGCTGGGACGGTGCCCCAAAAGAAAGTCGAAGTGTTTCGTTGCTCGGCCAGGAGGGTCTTTCCATAGACTCAGGTTTTTGCATAGCTCTTGCGCTGTGAAGCCTATTTTGTCTGCCAAGGAGCAAGCCGCATGAACCAAATCCCCCAGGACGTAATAGACCACTGCGAGAAGCACCCAGGCTGTAAGGGGTGCCCGCTGAAAAGCTGTGTCGCACCGGTTACGCCTTATCCGGATCCGCGATGGGACCGGTGGTTGAGTGAGCGCATAGCCAATGTCCGATCGCTTTACGCGGAGTCCGCATCATGAGTACGCAACAAGGTACGCAAACGCATGTGCAACTGGTTGCAGATGGTCGCTATGGCTGCTGGAACCGGACGAAAAGGCCTGGAAAGACGGTTGTGATCGCGCCAGATGGCTATCCAGAGGACGGCAGACGCAAAACCCGTGCGGTAGTAACCCATTGGGAGAGCATTGCTTGCGGGCACTCTGAGCGGGCTTCTGACGAGCGGTGCGTTGGACGTATGTGGAGGGATGTGGAATGACCATCGAACAGCAAATCACAGAATCCCTGAAGCCTGGCCCGCTGCACTGCGGCCAGATCGCCAGGGCTATCGGCATGGACCCGTTTCAGACCCGCGCCTGGCTCGAAACGATGCTAAAGGAAAGGCTCATCGTCCGCGAACTGGACGGGCGCTATGGACTGGGGTATGGGGGTTATGACCCTGAGCCGGAGGCAGCGTGATGGCCGAGATGCTGACCATTAACTCTGAAATTGCCCTGGCCCAGGCACAGAAGCAGTTGGCCGACTTGTGGCGCGAGAACAAATACATCGAGGTAGATGTCCGACGCAAGGCCAAGCAGCGGACGCTCACCCAAAACCGGGCACTGCACCTGTTCTGCCAGTGGCTGGCTGAGACGCTGAACGATGCCGGCTACGACATGCGCAGGACGCTCAGGCAGGACGTTGATCTGCCGTGGACCCAGGCCGCCGTCAAAGAACACCTGTGGCGCCCTATCCAGCTGGCAATGACCGAGAAGCGCAGTACCACGGAGATCACCACAGTCGAGCCCACAGACATTCACGCCGTGCTTTCGCGGCACCTTGGGAGCCGGCTGGGCATTACTTGCCCCGACTGGCCGAAACGGGATCAGGAGGCAGCATGAGCCAAGAGCAATGGGTTGAATTCACCAGGGCGTTTGTAGCTGAGCAACTGAAAGGGTTGGTGGACGACGTGACCGTTGATAGCGGAAGCCCTCAACTGAAGGAAAATCAGTGCGAAGTAATTGCAACCTACATGAAGGGCGGAGTGAAACGCTATGCGGCGCAAGTGGTGTCAAAGCAATTAATGAGTTCGTTTGGAGAGCGCCAAGACTGGACCGAGTTCTTCAAGAGCGTGATTCGCTATGACCAGGAGAAAGCCCAATGACCCGACACCCAAACTGCAAGCCCATCACAGTACGAGACCGCCCATCCCTGACCGGGATCACCAAGAACCGTGAGCGGCACGACGAGATTGAGCGGCAGACCGCCGAGTTTCTGGCAGCCGGGGGTGAAATCACGGTGCTTGATGGGTATCAGAATAAACCGAAGCGGCAGCATCACTTCAATAACAGACGGTCGCCGGGGGAGTTTTGAAAAAGTGCCGGCAGTGCAAGCGGCCGTTTGAGCCCCGAAACAGCTTGCAAGTGGCCTGCTCACTCGCTTGCGGCCTGGCCATCGGCAAGAAGCAGACCGAGAAGAAGGCGGCAGAGAAACAGAAGGCTCAGCGCAAGTGGGTGCGGGAGCAGAAAGAGCGGATCAAGAGCCGTGGCGATCACACACGGGAAGCGCAGCAGGCATTCAACGCCTACATCCGAGCAAGGGACGCTCATCGGCCCTGTATATCGTGCGGCACCTACACCGCTGGGCAGTTTCATGCCGGGCACTACCGGACTACAAAGGCGGCGCCAGAGCTGCGGTTTGAGGAACTGAACTGCCATAAGCAGTGCGCTCAGTGCAACAACTTCGACAGCGGCAACATTGTCGAGTATCGAATCAGACTGATTCACCGGCTCGGACAGGAAGCGGTTGACTGGATCGAAGGCCTGCACGAGCCAAAGCACTACACCATCGACGACCTGAAGGCGATCAAGGCCAGGTACCGCAAGATGACACGTGAACTGGAGAGGAAGGCAGCATGACCTGGGCACAGCTACCAGCACACATAAAGATCACCTGGCAGTCACAGGCGCAGTATGAGGCGGCGATGAAGCGGCAGACCAAGTGATCCAACTCACCGCCATAGTCTCCGGAAGACTGTGCACCATGCTCACTGATTCCAGCATTGAGCAGGCCGCACAAAGCTGTCACGAGAGATTCGGTGACCGGTTTGAAGGCTTTGCCCCGGTGCCGACAGCGGTGAAGGCGCGAGCGAAATGGGCGGAATATCGAGGCAAGCAGATAAGTCGGGCGGAACTGGAGGAATGGCTGGCAGAACAGAGTGATGAGGTTGAGATTCGGGCAGCGTTTAATTTGATGCGGGGGTAGGGCATGGCAGAGCAGAATCGGCGGACACCACAGCAGATAAAGGCGAGGCAGGCAGCGATCAGAGTTGTTGACTGCTACCTGGATGTGCTCATGTCGAGCGAATCAGGCATTCCATGGGAAGGGCGCGGGCTCATGGGAGCGATGGCAGATTTCCGAGGACAGATACCGCACTCATCCGGGTATTCCGGATTCTGCACCCTGGGAAACAAGGTTGACCGGATCAACCGTCGCCAATGGACGGATGAGCAGGTGAGGGCTTGCGGGGTTATGGAAAGAATGTCGTGGCGCCAGCGTGACGCACTGTGCATCGAGCAGGCATACCATGGGCGGACCAAGGTAGCGATAGATCCCTTTACCGAGAAGCGCCGTGAAATCTATTGGACCGACGAGATGTGCGCCCAGATGATGAAGGTTGATGTACGGACATTCCGGCAGAGAGTCAGCGATGGATATGCCAGGCTTGAAGCGCTAATTGGCGCCCGATTGAATCGAGCCGCGTAAAGGCTTGACAATTTCCTACCAGAGTGTATCCTCGAAATCACAGTCGAAGTTCCCCCCAAAGAAAACCGCCCTCGCAAGAGTTGGCGGTTTTTTTTGTGCCCGCAATTCCCCTGCCTGACGACCATTGCCCTCCGCGTGAGGGCTTTTTTAATTCTGGAGACTGCCCATGGATCGCGCCGCACTTCGCTCCCAACTTGAGCGTCATGAAGGCCTGCGCCTGAAGCCTTACCGCTGCACTGAGGGCAAGCTCACCATCGGCTACGGCCGGAATATCGAAGACAACGGCATAAGCCGTGAAGAAGCTGATTTCCTGTTGGACAACGACATTGACGCCATCGAGGCAGAGCTGAAGCGCTTGCCGGCTTACAACACCCTGAACCAGGCGCGACAGACAGTGCTGGCCAATATGGCGTTCAACCTCGGCACCCCTAGCTTGATGAGATTCCGCAAGATGTGGGCTGCGCTGGACATGATGCAGTGGCAGCAGGCCGCTGATGAAATGCTCGACTCTCGATGGGCTCAACAGGTGGGAAATCGCGCCAAAGAATTGGCAGCAGTTATGGTAGCCGGTCGAATCACGTAACCGGTTTAATCACAATGGATATGACGGAAATGAAGATGCCTGAGAAGCAAATAGCCCAGCTGCTCGCAAAGATCGTTGAATACTGGGACGCGATCATTGCAGTTGCCCTGGGCCTCGCCGGTGGTGGGCTGGCCTTCCTTGGGGAGGTCAAGAGCGGTAGTCGAAAGTGGGACCTCACCGCATTCCTGCTCTCAACCACGTCAGCCGGCTTTTTCGCCTTTGTCACCTACATGGTCTGCATTGAGCTCTTTCAATGGACGCCGGGCCTCTCCATCGCGGCCAGCGGCATGGTTGCCCACCTGGGCGCCGACAAGGTCCGACAGCTCCTGACCGACTTCTTCACCAATAAATTCAAATGATCAGCAAATACATCCTCGGCGGCGCCGGCATCATCGTTGCGACCATGGCCATTGCCATCTGGTTCCTGATACAGGAGCGGGACGCGATGAACGAGCGAGTGGGCGAGCTAACCCAGGCCAACAGCCAGCTTGAGCAGTCGCTGACCGAGCAGGCCAACGAGAACGCCGAGCTATCCATCGAAATCCAGCGCCGGGACAAAGCGGTACTTGCCGCTAAACGAGCCCGGGAGCGAGCAGAATCCGAAGCCAGAGCTATTCGGCAGGAGCGGGACGAGGCCCTTCAAGATGATCCGTGGAATCATGGTGCTGTGCCTGCTGCTGTCGTTAACAGCCTGCAAGCCGGCGCTCGTCAAGACGAAGACTGAATACCGATACCCGCCCGATTACCTGCTTGAGCCATGCCCGATTCCGTGGCCTGGCGACTCCATGCAAAACATTGATCTGGCCGACTACTCAAGCGAGCTGCAAACGATGCTGAGAATCTGCAACAGCGACAAAACCGAGCTTCGCAACTGGCGAGACGATCACAGGAAGCCCTTGAAATGACCGCCATCACCGTAGCAAACATCGTCATGCGCGACGTTGATCCGCCCATTATCAAAGCGGCTCAGGTGCCTGAAGGTGAATACCTGATTGATACGCGGCCTGACCGGCGGGATGGTAGCAGGCCGGCAGATGTTGTGCCTGATCCGGAACCGGCACCTCAAGGTGTCATTTTCCAAGACGGCTTTGACGATCAGCCCGACTGGCATAGCGGCCTGCCAGAGAACAATACCGGGGCTTTCCCGGTTAATGGCGATGGGCCGGATCGTATTCAGCGGCAGGGTACGCACACTGTGCCGGTTGGATGGGATAGCGTCTACCAAGACCCAAGGTGGGCGCCTTCTATGGGCCACCCTGACCGCCATGAAACCATTGAGATCCTTGCGGCAAACTCAGGCATTGCCAGAGGTGGCACCGGGAAGTGCTTCGTTCAAAGACGCGACTCTTCAGACCTTAATGGCTGGTCTTGGTGGTCGGACGGACAGCTCTTGAAACTACTCCAGCCCGGTTATTCCGGCGTTTATGTTGAGTTTTATATAGCCTTTTCGCCGAACTGGACGATCACCCCAAGCGAGGCATCTTCGAAGATATTCCGTGTCGGCAGCTGGGGAGGAGAAGGCAGCGAGTTTACCGCGTTCGGCGGCGGCAACCAAGGCCCGCTCTTCCTTTGGGACTGGAAGCGCGACAACTACGGCGTTCGCAATCTGCACACTCGCCGGGGTGGGCCGCACGGAGAAAATTACGTTCTCTCGACGCAGCAGAGTGGCAGTTACCCGCAAAATTCCATGAATTACACAGATCATATTTTTGGCATGGGGAAAGGGGGCGCCAACCCCATCCTTGCGGACAAACTTAACGGCGGGCCTCTCCCGACATCTGGAATTATCGAACACACCCAAGTGTTTGGGCCGCCCGGCACATACACAAAAATCGGCTTCTATGTACAAACAAACTCAGCCCCCGGAGCCGCAGACGGCATAGTTCGGCAATGGATCGATGACGTTCAGATGATGAATATCACCGACATCATGTGGGTTCCATCCCTGCCCGCAGGCGTTACTGAAATGCCGAAATGGAACTTTTTCTCGATTGGCGGCAACGACTTCTTCCATCTTTATCCAGATTCTGACCGTCGCCAGGAATGGTGGGCCGCAGACGACGTTCTGGTCCGTGACAGCATCCCGGAGGCTCTACTGTGAGAATTGCAGATATAAACCCGAGAACCACCTTGAATGCGAACAGTACGATCTCGGTTTGGAATGAATACACGACCGCAGAAGGGGGTGTGGCCAACCTGGTAGATACGGACAATGTCGCAACAGGGTGGAGTTGGGTCTGGGACGAAACAGCGATTTTCGGTAATGGCATCAGTGATACCAGCGCACAAGCAGGCACCGGTGACGCCTCTTGGGTAGATCAGGCGGTAGTTTTCCAGCAAGGGCACGGCACAAACGACGCAGCGCACTGGGAAATCATCAATATATCAGGGCTTGACAACAGCAAGAAATATACAATTCAAGCTACAAGCTACGGGCCCAGCGGTAGAAACACCGATTATAGGGTTAACGGAGGCGCGGCCCAGAATGTGCCAAATGGCGGGAACACAACAGTAATTGCCAGCTTTGAAGATATCTCTCCAGCTGACGGCGTGATTATCTTTGAGGTCAAAAGGGGCGACACATCGACGGGCTGGTCTTACTTTAATGCGGCCAGAATTATAGAAACTGACGGCCCGCCTGTTGCCGCCATCACCATTACCTCAACCTTGCCTATCACTCCTGGCTCTACAGTCACCGGGACGTATGAAAACTTTAACGTCACCCCCACTGGCGCGACCTTCTCGGATGGCGTTGAGGGCGAAGTCGGCGTTAACACCCTGTCCACAGCGACAGCCGGCCAGCTGACAGCATTCAGCGTGACCAATACGGACACCGCAGGCGTCCACTCTGGCACCTTCAGCTTTGTGACACCGAGCCTGCCGACCAGTGGCAACCGTCAGATGATCAAGTTCGGTCCTAGCGCAAGAGTGAGGCTGTTCTGATGGCAACCTCTGCCGCACTGGCTTACGCACCGCCTGCCGGGACCTATCTCGAAGAAACGGCTATGCCCGTGGGCGTCGATCAGTTGGTGCTGCCTGATGCTCTGACGTGGGACGGTACGGACTATATCGGCGCTCAAGGCAGCTATACGGTCTGGGAGGTGGACAGCGGGGGATTGGCTACGGCTGAGGCGGTGACTATTGCGGCGCCTACAACAGTAAGTATTGAGGCGGCCTATGCTCCAGGAGCGGGGCGCGAATATGTAACGCTGACCAGCTGGGCTGGCGATGCCTCTTTTGCCACTACCCCCGTGGCAGGCGATCAGATTGAATACCCCGACAGCATTGCGGTAGCTGCTGACGGCACCGTGACTGGCGCGGATGGCACCTACACTTTGCGGCACATTGTCAGCGCGACAGGTGTGGCCAGCGCCCTGGAATACACGATTGGTGCTGAGCAGCCCGTTGACCCTGTAGATCCGGAGGCATCCACGGCATCTGTTTCTGTGGCTTATGGCCCGGGCGAACTATGGAACTACGCGACAATCACGCAGGCGCTGACCAGCCCCGGCCTGTTCGCTGCCTGGTCCCGCCTGCCTTTGATTGGCGAGCAGCTGCTTGCGCTCAAGCCGAACAATTGGACCAATTCGGGCGATTACCAAACCCTCTCAGAGGGCATGCAGGACGTTATCCTGGTCTCGGATGACGGTATTGCGTATGCGCTGCAGGTTGATGCTACTGGATTGCCGACTGCCACAACCCAACCTCCTGCTGGTGTAGTGACCTTCGCTGAGGTGGTAGCCACGCCCGATAGCATCAACGGTACCTTCGATTACAGCGCATCAGATGCAACAGGTTTCCGGGGCCGCATCAACAATGGCGAGTGGAGCGCTATCACCAGCCCGTTCAGCTTTACTGGCCTTGAGGCGGAATCAGCGTACTCAATCGATGTTCAGCCATTTAACGGCAATGGTGACGGCGGGATCTTCACGCTGACCGAAACCACTCAGCCTGTTCCGCTTGGGTCGCCGATTGTTGCTGTTACCGTTCCGGCCGCTGGGGTTTACACCGTTGGCGACATGCTCGCATTCACAGTCACCTGGGATGACGCTGTAACGGTAACCGGTGGCCCTGTTCTGCTGCTGTCTCTGGATGGCGAGCAGCGCAGCGCCAACTTTGTCAGCGGCAGCGGTACCGCGGTGCTAGTGTTCAATTACACCGTGCAGGCTGGCGACAACGCTGCCGACGGCGTTCAGTTGACCGTTGTCGCCCTTAACGGTGGTGAGATCGCAGACAGTGAGTCGCGCCCTGCCGGCCTGCAGTTGGCGGGCGTTGGCGACACCAGTGGCGTAATTGTCGATGCAGTGCCCCCGGCCATCACCATCGGGAATATCAATACGTTCAGCACTGCCCCCCTGGCTTCTGGCCAAGCGGACGATGCTGTCAGCCTTTCACTGGTCGTGAATGGCGTTACCTACTCCCCCTCCCCGGTCAATGGAATCTGGAGTCAGCAACTCCCGGAGCTTGCTCTGGGCCCATACGAGATGACTCTGACAGGCGTTGATGGTGCCGGTAACGAATCCGATCCCGCTACAGCAACGCTGAATATCCGAGAACGTCCACCAACTGCTGATCGCGGAATGTTCCGTCCGATCTTCAGGCGTCCGGCAGGCTCACTGTCCTCCACTTTGTTCAGGTGATTTTATGCCAGTAGATATCCTGTCTCCGGATACTGGAGACCAGCAGTTCAACCAGAATCGAACCATCCCCCGTCAGCGGTTCAATCACAGCGCCAGTGTTGCCGGTGAGGGTAAGTGGCTGATCCTCCCCCCTGGCATCGGAGAGTTTCTGGTAAGTGTTGAACCATCTTCCGGTACCGCCCGGGTTGAGTACACGCAGGATTCTGTCGAAGAAGTTACCGGCGGAACTGCAGTCGGCCACGGCTGGGCTGAGGGCGACGTCACTGAATATGCGGACAGCCTAATGGTGAACGCCGTCACGGCTATTCGCTGCGTCTCAACGGTGTCAGCGGGATTCAAGGTCACCGCGTAGAGCTTGGGGCCCCTGGAGGTCTCAAAAGCCCGCGGGGCCGGGGCAACCACGCGGTTTTCGACAAATTTTCGAGCCCCCAGGGCCGACAGCAGCACCCAGCCTTAGCCCTTCTGGCCTCTGAATTCTCTGGTGTTGCAGCTATTGAAACCTACGGTGGCAAACATTGGCGGAAATCAACAGGCTTGAAGATGCGTACAGCTGGAACCTGACGCGCCTTGCTGACGCCTTCGGCCTGCATCGGGACACCATACGAAAGCGGTTGATTGCAGCCGGGGTTGTGCCAGCCGGCACCCGCAGCAATGCCAACGTCTACCGACTTCAGGACGCGGGGCCTGCAATATTCGCGGACTCGTTTTCGGGGGCAGCCGGAGATCCGGATGATCTTCCGCCGCAAGACCGAAAGGCCTGGTACCAGTCCGAGAACGAGCGCATCAAACTGGAAATCGAGCTTCGCCAGCTGCTTCGAGCCGAGGAAGTCCATCTGGAAATGAGCCGGTTGGCGAAAGCGGTTACCACGACGCTGGACAGCCTGCCTGACATTCTGGAGCGGGATTGCAGTCTGACGCCCGAAGCGATTGAGCGAGTGCAGGAAACGGTGGATGCGCTGCGGGAGCAGATGTATCTGAGGATCATTCAGGAAGATGACGAATGAGCTCTCTGGCCAGCGCAGCGCAGATCAAGCGAGAGGTCGCGGAACTCATTAAGCCGCCCCGGCGGATCCGGATCAGCGACGCTGTTTGTGAGCGGATGATGGTCGTGGATGGGGGCGGCAAGGTAGCTCCTTTCAAGGACGACCTGACGCCTTACATGACCGAGGCAATGAACTGCCTATCCAGCCGGCTTTATGACGCGGTGGTGTTCATCGGCCCGGCCAGGTCCGGGAAAACGATATCGCTGCTCGATGGCTGGGTTGCCTACGTCATCAGCTGCGACCCGGGCGACATGTTGATCGTCCAGATCAGTGAGGAAAAGTCGAGAGAGTACAGCAAGAAGCGGATCGACCGGATGCTCCGGAATTCGCCGAAGCTGGCGCCGCTCATGAGTCCGCACGGCCATGACAACAACGTGCATGACAAGACGTTCAGGGCTGGCAACTATCTCGGAATCAAGTGGCCTACAGTCAACGTTCTGTCGTCGTCGGACTACCGGTTTGTGGCCCTCACCGATTACGACCGCCTGCCAGAGGATCTGAGCGGCGAAGGTGATCCCTTCAGCCTGGCCTCGAAGCGAACACAGACGTTCATGTCATCCGGCATGACCCTGGTGGAGACTTCGCCGGGTTGGGAGATCACCGACCCGGATTGGAAGCCTGATCCCAAGTTTCCGCACATGGCCCCGCCGACGAAGGGGGCGCTTGCGCTGTACAACCTGGGCGACCGCCGCCGGCTTTACTGGCAGTGCCCCAGTTGCAAGGAGTGGTTTCAGCCAATCCTTGAGAACTTCAACCTGGAAATGGCGCACCCGTTCTGCCCCTCTTGCGGAACGATCATCGAGGGTGCCGAGGCTAAGCGAGAGCTGAACCGTCACGCACGCTGGTTGCCGGAAGGCTGCCAGTTGACAGCGGAAGGGGAGGTTGCCGGAAAGCCACGGGAAAGCAGGATCGCATCGTTCTGGATGGAGGGCCCGGCGGCAAAGTTTCAGACCTGGGAAAATCTGGCGTACAAGCTTCGCCAGGCCGAAGAGGTGTTCGAGCAAACCCAGTCACAGGAAAAGCTGAAGGCTACGATCAACACCGACTGGGGCCGTCCTTACCGGTACCGGAAACTTGAGAACGCCCGCAGCCTGGAAGTCATTCAGCAACGAGCGGAAAAGCTTGGTGAGCGGCAGGTGCCCGAAGGCGTCCGCTGCCTGTTCGCGGCCGTGGACGTCCAGGGCGGAAAGAAGCGCCGATTTGTGGTTCAGGTTGTGGGCTACGGCGAGCACGGCGAGCGATGGTTGATCGATCGTTACGCCCTGAGGAAGTCTGACCGGCTTGACGAGGACGGAGAAAAGCTCCGGATTGACCCGGGCGGCTACCCCGAAGACTGGGATCTGCTCATCAATTTCGTGATCTCTCGCCGGTACCCGCTGGCGGATGGAAGTGGCCGAGAAATGCCGGTCCTTCTATCCGGGATTGATACCGGTGGTGAGGACGGCGTCACCGAGAACTCATACCAGTTCTACCGCCGACTGAAGCGTCAGGGTCTGCACCGAAAAACGAAGCTGCTCAAGGGCGGCAGTCGCATCGGAGCGCCCCGGATTCGTGAGTCCTTTCCGGATAGCACGGGCAGAAAGGACCGACACGCAAGTAGCCGGGGTGACATACCGCTGTATGTGCTCAACACCAACCTGATCAAAGACACCATCGCGAACTGCCTGGAGCGGGAAACGCCCGGGCCGGGCTACATCCACTTTCCGGACTGGCTCGGGGAATGGTTCTTTGAAGAGTTGACCTATGAGCAGCGCGACCCTCAGGGCAAATGGAACAGGCCGGGCAAGGGTAACAACGAGGCTTTCGACTTGATGGGCTACTGCGATGCGGTCGCCACGCTTCATGGTTACGACAAGATCAACTGGGAAGCCCCGCCACCCTGGGCAAGACCTTGGGACAGCAATACAGAAATCCAGTCTGACGGAAGAACGTCAGATTCGAAGAACTCCACCGCACTGCCCGCGTCACGACAGCGCCGGCGGTCACGATTCAGGTTTCAAAGCTGATGGCATTTACTCAAAGCGACATCGACGCGATTGACGAGGCGATTGCCACCGGCGTGCTGGAGGTTCAGTTCTCCGACGGCAAGCGCACCCGCTACCGATCCATCAATGAGCTGGAGCGGGCGAAATACCACATCGAGGGTGAGCTGACCAAGGCACTTGGCAATCGTCCACGCCGCGGCGTCCGACTGAACGTGAGCAAAGGGGTCTGACATGAATAAGCCGAGACTTCGCGTTCGCGTCGGTGAGACTCCGGTCTATCGCGCTCAGGCCTACGAGGGCGCCACCCATGGCCGCAGGGCCACAGGATGGAACGCCCCAGCCACCGGCCCCAATCGGGCGCTGAATGGCTCACTCAATACCTTGCGGAACCGGGCCCGCCAAGGCTTCCGGAACAACGCATGGATCGAGCGGGCAATCACCCGCAACGTGGTCAACGAGGTCGGCACCGGAATCACGCCGATATTCGAATCCAGCTTCGAGACATTCAATGCTGCAGCGGCTGAACTCTGGCTTCCGTGGACTGGAATGTCGGCACCGGATGGGTCTCTTGATTTCTACGGGCAGCTGGCCCAAGCGGTAAGGTGTCGGCGCATTGCCGGAGAGGTGTTCATTCGCGCCCGTTCGCGCCCCGCCTCATTCGGGATGACGGTACCTGTTCAGCTGCAGGTCATCGAGCCGGATCATGTGCCCGAGACGCTCAACGAGGATCTGCGCAACGGCAACCGGATTATCGCCGGCAAGGAATACAACCGGCGCGGCCAGTTTGTTGCGGTCTGGATGTATCCGGAGCACCCGCAGGACGCGGGAATGATGGTCCTCAACCGCCTACTGCGAATTCCGGCCAGTCAGATCATCCACCACTACTTGCCGCTCCGCCCCGGCCAGGTCCGTGGAGGGCCTGACGTTGTTCAATCCCTGCTCCGGGCCCGCACATACGACAGCTATGAAGACAGCGAGCTGGTCCGCAAAGAAACCCGTGCACCGTTCACCGGCTTTCTGGCAAAGGATTACACCAACGACCAGGACTGGAACTTTGATCCGGTCACTGGTGAGCCGGTTGGGGACGACGATCCACTGCCAGAGGTCAACGCCCAGCCCGGCACAATCCTGACCGGCGCCGCAGGCGAGAAGATGACCCTGTTCGACGGCGACAACACAGGATCCGGATACAGTGACTTCCAGCGCCAACAGCTGCTTTCCATTGCTGGCGGGGCAAAGTCCCTTTACGAGCTGGTCACCGGTGACTGGTCGAAGATCAATGACCGCACTTACCGGGCGATGATCACCGAATACCGCCGAGAGATCGAGACCGCCCAGGACCACCTGACGATCCACCAGATCTGCGAAAAGGTCGGCTTCTGGTTCACCGATGCCGCCGTTCTTTCCGGAGCCATTCGCGCTCCGGGTTACGCCGACCGATACGACGACTACAACCGCCGTGACTGGCGCACCCAACGCTGGCCGCACATCAATCCAACGCAGGACGTGGCCGCCACCGTCAAAGAGATCGAGAACGATCTGGAGAGTCTGGACGCTGCTGTCGCCAAACGCGGCTACCGCGCTGCCGATGTGCAGCAGGCCAACGTCAACGCCCGCAAACGCAAAGCCGAGATGCTGCAAGGCGCCGGCATTACCGAAGAGGAATAACTATGTCCTGGTTTACTGCACAGGCTTCTGGAGATCGGACGGCCAAAGTCGTAATTGATCGGGCGATCGGCTCCGATTGGGCTCCGGACTGGATCTCGGACTTCACCGGCGAGCAGGCCGCCCGGGATTTCATCCAGGCCGTCGATGAGCTCGGCGAGCTTGACCGGATCGATCTGGAAATCAACAGCCCCGGCGGCGACGTTGCGTCCGGCGTCCGGATTATGAACTACCTGAAGAATCACGACGCGGAAGTTCATGTCCGGGTCACCGGCATGGCTGCCAGTATTGCCACCATTATCATGCTGGCCGGCGATACCCGGACCATGGGCGTCGGCACCAGCATCATGACGCATCGCGCATCCACCCTGATGATGGGCTTCTATAGCGCCAAGGAAATGGAAGAGCACGCCAAGGGAATCAGCGCCATTGACGCCGCCCTGGTTGAGGCCTACATCGCCGGTACCGGCAAGACGGCTGACGAGATCAATGCTCTTCTGGATCGCGGTGACGTTTATATGGGTGCCGATGAGGCTATCGAGTGGGGCCTGGCTACCGACAAGGACGCCAAGCTGAAAGCGGTTGCCAGTGCAGACCCCGCCAAGTTCAAACAACAGATCGAAATGCAGGGCCAGATTCGGGCAGCTCAGGCCGAGGCCGAGGCCGCCACCGCCCTGGTTGCGATCAAGGATCAGGCAATCGCCGACCTTGGCGCCAAGGTTGACAGTATCACCAGTGAGCTGGAGGCCCTTCGTAATCCGGCTGCCGCCACGGCTGATGAGGTGATTATGCTTTGCTCCGGAGCAGGCCTCGATGCGCTGGCGGTATCGATGGCAAAAGAGAAGCTGCCCATTGCCACAGTCGAGGCCCGGATCCGCATGGCCAAGGATGTGGAAGACATCGCCAAGGCCTCCGGCATCGACTCGGCTCTCATGCTCAAGCACCTGAACGATCCCACACAGATGATCCGCTCCGCGATTGCTGAGGCCAAAGCGCTGGCAGACAAAGATCTGGACCATCATCACGCGCCCGGCCCGGGCAACAGCAAGCAGCCTGACTCCAAAAAGGCTTACTCCCAACTGAATAATCAAACATAACCCCGGAGGTTATCCATGAAAACTGAAACAGTCCGCGCCGGTGAATTTCTGGTCTCAGAAGCTAACGGCAGCCGTTCCCGCGAAAGCGTCACCCTGACCGGCGGGCCTTACCTGCCGGGCCAGGTTCTCGGCGTGGTCACCGCATCCGGCAAGTACACCGCCTACGCATCAGGTGCGTCCAACGGTACCGAAACAGCAGTAGCAGTTCTTTACGGCCCCGCCGATGGATCTGCCGCTGACGTGTCCGCCGTAGTGATTGCCCGCGATGCTGAGGTGTCCGAGGCGCTGCTGACCGGCGCTGACGCTGACGCAATCACCGATCTGGCAGCCGCCGGCATCATTCCCCGCTAATCAGCGTCATCCGCTGAAACGAAACTGAGATCAGGAGATCTACAATGGCTTCACTTGATATTTTCAACGATGACGCATTCAGCCTGCAGTCGCTGACAGCCGCCATCATGGAAACCCCTTTCGTCCCGGGGCGCCTTGGCGCCTTGGGCCTTTTCAATAACGAAGGCATCAATACCACACAGCTCAGCATTGAGAAAGATGGAGCTACCCTGGCACTGGTTCCAGCCGCTGACCGTGGTGCGCCAGGTCTGATCGTGAACGCTGACCGCCGCACCCTGGTGCCGTTCAACACTCTGCATCTGCCGCAGAGCTCCACCGTAATGGCCGACGAAATCCAGAATCTCCGGGCCTTTGGCTCTGAGTCTGAGGTTGAGGCCGTTGCCAACTACGTCGCCAAGCGCCAGGCAAAACATCGCCAGCAACTGGATGCCACCATGGAACACCTGAAGATCGGTGCGGTGAAGGGCATTCTGATGGACGCGAACGGCACTACGCCTTTGCTGAACACCTTCACCGCGTTCGGTATCAGCCAGGTTACTCACTCGCTGGTACTGGGCACTGCCGGTACCAAGGTGCAAAACAAGGTTATGGAGCTGCTGGACAAGATTGAAGATCAGCTGAAGGGCGTACCCTTCACTGGTGTTCGGGTTGTTTGCGGCCGGACCTACTTCAAAAACCTGATCGGCCATGGATCGGTCGAAGCCGCTTATGCCCGCTGGCAGGATGGCGCCGCCTTGCGCGACGACGTCCGCGGTGGGTTTGAGTTTGGTGGAGCGATCTTTGAGCAGTATCGTGGCCAGGTCGGCAACACCAAGTTTGTGGCCGATGACGAGGCTTACGCGATCCCTGAGGGTGTGCCCGATCTGTTCATTGGCCGGTTTGCTCCTGCCAACTACATGGAAACCGTCGGGACCAACGGGCTGCCTTATTACACCAAAGCAGAGCCGCTGGCCATGAACAAGGGTATGGCCCTGGAGTCTCAGTCCAACCCCCTGTTCCTCTGCACCCGCCCCAACGCAGTTGTGAAGCTGACCGGCTGATCTCTGCAAATCCAAGCGGCCCCTTTCGAGGGGCTGTTTCAGTTTGCGGAGAGCAACTATGAGCGATCGACATTTCAAGAAATCCGCCCGGCGGATACTGCAATCCATGGGCACGCTGGGCAACCTACACCGGTATTCCGGCGGCTCTGTGGCTGACGTTCTGATTCACATCTCCCGGGACGTCCAGATAGTCACCGCCGGAGAGACCGAGACCGCAGAGACCCGCGACGAAGCGGAGCTGCTGACGGAAGAGGTTGGGGCCCTGAAAAAGCGCGATGAAATCCACGTCGGCGCCCAGATCTGGCGGGTTGAAAGCAAGATCGCCAATGATGGATACACAATTCGGGTAGTGGTAAGCGAGCAATGAGCGACGCATCGATACGAATTGAGCCAAATAGCCTCAACGATACGCTGAATCTGCTGGCGGCCTACCGCCAGGGATCGAAAAGGGCGCTGTATCGCTCTATCAACCTCGGCGCAAAGCAGGGGCGCAAGGCTGCCGTGGATGGTATGGCGGCAAAGGCCAACCTGAAAAAGACCACCATCCGCGATAAAACCAAGGTGTATTTCGCCAGCCTGAGCAAGATGCAGGCAAAGGTGGTGCTGCAGAGCAAGGTTCTGCCGCTTACCGACTTCGGGGCCCGGCAAACCAAGACCGGCGTCACCTTCCGGATCTGGAAGGATAAGCCCCGCCAGAAGTATAAGCATGCTTTCTTCTGGACGCTGGTGAAGGAGCGGTACACCGGCGTTTTCGAGCCCAACGTGGACAGCCCCAGCTTCAATGGCTTTGGCCCGTATCGTCGAAAGTCTGGCCCTGCCGTGCCAACCATCTATGAGCAGACGCCAGGCCTTGCTGGCAAGGCCGAAGAGACCGCCGCACAGGCCATGCTGAAAGAGCTGGACCGTCAGGTCGGGTTGATTAACCGAGGGCTCCTGTAATGGAAACCATTCGAGAGCAGATCGTTCAGGAAGTTATGAGCAGGCTTGCACCGCTTATTTCCACGCCAGTACTGCGTCGCGAGCAATACGCCGACGAGGATGAGTTCATTTGCGTCTGGGATGGCGAGCAGGAAACGGAGCGCACGAAGTACGGCAGCCTCCAGCACACCATGGAAATCACCATCGAATTCGTAAAGCTTCAGGTTACTGGCCATCCGGCGGAAGCGGCCGGAGCCATGTATGCCCAAGCCGTGACCAGCGTGTTCATGAAGGATGGCCAGTTCGAGCCAACACTGAATGGCCTTGCTCACTCGATGAACGAAGCGTCATTCCTGCCGCTCACCCCCGAACCAGGGCTGAAAGTGACAGGCTGCGGACTCAAGCTGGACCTGATCTTTGAAACACAGAACGGTGACCCGTTCACCCAATAACCCCGAACACTGCAGATCAAGCCGCCCTCGAGCGGCTTTTTTTGTGCCCGAAGAAACCTTCACACCTCGCCCGCATATGGGCAATCAGCACCCGGAGAATAGATCATGGCAAACGCTGAAAATGCAAAAATTCAGTTTGAGGGCGGCCAGAGCCAGCAGCCGATGGATGCCCTCATCGACAGTGGCGACAACACTGTATTCGAATCTGGCGCGGCCCTGTGGTCACGCCGAACTGGTTCTGAACCGGTCGTTCGGCCCGACGGACTTATCAATGGTGGCGCGATCAGCCCGGCTGCTGCCGGCACCAATAACCTGATTGACGTGGCAGCCTCTACTGCCTACATCGGCGGAGCCCAGATTGCTGCTGCAGGTGAAACTGGGCTTACCTGCTCCCGCGCCACCGTGGATACCCACCTGATTCACTCGATCACCCTGGATTCAACTGGATCGTACACCGCGGTTGCCGGCACAGAAGGCACCGCATTCAGCAACACTCGTGGAGCAGCTGGCGGCCCTCCTCTGATTCCAGAAGGCGAAGTTGAGATCGGCCAGGTTCGATTCTCCACCGCCAGCGCGGCTGCCGTGAAGGCTTCCGAGATTTTCGCAGTACCTGGCGTGCACCAGGAGCGCTACGATTCTCCGATCTATGAGATCGATTACCGTAACGGCAACGTCGTGTTCAACGCCGCCCTGCCGCCGATTCATACTGGTGACGAGACCAAGGGCGTATTCGCCAGCTTTGCTGAACCGATCTTCACCGATCTGTCCAAGGCTTCGGACTTCGTGCCTTCCGAAACCTCTCACAGCACCAGTTCCACACAGATCTATGGCACCACCCTGGGCTCTACCAGCTCCACGTTGAACCAGGCTTCGTTCACCGCCTACCTCAACGACGGCATCACCGACGGCATTGTCCGGCTCAAGAATGAGATCCTTTGGTATAAGTTCTTCCCGAACAAGTTCCAGCCGGGTCACATCCTTGAGCAAGGAAAGCTGGGTATCAGCCGAACCTTCCCCGCTGGCGACGAGATTCAGGCATCTTGCACCATCTCGCCTGAGTCAGCCGGCGTAGAGGTGTCCGGTTAATGCTTGATATCAAGGCATTCCGCAAAGCCGAGTTCGTCCCGCGTGAAACGGAAGTCACGCTTGACGCTCTGGCTGAGGCCGGGCTGGGTGATGGGGTGGTCCGTGTTCGTGGGCTCACCGCCACCCATCTGGCCCTGGCTGAAGAATCCGCCAGCAAAGGCAAGCTGCTTTCGGACCTGGTGGAGAAGCTGGCCGGCGCCGGGAAAGAGAAGGTCGAGGCCATTATGGACGGCATCGGTTTTCACCAGGACGTTCCAGCGGCACTGGCCAAACGCCTGGAGCATGTTCGACTGGGCATCGTTGAGCCTGAAATGGATCTGGCTGACGTCGTGAAGCTGGCGGAATCCTTTCCCATCGAGTTCTCGATACTTGCCAATAAGATCATGGAGCTCACCGGAAAGGGCCAAGCTGCCCAGGTAAAGCCAAAGCCCTCTGGAGGCGCCCGGAAATCCAAGCCGGCATAGCGCTTGCTGACCGGAAGGGCCGCTATCTCTTCGAGAGCATGCCCGACGTATTTCCAGAGGGCTACCTCACCGAAGTTGAAGTCAGCCTTTGGGCCCGATGGTTTGAGTCCCGGAAATAGGAAATTCCGGGAAGCCTTGTGCTACGCTTCAGGCACATGACACGGAGGTAATATGCGCCTGATTTTCTGTATTCTCATCTCGCTTTCCTTTTCTGCCGCTGCTCAGGTCTACAAGTGGACCGATGAGAACGGCGTAACTCACTTTGGAAGCCAGCCGCCACCTGGCCAGCAGGAAGAGGTCGCAATCCGGGAAAGCAGCCCTGGCTCAATGGGGGCTGAAAGACGAGTTCAGCCTGATGTTGTGCGACAAGCAAGTCGGCTCGAAAAGGAGCGTCGAGAAAAGCGTCGCGCCGCCCAGATGAATACGAGCATTGAAGACGATCCTGAGGATAGTTGGGGGTGCCAGTATTCAAAAGAACAAGTTGAAGAATATGAAATCCTTTTGAGGGAGCTGGGGCGGCGAGGTTATCGCCAATCCGAAAAGAACCGCCTTGAATCGTATTTGAGGGCGGCTGAAAGAGAAGTTGAGCGGGACTGTAATTAAATAGTGTGATAGCGTTATTGAGTGGCTAGGGCTGTACACCCGAAAAGCCGGAGTTCCTGTCCGGCCTGCCACCCTTCACAAAACAGGAGCGTTTCAGGAGACGCAATATGGA
Organism: uncultured Marinobacter sp.; assembly: GCF_963974375.1. Taxonomy (GTDB): domain Bacteria; phylum Pseudomonadota; class Gammaproteobacteria; order Pseudomonadales; family Oleiphilaceae; genus Marinobacter. Next base: position 19,638 of record NZ_CAXBDN010000016.1, read on the forward strand.
AACTTTTTTTGCAACCCACGCGCAAAGCTATCTTGAGTCGCAAATTTTTGAGGCGGCGAAGCAAGATAAACATAAAGAAATAGCAAGCATCATCGGAAGTATAAAGGGAGCTATAAAGTTTCGGCTCCCTCCGGATTGCTCCCTTATAAATAATTTCGAAAGCAAGCCTATCGACTACGCCGTCGAAGAGTATCTTGGCGGCAAATTAATGCTGCCATTTAAACAAGTCATTCTTGAGGCTCCACACAGCTCTCAGCAACATTCATCCGCTAACGGGAAAGTCTTGCTAGCTACGCAGCTTACTAGTGAGGCAGATGGGCGTGAGGGGATAGCTATCCATTCGATCACAAAGTATGGCGAACTTAAGGCAGACTACTGGGTAGTCACTGATGCGCTCGGCCTGATGTACTTTGAAGGTGGCGCGCTAGAAGTTGGGATTCATAGAATTAGTGGGCCGAAGCACATATTTCGCCCGCCCGTTAATGGTTATGACAGGTTTGTCAGCTCGCTCGCTCTGTTGGTTGTTGAGTTTCTGTCCGCGCTCGCTTGCTCAAACTCCCTAACAGTTGATGAGCCGAGTAACCGTCATCGGTTAAACAAAAAAAGAATAAAGCAAGGGAAGCCGCCATTTTACTCATATAAGATTTTAAAGATTTCTCAAGACAGGATGAATTCGCGACAAGGTCTTGGCGGAAGCCATCAACCACCAAGAGTTCATCTAAGGCGCGGACATATAAGGCGGCTCCCCAATAAAACGGTTTGGGTAAATGCTGCTGTTGTCGGAGACAAGTCAAAAGGCTTTGTCGCAAAAGATTACGCTGTCGCTGCCCAGGCATAGAGGTGCAATAATGGGGAAAGTTGTAAGCCTTAAAGGCACAACGGCACCGCTTGAAATGCCGGAATCTTTGACTCTACTCCAAATGGCGAAGCGCTGGAAAGTCTGGGTCAAGACTGGGGTTGTTTGCGTCGAGCATGGTGATAAAAAGCATTCCTATTTTTCAGAAACATTTGCCTTCGTGGAAAACGATGGCGAGGTGAGCGCTTACCAAAGATCTGACGGAGAGAACTGCCACCTTTATAATTGGACAGCAAGCACAGAGGCAAGCGAAGACGCGGATGATCGTCTGCTGGAAATCATCTTTAAAGGAACATGGATAGATGATTAGCAAAGCTGCCCTGCCAAGATAATTCGCAATCTTTAGCGTCAAGCGGATCGAAATAACCATAGTCGCTAATAGCCCTGCCAATCGGCGGGGCTTTTTTATGCCCGGAGAAAAGATGGCCACGACTCAGAGAACGATCGATATCATCTTCGGTGGCATCGATAACACCGGCAACGCTATCAGCTCCGTTGGCAAGGGGCTGAATAAGCTGGAAGGGCAGGTCGGCAGCATCACCGGCCCGCTGGCCAGTGTCACCGACTCAATAATTAAACTGGATCTTGCGCTGGCTGCCGCTGGCCTGGCTGTCACCGGTTATGCCATCAAGATCGCGGACGACTTCGATACCGCGTTCGGTGAAATCTCAACTCTGATTGGTCAGCCAGCGGATAACCTGCGCGACTTCCAGGCACAGATACTCGAATACTCCAACAGCTCCACCGCCTCCCTCGACGCCATAACCAGCGCGACCTACGGCGCAATCTCTGCGGGTATCGATTACCAGGAGTCGCTGGAGCTTCTGGCTGCAGCAGAGCGCCTCTCCATTGCGGGCCGGGCTGACCTCGGAGACACGACTACTGCCCTGGTATCTACACTCAATGCCTTTGGTGCTTCTGCGGACGAGGCCGGGGCATACGCCGATACGTTCTTCACGGCGGTTCAGCTGGGCCAGACAACCATTCCGGAGCTGGCGTCAACCATTGGCCGCCTGGCCCCGATAGCTTCGGCAGCTGGACTATCTTTCAACGAGATGGCTGCGGCCGTTGCTACCATTACTGCTGAAACCGGCACAAATACCGCTGAGGCAATTACGGGAATCCGGGCGGCTATCACCTCGCTCCTGAAGCCGTCAAAAGATGCCGCCGGACTCGCTTATGAACTCGGCATTGAATTCGACGCCGCCGCCCTTGAGAGCAAAGGTTTTGCCGGAGTACTGGCAGACGTCAGGGAGGCGACCGGCGGCAGCACAGAGCTGATGGCCCGACTGTTTGGCTCTGTAGAGGCGCTGGCACCAGTGCTGGCCTTGACCGGTAATGCCTCGGATGCCTTTGCCAGAAACTTGGCCGCGATGGAAACCAACTCCGGAGCAGCACAAACAGCCTCTCTGGAGTTGACAGAAACACTGGGTCTGCTCGGCCAAACTCTGCGCAACAACCTCAACTCAGCCCTGATCGGCCTGGGTACTAATCTGACGGACGAAACCCGAAGTGTCGTCCAGTCGGTCACCAGCATCTTTAATTCCCTGGGTAACGAGATACGGCTCGATGATGGGGTGTTTGCTCCGATCCTCGCTGGTCTTGAGGGGCTTGCACAAGACATCGACCAGAAGATGAAGGTCATCGCCGAGAATTTCCCGGAAGCGCTTGCCGGGCTGGACTTCAGCGATCTGCTTGGCTCATTTGGCGACCTTGGCGACGAGTTGGGGGATGCCTTCGGCAATGTTTTTGGTGAGATTGACCTCAGCACTGTGGAAGGCCTGGAGGACGCCTTGCAGCGTGTGGTGGACGCCTTCACCGCCCTAGTAAACATATCGGCAGGAATCATCGACGGGCTCCAGCCGCTGTTCAAGGCGATTGGTACCGGTATCGATCAGTTCGAGAGCCTGGATGGTTCAACAAAGCGCTCCATAGGAGAGCTTCTGGGTTTAGCGAAAGCCATCGACACCGTGCTGCCTGCAATTGGTGCTTTGGGATCTGGGCTGGGTTCCATAGGTACCGGGCTTACAGCCCTGGCTGGTGCGCAAGGCTTCTCTGCTCTCATAGGCAACCTCAATGCCGTGAAGGCTATTGCTGCAACAACCGCCGGCAAGGGCGGACTGGTCGGGCTGGCTCTGTCTGGAGGCTACCTACTCGGAACAATCATTAACAAGACCATCATTGAGCCGATGGAGGAGTACTTCGGAAACTCAATCGGTGGCTGGCTGTATGAGCAGTTTAATGCCGATGAGATTAAGCGGATAGAAGATCAGTTCAAACCGCTGACCGGCGAAATGAAAAAGACAGCGGAGGAAACCCGCGGGCTTCGAGAACTCAATGACCGGCTGGCGGATTCTCTTAACAATACTCAACAAGCGGCCACTCTGGATATTGACGCCCTGAACCGTCGCGCTCAGGAGCTCGTCAAGAACGCCAACGAACAGAAGATACTGAACGACTCACTAGGAGATTACGGTGGTAATCAGCGCGAGGTCACCAGCGCCCTGGATGAACTGACTCGCTCAGTCACTCAAAGCGGTGGCGCCCTGGCCGATGTCGCGGACAGCACGAAAGATCTGTCTGACAACAACCGATCGCTGCAACTGGGTTACGACGAGACCACCGGAAAGGTAAACGAATTCTCCGGCACCATTGTCCGTTCCAACAAGTCCCTTGAGGATGCCGCCAAAAAGACACAGGAAGTCATCGAAAAGACTGAAGAATATCAGATCGAGATGGAGAAAATTGCCAGCAATGAGCGGATCGCTCTGATTGAGGGAAAGGTATCACTCGATATATCTGAGGTGGAGGCTGGCGCGGAAAAGGCTGTAGCACTATTCGAATCCATCAGCGACACCTTCTCAAATACTGGAGATCTAATTGGTAGCCTGTTCGGTGAATTCGGCGAGGCCAGCCGTTACGACCAAATATCCATTCAGCGCCAGATTGATCTGGAGAATGACCGGCGTGATGAGGCTCTAAAGCTGCAGCGCGAATTGACCGAAGCGGAGATCGAGCAAATCCGAGAACGCACCAAAGCCATGGAGCGAGGCGACTCATTGATCAAAGTCGATGGTGCCGGGCTTCAGCCGCACCTGGAAGCCTTCATGTTCGAGATCTTGCGGGCAATCCAGATTCGCATGAACGCTGACGGTGAAGAAATGCTTCTCGGCCTGGGGGCACCATAATGCTGACATTAAGCGCACCGGTATTTGATATCGACGGCACCCTTCTGATTGAGCGCCCAGAACCCGATGGTTTGACCGCCTTCAGTCGGCGGGTAAGCCGATCCCCTACTTTGGACGGCGGCGCTGCTGTGACTGATTTTGGCTACAGCCCTGCCGACCGAACCCTCAGAATCGAGTGGACCCCAAGAACGCTGGATGAGGCAGAAAACGCCCGGCGGCTGGTGAAGTCCTATGGACGGCTGATCGTCAGCTTTTCAGAAGGCTGCTTTTTCGGCGCCCCCGAATCATTCGACTTAACCGACGGGACCGTCACAATCAACATTCTTGTAGAGAGGCAGCTCAGCGCATGAAGATCGCAACCGCACTCAGATCCACCATGGGTCAATCCATGGTCTCTGCATTTGCTGCCGGCACTACCAATAGCCCGAAGCTGGAAATCTACGCCGGGTCAATGCCTTCAGCCATGGGCCTGTCCATCACAGCTGACTTGCTGACTGAGCACGCCTTGACCAACCAGGTGGCAACAGAAGCAAGCGGAATAATTACGTTCGATGCCATTGGTGAAGAGCTCGCAGTTAACATCACCGGCAGCCCTGGCTGGGCCAGGATCATTGATCGAGACGGTGCTGAAGTGATCTACCTCACCGTTTCCGATACCGGCCAGGGTGGCGAGCTTCAGCTGAACACCGTCAATCTTCAAGCGGGCAGCAGTGTGTTCATTACCGGTGGCACGATCGTGGTGGGCTCATAGTGGCTGAACTGACCGGCTTCAATTCCGCAACCATCGGAATCGGTGGGTCAACATCGTGCGCCATTAACACGTCCGATGAGGTTGTTGTCTGGGGTGCCGCGCCATCCGGTCAGCCCGCTCTGACGGATGCAGTGTCGGTTCAGACCAATGAGACGTGCGTAATAGCCTTGCGCTCAAACGGAACCGTAGAGGCGTGGGGAGGCAACAGTTATGGGCAGCTGGATGTACCGGCGGGCCTGTCTGGCGTCGTGCAAATTGTCATGGGTCGCTATCACTGCCTGGCACTAAAATCAGATGGAACCGTTGTTGGCTGGGGCCTGAATAACGTAGGGCAGACGACGATACCGGCCGGTCTGACCGATGTGGTACAGGTTTCTGCCGGCGGCAACACGTCATTTGCCCTCAAAGCCGACGGTACCATTCAGGGCTGGGGAAATAATGGCGATCAGCAGCTGAACGTTCCAGCAGGCATTGGTCCCGTTGCGCAAATATCCTGCGGCAATAACTTCTGCATAGCTCTGCTGGCGAATGGGTCAATAGAGACCTGGGGCAACAACAGCGCGGGTCAAAGAAATATTCCTGTTTCGGTCACTTCTCCGACTTCAATTTTGGCAGGTACCGCTTATGGCATGGCCCTGCAAGATGGCGGGGTCATAATGTGGGGCAGCACAGCCAACGGGGTAAGCACGCCGCCTTCTGAGGCTCTTTCAGGGGTGGTTGATATTTTTGCCAGCATATCGGGCAACACGGCGGCTTGCCTGCTCGATACTGGCGAGGTGCTGGTTTGGGGTTGGGACTTCGCGGGAGAGACTTCCGTGCCCGTCTCGCTCGTAGCCATGGCGCCCGGCGTTCCTCCCATCGAGGGGGTAATCAGCGCTGTTGTACAGTTCGACGCATCGTTCAGTGGAGTAAGTGCCGACAGCATCGGTGCCTTCACAGCTGCAGTTGAATTTACCGCTTCCTTCTCCGGGTTCAATGACTGGCTTGCGCTCCTGGATCCCGTTCAGTTGCAGGAGGTCTACCTGTTGACCGTTACCGGTGACGCTGACGGGCTTTCTGATATTCAGATTCCGATTTCCACATGGCAAGCCACTCGGCAGGCAGCGCCGCGCCAGAATTACCTGCAAGCCAGCATCCCGGGCTGGGAGAGGTGGGTCGAAGAACTTGAGGCCCGGCAAAATGGGCAACTGGTGGTATCAAAGGGTTATCGATTTCCTGACGGCTCAGTCAGGGCGGATGAGATAGTCCGAAGCGACTTTGGTGATCTTCGATACGACGAAGGCCCGCGATCTTTCACGCTGACGGTCTCAGGCTATGAGCGTGGCGGCAATGAGCGTTCTGGGGCCAGAGAGTTGAAGGGGGTCAGAAGCCGTAATATTACTGGAGGTCAGGCGCGGATCCGCTGCGAAATCGACATGTTCCTGCAGCCCGGGATGACCGTTTCCACTGGCGGCTCGCAGTTCAAGGTGGGGTATATCAACTATTACGTCAGCCAAGCCGATAAATTCTGTGAAGTGAGTGAGCGGTAATGTCCAAGGGTGAGATTATCGAACACATCGGTGATGGCCGATATCGGATCAAGCAGCTGTATGATGTTGAGCGAGTAAAGCGGCAGCGTGACCGAGTTCTGGAGCGACTGGCAGAGTTGGCGGTAACGCTGCCTGAAAGACAGCTGGAATTGCTCCTGAAAGAGCAGGAGAGAGATAGCGTAGCAACGCAGATCGACATCCTGATCCCCTCATTGCGTACAGAGCCCGAGACTGTCAGGGACACAATCACCGCTCTCCAGGTCAGCCTTGTCAGGCTCGGCGCTGAAGCCCAGTTGCTGCGGCGACAGGTCGCGGAGTTGATTGCCGAAGATCTCGGCCTCAGGAAACGGCTGAACCAGATCGATGATATTCCCGAGTCTGAGGAAATAACGGCCTGGTGCGCGGACCTTACCCTTGATCTTTCCGGAGAGGTTGCCGTCGTTGACGTGAATGACGAGGGCCGCCAGGGCACTATTGTCGCCCCGGGTTTCTCTGATGCAGCGGCTCACTCCGCAGCAGCTGGCGCCCTTGTTCCGAGAGAGGCCCAGTCCGGTAAGCAGGTGTATTTCAACGCGGCCATTCTCCCCGGCGTCCAGAAGTGGCGACCACGTTACCGAGTCGGCACGATCCAGGCGATACGCGGCGAGCTGTGTTCAGTAAATCTCGATAGTGCCAGCTCATCGGCCCAGGGCCTGGATATCAATCAGGCTCAACTGCTGACGGACGTGCCCATCCAATACATGGACTGTGATGAGGATGCATTTGAAGAGGGCGACCGGGTGCTGGTTCGCTTCTTCGCGTCCGGTCCACAAGTGATAGGATTCGAGAGCAACCCGCGAGCCTGCAACCGTGCCGGCATTTTCTTTGTTCCAGCAATACTTCAGCCGAACGGGTCTCGTGGCGTATTCGGCGAGCCTTTCGAAGACGAGGCGGGCGATCCTGTCAATCCTCCGTTGGGCACGCCCGGTGGCATCAATTCTGCGTGGATCGCGACCCCGGTATTCCGAGACGAGCCCTACGCGATCAGCCGAGGGGTGAGCCCGCAAGTTGCCGGGAACATGAACTGGATTGGTTCTGGCGGCCTGGCTGTATCCTGGCATGGCCCATCAAGCCGCTTTTTCGAGTTCTACAATGAGCAGTTTGTTTCTGCGTGGCAGAGCAGCTGGTCACCGGGCAGTGCCATATTTTTCCGCAGAAAGCTGCTGATTGATCTGGCGGACTATGCCGCAACGATGGGCGTTCGGACAGTGCTCGGCGCTTCAATGGAGGTCACAGAGAGTTACCGGCGGCTTTATGTCGTCACTGTCAGCAGCGAATCACTTAGCCCGGTATTCAAGCTTTGGCGAGTGAGTCTTTCGGGCAGTTTCGAGCCTATAGATTCAGTCATCACGGAAATCGATTCGTTTACGTGCCCGACTGGTACCATGTTCGTGTCAGGTTTCTACTTTAATGCGAATGGCGCCCAGGGTGTTTGCACGCTGCAAAATTACACCGGGGAGCCAAGGTCTAAGGTTTATCGGGTCGATCTGTCGGTGACCTCTGGGTTTTCGGTCGAGCAGGTTTATGACAGGGAGCAGCCGGGCGATTACCCTTACAACACGCAGGCGACGAGCTGGACCATCAACAGGACGTCCGCTCGCACGAACATAAGCACCTCACTGCTGTCTGATTCTGTAGACCCCCAAATAGACCTTCCGCTTTACTTCGATTGTGACGATCAGGGATTTTTTGCGGTACTTTATCGTCGTCCAAAAATCACAAGTAGCGATACCTTTAACATGTCCACGTCAAATGGCGCCGGCACAACTCAGCACCCGCATCCCTGCGCAGGTCAGCCTGTTGACGGGGGCGGAGGGAATGTCTGGCCTGACACCTTTACAGGTGCAGTGGATGAAAGAAACAGCGTCAGCTCAAACGGCTCTGTAGCGGGCCAGCCTGATCAGATAATTACCAGCCGGGGAGAGGTGCTGGCGACATTTCCTTTTGCTGAGCACTCCACCACCGACACCACGGCGAGCTCATACGAAGAGACAGCTGTCGTTGATGAGCCATGCGGTTCCTATGACGGCAGCGTATACACCTACTCTGTTCAGAGGGTCGCAACTTCAAGGCTGCGCAGTGACTCACCAAACTTCCTGGCTCTCGCGATTAACGGGCGAGATAAGTTTGTGGCCGCGGGCATTTCGTCAGTCGAGAACACATTCACGTGGGAGCGCGCAGGGAATCGATGGGTCAATGACCTTCTTTCGAGCGGCGGACCAGATGGCCAGATCGAGCTCTACCCGGTTGGGGGCTCCAGTCGATCGCGCCACACAGTTGAAGTATTTGTTGATGGGCAAAGCGTGGAGACGCTTGAGTTGTCGGACGAGACCGTTCCAATTTCTCAGGGTTCGGTATTCCCTTCCGGCAACATGTTCCTTGGGATCGACGTGGGGTTAACCGATGACGGATCAAATGGAACTCAGACCGGTGGCACTGGCCCGACTACGACTTACTTCCCGTTTCTCCCCTCACTCCCGCAGATATTTGCCAGCGGCATCACTGATGCTTCATCCGTAATCCTGCAGGGCCGCCGCGCTGTATCAGTGCTTGCCCGGGATAATGATGGCAACTCTGCCAGCTATCAGCGTATAGACGAAGTTGGTGATCCTGCTGGCGGACTTTTTGAAAGGCCAGGTGAGCCGTATCTGATGCACCGGCTGACGGTTGCCTAGCTGCTGGCAACTGAGCGAATGCCGACCACCTCCCCGCCCGCCTTCAAAGAATACACATAATCCGCCCAGTCTTGCATCATGCGGGTTCTCTCTGGCAGATATTGAGCATGATTGTAAGCCGCTGCCGTCTTGTTCTTCGGTGCGTGGGCCAGCTGCATTTCAATGTGAGCCGGCGGGTATCCCATTTCATTCAGTCGGGTGGATGCTGTGGCGCGGAAGTCGTGGCCGGTGACCTGGCCGGTGGAGTAGCCCATGTATTCGAGCGCCCGGTTGACGGTCGTCGGGCTCATCACCTCCCGTGGGCGGCGCGTATTCGGGAACAGCCATTGCCCACCACCGGTGATGGCGTGAAGCTCTCGCAATAGTGCAACGGCCTGCTCCGGCAGCGGTACCACATGAATCCGGCGCATCTTCATTTTTTCAGCCGGTATCTTCCACTGCGCCCCATCCAGATCGAAGTGCGACCAGTCCGCCGTGCGGATTTCTGCTGTGCGGACGAACAGCAGCAGCAGTAACTCAAGCGCAATCCCAGTCGTCCGATTCCCGCCAAAGTTGTCCAGCTTCTTCAGGTACTCCCCGATCTCCCCAGGCTCCAGTGGCCGGGCATGTTTCACGTCTGGCCGGGTGAGAGCCCCCTTCAGTGCCGCAGCCGGGTCCGCGTCCGCCCTCATGGTTGAGGCGGCATATCGGAACACGGCAGAGCACCACTTGCGTGTCACGATGGCGTAGGTGGTCGCGCCCCGTTTGTCCATCCTCCGCATGATCTCCAAAATGTGGACGCTGGTGACCTGGCGAATGGGCAGCCGGCCAATATAGGGGTACACATTCCCCTTCATGGTCCGATCAAATTGATTCGAGTATTTTTCTGTCCACGTCCGGCGCTTCTGTTCTGCGAACTCCATGGCTACCGCCTGAAAGGTGTTCGCGCTTTCGGTGATATTGTGCAGCTTCTCGGTTTGGCGAACGTGTGAAGGATGGATGCCCTGACGAACCAAAGTTCTTGCCTCGTCACGCTGAGATCTGGCGGCGGATAGAGAGATTTCCGGGTACTCGCCAATGGCGAACACGTTCTCTTTGCCTGCGATTCGGTATCGGTACCGCCACAGCCGGGAGCCGGTTGGGCGAACCTCCATATAGAGGCCGCCGCTGTCGGTTATTTTGTAGGGCTTATCCGCCGGCTTGGATCGCCGTATCTGCAGGTCTGTCAGGGCCATGTGAGGGTATCCCGTGAAATTTGGCTACGATACCCGCTTTGATACCCGCTTTTTTCTCGGATACGTGCGGATTTCGCCGGTCTTCTACGGACAGAGATTGCCGCTAAGGCTTGCGGCTGTAAAGGGCTTTTGGATAGGAGCGGATGCGGGCGGACGACCATGACAGTGCTCGATCATCAGTAACATAATCTGTTCCTCCGCCTCAGTGGTCGAAATCGTTGTAGGTCATGGCCACGGCCCGGAAAATGGCCCGGCCCTTGTTCATGGTTTCTTTCCACTCAAGACGCGGAACCGAATCCGCTACCACGCCGGCACCGGCCTGAATATGCAGGGTATTGTCCTTGATCACCGCCGTACGAATGGCAATGGCGGTGTCCATATTGCCGTTGAACGAGAGATATCCCACTGCGCCACCGTAGACGCCCCGCTTGACCGGCTCCAGCTCATCAATGATCTCCATGGCGCGGATTTTCGGTGCGCCACTGAGTGTGCCGGCGGGCAGTGTGGCCCGCAGTACGTCCAGGCAGGACATGCCCTTTTTCAGGCGGCCAGTGACGTTGGAGACAATGTGCATGACGTGGGAATAGCGCTCCACAATCATCTTGTCGGTAAGGGTGACAGTGCCGGTTTCTGACACCCGGCCAGCGTCGTTGCGGCCCAGATCGATCAGCATCAGGTGCTCGGCAATTTCCTTGGGGTCGCTCAGCAGCTCTTTTTCCAGTGCCTTGTCCTGTTCGTCAGTGGCACCACGTTTGCGAGTACCGGCGATGGGGCGCACAGTGACTTCCTCGTCCTCAACCCGGGCCAGGATTTCTGGCGAAGAACCCACAATGTGGAAGTCTTCCAGATCCAGGAAGTACATATAGGGTGACGGGTTAAGCACGCGCAGGGAACGGTAAAGATTAAGCGGCGGTGCCTCGAACGGAATGGACATGCGCTGGGAGATCACGGTCTGCATGACATCGCCGTCGAGAACATAGCCCTTGATGCGATCCACGGCAGCCTCGAACCGGTCCTGGGTGAAACCGGAAATGAAATCGCTTTCATCTACAGTCTTGCCCCGCAGCTTCTCCGGGGTCCGGGGTGCGTCGGCGGTTTGCCGGTGCAGGCGGCTTTCCAGTTCATGGATGCGGGCCATGGCATCCTCATAGGCGCCGGGCTGTGACGGATCGGCGTGGACGATCAGATGTAGCTTGCCCCTCA
>NZ_CAXBDN010000017.1:0-30750 GCF_963974375.1 uncultured Marinobacter sp.
CGCTCAGCCTCCGGTTCACTACAGTGACGCACAGCGTGAGCTGGTGCTGCAGAAGCTTGCCCCGGTGATTGCCAGCGTCAGCCGGGCCTGATCGGTCAGCGGGCCCGCTGGGGTGACTGGTGGGCCATCAGCTGAGAGCCCATCAGGATCATCCGCAGTTCGGTTTTCAGTTTTTCTCGCAGTTGCTCCCGGTTCTCGGGGGTTGCATCCAGAGCTTCAGCGCCCTGATTGAATACCAGAGTGACCATGGCTTCGGCCACCAGGCGGGGGCTGGACAGTGGCCGGTTACGCTCTTCAGAGAAGCGCACCAGGTCGTCGGCCAGTTCGGTGGCAAAGTGATCAATTTCTGCTCTGACGGCGTTGCGGAACTGTTTGGACACCCCGGTGCGTTCCCGCAGCATCAGCCGGAACAGGTTGGCGTTGTTGGCCAGGTACTCAAGGAACGTGTCGACCGAGGTACTGATAACGCCATCGTCCTTGCGGGCAATGCGTTTACGGGCCTGGCGCATCAGTTGACGCAGGGCCACGCCACCTTCATCCACCAGCGCCAGGCCAAGCTCATCCAGGTCTGAAAAATGCCGGTAAAAGGATGTAGGGGCAATGCCCGCCTCCCGGGCTACTTCCCGCAGGCTCAGGCTGCCGAAGCCGCGCTCGGCGCTGAGCTGCGCCAGCGCTGCGTTCATCAGCGTGCGACGGGTTCGAAGTTTCTGTTCAGCGCGGACAGACAAGGGTGTCTCCGGTCAGGGTGGATGTGCCTATTCTAGCGGCCGGTGGCGACAGGGTCACCTGTCCGGGGAGGCTGGCCAAGGGAATATGCAGCGACCCCTGATTTTGTGATCGATTGTGTTTATAATGACCCGCTTTTTCAGCGGTATCACGCTCCAACAGACAGACTCAACGGGAATGGTTATGCGCAGTCACTATTGCGGTGGAATCAACGAATCTCATATCGATCAGGACGTCACGCTGTGTGGCTGGGTTCACCGTCGCCGGGATCATGGCGGGGGTATCTTCCTGGATGTGCGTGACCGGGACGGTATTTCCCAGGTCGTGTTTGACCCGGATTCCGAGGCCAGCTTTGCGCTTGCGGAGAAAGTCCGCAGCGAGTTTGTCATCAAGGTGACGGGCCGCGTCCGCCGCCGTCCTGCCGGCACCGAGAACGCCAGTATGGCCACCGGTCAGGTGGAAGTGCTGGGCAAGGAGCTGACCATCCTGAATGCTTCGGCCACGCCGCCGTTCCCGCTGGACGAGCATGTCGATGTGGGTGAGGACGTCCGTCTGCGTTACCGCTTTGTGGACCTGCGTCGCCCGGAAATGCTGAACCGTCTGCGGTTCCGCTCAAGGGTCACCAGCTATATCCGCAACTATCTGGACAGTAACGGTTTCATGGATGTGGAAACCCCCATTCTGACCCGTGCGACGCCGGAAGGCGCCCGTGACTATCTGGTGCCCAGCCGCACCCACGAAGGTTCTTTTTTCGCGCTGCCCCAGTCACCCCAGCTGTTCAAGCAGATGCTGATGGTGTCCGGTGTTGACCGTTATTATCAGATTGCCAAGTGCTTCCGGGACGAAGACCTGCGTGCTGACCGCCAGCCGGAATTTACCCAGATCGACATCGAGGCTTCCTTCGTTAACGAAGAAGACCTGATGAACCTGACGGAATCCATGGCCCGGGACCTGTTCAAGGACGTGCTGGACGTGGAACTGCCGGAGTTTCCGCGGATGCCTTACTCCGAAGCCATGCAGCGTTACGGCAGCGACAAGCCGGACCTGCGGATTCCGCTGGAGCTGGTAGATGTGGAAGATCTGGTGGCCGGCGTCGATTTCAAGGTGTTCGCCGGTCCTGCCAAAGATCCGAAAGGTCGGGTTGCCGCCTTGCGGGTGCCCCAGGGCGGATCCCTGACCCGCAAACAGATCGATGACTACACCCGTTTTGTCGGCATTTACGGTGCCAAGGGTCTGGCCTACATCAAGGTGAACGAGCTGGGCAAAGGCGTGGAAGGGCTGCAGTCCCCCATCGTCAAGTTCCTTGGTGACGAAGTGGCCATGGCGGTGATCGAGCGGGTGGCGGCGGAAGACGGTGATATCGTGTTCTTCGGTGCCGACAGTGCCTCCGTGGTGAACGAGGCTTTGGGCGCTTTGCGCATCCGCCTGGGTCACGACCTGAACATGCTGACCAGCCAGTGGGCACCGCTGTGGGTTGTGGACTTCCCTATGTTCGAGGAAACCTCCGACGGTCGGCTGACCGCGATTCACCATCCGTTTACCGCGCCTTCCTGCAGTCCGCAGGAACTGGCAGATGCACCGGCCACAGCGCTGTCCCGGGCCTATGATATGGTGCTCAACGGCACCGAGCTGGGTGGTGGTTCCATTCGTATTCACGACGAAAGCACCCAGAAATCGGTGTTCAAGGTGCTGGGCATTGGTGAAGAAGAGGCCCGTGCCAAATTTGGCTTCCTGCTGGACGCCCTCAAGTACGGTTGCCCTCCCCATGGTGGCCTGGCCTTCGGCCTCGACCGTCTGGTCATGCTGATGACCGGTTCCAGCTCGATACGTGACGTCATTGCCTTCCCGAAAACCCAGAGCGCCACCTGCCTGATGACCCAGGCTCCGGGCGAGGTGGACGAGAAGCAACTGCGCGAACTGCATATCCGTCTGCGCAAGCCCGCTGCCAAACCGGGCGAGCAGGCGGCGGGTGACAACGCCGGAGGCGACAAGGCCTAGACCGGAAGCGGGGAGCGCGCCATGGCCATTATCCTCGGGGTTGATCCGGGCTCCCGGATCACCGGTTACGGGATTATTCGTACCCAGGGCCGGGTCACCGAGTATATCGACAGTGGCTGTATCCGGGTCGGGGAGCGGCCCATGGCGGAGCGCCTTCAGGTGATCTTCCAGAGCCTGGGTACCCTGATCGGTGAATACCGGCCTGATGAATTTGCCATCGAGCAGGTGTTCATGGCCCGCAACCCGGATTCCGCCCTGAAGCTGGGACAGGCCCGCGGGGTGGCCATTGTCAGTGCAGCCAACAGCGGTCTTGCGGTCCATGAATATTCCGCGCGCCAGGTCAAGCAGGCGGTGGTGGGCACCGGTGCTGCCGACAAATCCCAGGTTCAGCACATGGTGCAGATGTTGCTGAGCCTGTCCCGCAAGCCTCAGGCCGATGCCGCCGATGCGCTTGCCATAGCTTTGTGTCATGCCCACATGAGCCAGAGCCTGGCCAGAGTTGCCAAGGCTTCGGCAGACCAGAGTCCTTCGGCTTCAGCCGCTTCCAGAATTCGTGGCGGCCGCATGCGATGACTCATGCGACGACTAAGGGAGTCAGCTTTTGATCGGACGACTGCGCGGTACCCTCGTCGAAAAAACGCCAGGACAGCTGCTGGTTGAATGCGGTGGCCTTGGCTATGAAGTGGACATTCCCTACACCACGTTTTTCCATTTGCCCGAGGTTGGTCAGGAGCTGACCCTGCACACGCATTTTGTGGTGCGGGAAGACGCCCAGAGCCTGTTTGGTTTTGCCGAGCGGCTGGACCGGGATCTGTTCCGCTTGCTGATCAGGGTCAACGGCGTGGGTCCGAAACTGGCGCTTGCCATTCTGTCGGGGCTCGATGCCCACCAGTTCATTCGCTGCGTTGAAAACCGCGACACCAATGCGCTGGTCAAGCTGCCCGGAGTGGGCAAGAAAACCGCAGAACGTCTGCTGATCGACATGGTGGATCGCATCAAACAACTCGAGGGGCAGTTCTTGCCCTTCTCTCCGCCGGGCAATCGGCCGGTGACGCCGGCTCCGGGTCCCGTGGCCACAGAAGAAGCGGAATCGGCTTTGATTGCGCTGGGCTACAAGCCGCAGGAGGCGGCGAAAGCCATCGCCCGTGTGGCGGAGGACGGCATGACACCCGAGGCATTGATCCGGCAGGCACTGAAGGCCATGATTCCTGCCAGCTGACCGTGCTCCTTCTGGTCATAAAAGCACCGGATTCGGGCCCCTTGTCCGGGAACCTGTAAAGAGCGTAACGTGACACCCCGGAACCCCTTTGTACAATGGTCGCCAATGTAACGTTGGTGACCGCATCCATCCATTGGATAGTTTGGGCCAATTCGCAAGCTGTTGATTATATCGGCCGAACGCATTTATCCGGTGCCAGTCTGAACAGGTGCATCTGTCATTTATTCTGGACACAGGTATGATGGTGTTGTCCTGTAGCGAGCCAATACATGATTGAATCCGATCGACTGATATCGCCCCAGACCGGCCAGCACGAAGAAGCCTACGACCGGGCCATCCGGCCCCATCGGCTTGAAGATTACGTAGGTCAGCCTGCCGTTCGTGAGCAGATGGATATTTTTATCTCCGCTGCCCGTCGCAGAGAAGAAGCCCTTGATCATGTGCTGATCTTCGGGCCACCGGGGCTTGGCAAAACCACGCTGGCCAACATCATTGCGAACGAAATGGGCGTGGCCATAAAGACCACATCCGGTCCGGTGCTTGAGCGGGCCGGTGATCTGGCCGCATTGCTGACCAACCTTGAGCAGGGCGATGTCCTGTTTATCGATGAGATACACCGCCTCAGCGCCGCCGTCGAAGAAGTCCTGTACCCGGCGATGGAAGATTATCAGCTGGACATCATGATTGGTGAGGGCCCTGCCGCCCGCTCCATCAAGCTGGATCTGCCCCCGTTCACACTGGTGGGCGCGACCACCCGGGCGGGTCTGCTGACATCTCCGTTGCGGGATCGTTTTGGCATAGTCCAGCGTCTGGAGTTCTACAATACCCGGGACCTGACCTCGATTATCCTGCGTTCGGCACGGTTGTCCGGGGTAAACATCGAGGACAATGGTGCGTTCGAGATTGCCCGTCGTTCCCGGGGCACGCCCCGAATTGCCAACCGCCTGTTACGCCGGGTCCGGGACTTCGCGGAAGTGAAGGCCGATGGCGTCATCAGCTCGGATGTGGCTGACCTGGCACTGAACATGCTCAAGGTCGACAGTGAGGGATTTGATCACATGGATCGGCGGCTGCTGTTGGCGATGATTGAGAAATTCGACGGCGGGCCGGTGGGCGTCGACAGTCTTGCCGCTGCGATCAGCGAGGAGCGGGGAACCATTGAAGACGTGCTGGAGCCTTTTCTGATCCAGCAGGGCTTTATGGTAAGAACCCCGAGAGGACGGATGGTGACCAGCAGTGCCTATCAGCACTTCGGAGTCAGCCCGCCGTCATCAGCCCAGGAGGATTTACTTGACCGACCTTAACGCCTTGTCTGCTTTCAGTCTGCCGGTTCGGGTCTACATTGAAGACACCGACGCTGGCGGAATCGTGTTTCATGCCAAATACCTTCATTTTATGGAGCGGGCCCGCACCGAGTGGGTGCGCGCCTGTGGCGTGGGCTTGCGGGCAGGTCTCAGCGACAACTTCAGCTACGTGGTGCAGAAGCTCAGTATTCATTATTCGGTGCCTGCCAAACTGGATGACCAGTTACTGGTGACCGCCGATCTGGTGGATGCCGGGCGGGTATGGATGGATTTTGATCAGAAGGTCAGGCGACAGGCAGATGACACTCTGCTGGCCAGTGCCCGCGTAAGGGTGGCCTGTGTGGCCCTGGATACCGGCAGGCCGAAGCGGCTTCCGGAAAATCTTCAAGAACTGGTCACCGAGCATCTGGCCAGACATTCAGCAACCGTACAATCTCAGGAGTAGACGGTGGAATCAGAACTTTCGGTCTGGTATCTCATTTCCCAGGCGGGCGTCGTGGTGCAGCTGGTCATGCTGCTTCTGGCACTTGCGTCGGTGGTTTCCTGGGCGTTGATCTTTCAGCGTATACAGGTTTTCCGGAAAGCGCGGCAGGCGCAGCTGGCTTTTGAAGAGCAGTTCTGGTCCGGTATGGATCTCGGGCAGTTGTACCGGGATGTGAACGCCAACCCGACCCCCTGTTCCGGTATGGAATCGGTGTTTCGTGCGGGCTTCCGGGAGTTTTCCCGGCTGCGGCAGCAAAGCCGCGATGCGGATGCGGTCATGGAAGGCGTGCAGCGGGCCATGCGGGTTGCATTCTCCCGGGAGCAGGAGCGGCTGGAACAGCATCTGCCGTTTCTGGCAACGGTGGGTTCCACCAGTCCTTATGTCGGTCTGTTTGGTACGGTCTGGGGCATCATGAACTCGTTCCGGGGGCTGGCCCAGTTGCAGCAAGCGACCCTGGCCACCGTCGCGCCGGGTATTTCCGAGGCGCTGATCGCGACGGCCATGGGTCTGTTTGCTGCGATTCCGGCGGTCATCGCCTACAACCGGTTCTCCACAACGTCGGA
Source organism: uncultured Marinobacter sp. (assembly GCF_963974375.1). Lineage (GTDB taxonomy): Bacteria > Pseudomonadota > Gammaproteobacteria > Pseudomonadales > Oleiphilaceae > Marinobacter. The sequence goes on from NZ_CAXBDN010000017.1 coordinate 6,295, forward strand.
GTCTCTTCTGAAGAACTACGAGACCTTCGCTGAGGAATTTTCCAGCATTCTGCATCGCCGGGTTCATGGCAGTGAAAGTGCGTCCAAGAGTTGATCGTGGAACGGGCAGGGGAGTGAGCTCATGAAAGGCTCGGGAATGATGCAGACCAATCGGCGCAAGCCCATGTCTGAGATCAATGTGGTGCCTTATATCGACGTCATGCTGGTGCTGCTGGTGATCTTCATGGTGACGGCGCCCATGCTGACCCAGGGTGTTCGGGTGGATCTGCCCCAGACAACGTCCGATCCCATCCAGGCTGAGAAGGAAACCGAGTCCATAGTGGTGTCGGTTGATATCAATGGTGCCTATTTTCTGGAGGTGGGGGACCGTGGCAGCGACCCCATGCCCCTGGCGGAAGTGAGGGAGCAGGTCGGCCGGATTCTGGCTGAGCGCGCCAATGGCGAGGTCATGGTAAGAGGCGATCAGAATGTCGACTACGGCACTGTGGGGCGGCTGATGGCGGTCCTGCAGGAGGCCGGCGCCACCAGTGTTGGCCTGATTACAGACGCCTACGAGAGCACTAACTAGGGTGACGTTCCCGTGACTGAACAGGGTTCCGAAAACAGACAGCGCTCCCAGAAGCCCACCGCCCCGGCAGGCTGGCTGTCCCCGGTCGCTTTCTCGGTGGTTTTGCACGGGCTGATCGTGGTGGTGACGCTGGTGGGCTGGAGCTGGACGAAGCCGATGGAAGAACCGGTTCAGCGCAGCATCTCTGCCCGTCTGGTGTCGCCCGAGACGCAGCAGCCAAGTGCACCACCGCCAAGCACACCGCAGCCGGCCCCCCAAGAGGAGGAGCCGGAGCAGCAGCAACGGGAGCAGCAGGAACGCGAGGCTCAGTTGCGCCAGCAACAGGAACAGGAACAGGAACAGCAACGCCAGCAGGAAGAACAGCAGCGTCAGCGGGAGGCTGAGCGCCAGCGTCGGGAACAGGAACAGGCGCAGGCCAGACAGCGGGAACAGGAAGCCGCCACCCGCGAGCGTCAGGAGCAGGAAGCGGCGAGACAGAAAGCCGAAGCCGAGGCCCGGGAGCGCGCCCGCCAGCAGGCCGAGCAGGAAAAGCGGCAGCAGCAGGAAGCGGAGCGTCGCGCGGAAGAGCAGCGCAAGGCCGAACAGGAACGTGAGCGGCAGGAACAGCAGCAGCGCGAGGCGGAGGAGCGCCGGCGTCAGGAAGAGGCCGAACGGCAGCGCCAGGAAGCTGAAGCCCGTCGTCGCGAGCAGGAGCGGCAATTGCGGGAGCAGCAGCTTCAGTCCCTTGCTCAGGAGGCCGAACAGGCCCGCGAGGCTGAGGCCAGACAGGCGGCTGCTGCGGCAGAGGCGAGAGCCCGCGAGCAGCAGATGTTGTCCGAGAGCGAGCGCTACCAGGGACTGATTCGTGAGCGCCTGAGCGCGGCCTGGTATCCACCGGCATCGGCCACTGAAGAAATGACGGCGCAGCTGCAGATCACGTTGCTGCCAACCGGCGAACTTTCGTCGGTCCGACTGGTCAGGAGTAGCGGAAACGCTGCCTTTGACAATTCGGCATTGAGCGCTGTGCGGGGCCTCAGTCGGTATCCGGTACCGGAACGCAGGGATACCTTTGAACGTTACTTCCGGCAGTTTACGATTGAATTCAATCCCCGTCGTCTGCGATAAGGCAGTGTACGGGTAACAGTGGAACGAGGATCGTGAGGCGAACATGAAGGTGATAACCGAAGCCAAATCCCATCCGTTGAACCGCCTGCTGGCCGGGTTCAGTGTTCTGCTTCTGATGACGGCGCTGGCCTGGTCCCCGGCAGGACACTCGGAGCTTCTGATCCGCATTACCGAGGGTGCCGACTCTGCCATTCCGGTGGCGGTGGTGCCTTTTGGTCGGTCCGGAGATGTCCCGGCCGATGATGACGTCAGCCGCATCATCCGAGACAACCTCACCATGACCGGAGAGTTTCGCCCTTTGTCACCGGATCGCATGCTGAGCCTGCCCTCAAGCGGTGACGATGTGTTCTTCCGGGACTGGCGTCTGCTGGGGCAGCGCTACCTGGTGGTGGGTGGAGTGACGCGGGATGGCGACCGGCTGCGGGCCCGTTACGAACTATATGACATCAACAGCGAACGGCGTCTGCTTGGCGAGACCGCCAGTTCCTCGGTAGATAATGTCCGCAGTCTGGCTCATCACATCAGCGACAAGGTGTATGAAGCCATCACAGGGGTGCCGGGTGTCTTTTCGACCCGCCTGGCCTATGTAACAGTGGATGAGCAGGACGGCCGGCGTCGCTACCGGCTGCAGGTCAGTGACATGGACGGACGTCGGGCGCGGGTGAGACTGGAAAGCTATGAACCGATACTGTCACCTGACTGGTCACCGGATGGCCGTCGTCTCGCTTATGTATCCTTTGAAAGTGACAAGCCGCAGATTTATGTTCACGAACTCGCCAGTGGCCGTCGTACTGCCATTGCGTCCTTTCCGGGGCTGAATTCTGCGCCTTCCTGGTCTTCAGATGGTCGCTCACTGCTGATGACCCTGTCCAAGGACGGCAACGCAGAAATTTACCGGATGAGTGTGGATAGCCGTGAGCTGACTCGTCTGACCAACCATTGGGCCATTGACACCGAGGGTAGCTGGGCGCCGGATGGCAAGGGCATCGTGTTTACCTCAGACCGCTCCGGCGGCCCTCAGGTGTATATCAAGGAGTCCGACCGGGCCGAGCCCCGCAGGGTAACCTTTGGCAGCCGTTACAATGCCCGTCCGCGGATGAGTCCCGACGGTCGTTATATCTATTACGTTCATTCGCGGGAGGGAGCGTTCCATATTGCCCGCACTGAACTGAGTACCGGAGATGAAACCGTACTGACCCGGACCGGAGCAGATGAGTCTCCGAGCCTGGCCCCCAACGGTCGTTTGCTGATCTACGCCACTCGTCAGGGGGAGAATAACGTACTGACCGTTATCTCCACCGAGGGTGGTTCAACCTATACGTTGCCGGCCGCCAGAGGAGATGTTCGGGAGCCTTCGTGGTCACCGATTCTCAGCCAGTAACGGCAACGGGAAAGACAATGGTCCTCCGGGCCCATTTCCCAGATAAAACCAAACGGAAAGGAAACAGTTATGAATATTTCTATGAAAAACAAAGCGTTTGCCATTGTGCTGACCATGGGCCTGGTTGCCGGTTGTAGCACTACCGGCGACGATATGGATGGCGACGACGTCTATGGTGAAGACATGTCTGCGGTTGATCAGGATGGTGGCGCCGCTGTTTACGGTGGTGAAGACCGCGATGGTGTGGACAGCCGTCAGCTGAGTGACAGTGAGCGCCGTGCGGCTGAAGCCCGCGCCGGCACGGCAGAGGAAGAGGCCCTGCGTCGGATCACCACCTTCTACTTCGATTTCGATACCGCAGAAATCAAGCCTGAAGCCCGCGATGTGCTGGCAGCCCACGCCCGTTATCTGGCCAATAACCCGGGTCGCTCGGTGCGTCTTGAAGGTCATACCGATGAGCGCGGTACCGGTGAGTACAACATGGCACTGGGTGAGCGTCGGGCCAATGCGGTACAGCGGTTCATGGTGGTGAACGGGGCATCCCGCGAGCAGATTGAAACCGTAAGCTATGGCGAAGAGAAGCCGGCCGTTATGGGTTCTGGTGAGTCTTCATGGGCTCAGAACCGTCGTGTTGAGCTGGTTTTCCGCTAAACTGAAGTCTGGCCAGTCCAGATTCGCTGAGAAGGTGTGCTCATGAAAAAGTGGCTTTTAACCGTTCTCGCACTGTCCGTGTCCGGGGGCGTTATTGCGCAGTCCTCGACGCCGGCGTTTCAGAACAATCAGTCTGAAGCCCGTCGCCAGACATCCGGAAACCAGGCGAACAGTGAGCTGTTCTTTATGGTGGAGCGCTTGCGGAACGAGGTCCGGGACCTTCGTGGTCAGCTGGAAGAGCAGCAGAATCAGCTCGAACGGTTGTCGCGGCAGTCCCGGGAGCGATACATCGACCTTGATCAGCGGATACTGGAATTGTCAGAACGGCCGGCGGCAGCGGCTGGCGGTTCCGCACGCACGCAACAGCCGGCGCCCGCTCAGCGGGCACCGGCCCAGCGGGTGATGCGGGAATACCGTCAGCCGTCCCAGGCCGAGCGTGAGGCCTATGGCAAGATTCAGACGCTGATTCAGCAGGAGCGGGACTACGATGAGGCGATAAATCAGCTCTACGACTTTATCTCCGAATACCCCGAGGGCGATCTGACGGTCAATGCCTATTACTGGCTTGGCGTGGTCTACCTGGTGAAGCCTCAGCTGGAGCAGGCCCGCCAGGCGTTTACGATTGTTGCGACGCGTTTTGCGGACCACCGTAAGGCATCAGATGCACTCTACAAGCTGGGCGTCGCCTACGACCGGGATGGTGAGAAAGATGAAGCGCGCCGGCACATGGAGCGGGTTGTCAGGGAATATGGCACCAGTGAGGCTGCGGCGCTGGCGAAAAAATATCTGGCTGAGGGTTAAAAGGGGTTGATCCCCCAGCAAAAATCCGTAATATGTGCGCCTCGTTTGGGTCGTTAGCTCAGTTGGTAGAGCAGTTGGCTTTTAACCAATTGGTCGAAGGTTCGAATCCTTCACGACCCACCAATTTCGATAATCGGCAGTTTGCACTGCGGGTTACAGGTTCAGAGAACACTGACCGGATTGGGGGTACTCATCCGGCAAGCAGGTTACCAACGTTTTACGGGTCGTTAGCTCAGTTGGTAGAGCAGTTGGCTTTTAACCAATTGGTCGAAGGTTCGAATCCTTCACGACCCACCAAATCCGGTAAACTGGTCTACTTGATCAGTCGGCCGTAAAAAAGAGCCTCCGGGCTCTTTTTTTTTGCCCGAATAAGCCCCAGAGTCTTACCTGAGGGCGCCAACAAGATTTGACAGAGACCAATGCGATGACCCAAGCAGAAGACAGGATTCTCGTTCAGGAGTATCTGGCTCATGCGGCGGAGCCACAGCCTCTGAGTGATGAGGAAAAGGCTGAGCTGGAAAGCCGCATCAAGGCCGAGCTGAAAGCCCGGGATGCCGTTCTTGTGGCTCATTATTACACGGATCCGGATATCCAGCGGCTGGCGGAAGAGACCGGCGGCTGCGTGGCGGATTCGCTGGAAATGGCGCGTTTTGGTAATCGTCACCCGGCATCGACCGTGGTGGTGGCCGGTGTTCGCTTCATGGGGGAGACCGCCAAGATTCTGAACCCTGAAAAGCGGGTGCTGATGCCAACCCTGGAGGCCACCTGTTCACTGGATATCGGCTGCCCGGCGGATGAGTTTGCGGCCTTCTGTGACCAGCACCCTGATCGCACCGTTGTGGTGTATGCTAATACCTCGGCGGCGGTCAAGGCCCGCGCCGACTGGGTGGTAACCTCAAGCTGTGCCGCAGCCATTGTCGAGCACCTGGATGCCCGTGGAGAGAAGATCCTGTGGGCGCCGGATCAGCATCTGGGTAATTACATACGCAAGACCACCCGCGCAGACATGCTGATGTGGGACGGCTCCTGCATCGTGCATGAGGAGTTCAAGTTCCGTGGTCTGGAGGATCTGAAAGCCTTGTATCCCGACGCTGCGGTACTGGTACACCCGGAATCACCTGAAGCGGTGGTTGATCTGGCGGATGTGGTGGGTTCCACATCGCAGCTGATCAATGCTGTGCAGACCATGCCGAATGAACGCTTCATCGTGGCCACGGACAATGGCATCTTCTACAAGATGCAGCAGCTGGCCCCCGGCAAGACGCTGATTGAGGCGCCGACAGCCGGCAACGGCGCCACCTGCCGCAGCTGCGCCCATTGCCCCTGGATGGCGATGAACGGGCTTGAGAACCTGCTGCAGGTTCTGGAGCGTGGAGATCAGGAAGTGTTTATCGATGATGCCCTGCGGGAAGATGCCTTGCGACCCTTGCGCAGGATGCTGGATTTTACCGCCAGCATGAACCTCAAGGTTGCCGGTAACGCCTGATCAGGAGCGTCGGTTCGCCAGCATGCGATTGACGTCCGCCAGTCGTTCAGAAATTACCTGCCGTAACGGTGCGTCAGGCCGCACCCTTTCCTGTGCCTGGCGCAACTGGCGCTGGGCCGACTCCAGGTCTCCCATCAGCAGATCGTATTCAGCTCTGGCCCGATGCACCCCGATGATGTTGCGCGCCTTGCCTTCGGCCTCTGCGAGCCGCAGCCACAGATCTTCGCGATAACTGTGGTCGCGGGTGAGTATGCGTAAATGGTCTGCCGCCCGGGCGCCGTTGTTGTCGGCCAGTTCGATAGCTGCAAGCTGGTCGGTAATCGGGTAATTGCCCGGATTACGATCCAGCGCACGGGTCATCAGTACCCGGGCTGCACTGAGCTTGTCCTGTGCAATCAGTGCATCCGCCAGTGTCACCAGGTAGGTGATGCGGCGGGGATTGGATGCCAGCAGGGCGTCCAGCTCACGCTGGGCGTCTGCCGCTCGGCCTGCGGACAGATAGGCGACGGCAAGACCGTAGCGTGCCGCTTCTTTCTGGGTGGCGTCCGGTTCTTGCATGTAGGCTTCGATAGCGTCAATGGCATCATCGGCCGAGCGTGCATAGCGAACCTGCAGGCGCATGCGGATCAGGTGGTATTCGAGCGTGTCATCGGATCCGGCGGTGCCGTACTGTTCCGCCCGGCTTCGGGTATCCGAGACCCGGCTCTGGGTCAGTGGGTGGGTGGACAGGTATTCCGGAATCCGGTTTCCCTGCAGTCTGCTTTGCCGCATCATGGTTTCAAACATTTCCGGCATGCCGCGGGGGTCGAGGCCGGCACTGGCCATGATGTCCATGCCAACCCGATCCGCCTCCTGTTCGTGGGCGCGACTGTAGGCAAGCATGTTCTGAATGCTGAGCGCCTGGGTACCGGCGATGGCGGCAATGCCAGCCTCTGAACCCGTCGCGGCGGTGATCAGAATGCCGGCAATAATGCCGGCAACGGTCAGGGGTGCGGACCGCTCCTGCTGTTCCAGCCGGCGGGAAAAATGACGCTGGCTGAGGTGCGCCAGTTCATGGGCAATCACCGATCCGAATTGCTGCTCAGTGCTGGCGTTCAGGAACAGGCCGCCGTTGACACCGACAATATTGCCGGGCACGGCAAATGCGTTAATAGCGGGATTGTCGATAACCACCAGGGTCAGCTGGCGGTTGTTCATCGGAGTGTGGGGCACCAGCCGGTAGACAATGGATGCCAGGTAGTCATTGGTTAACGGATCATGGACCTGACTGGCGGATCGCCGCAGGGAGCTCATCACCTGCTGGCCGATATCCTGTTCCATCTGGTCGGAGAGCAGGCCGCCGCCAAGACCGCCGATGGAGGGCAGCTCACGTTCCTGGGACTGTGCCTGAGCCAGAACCGGTGCTGACAGAGCCAGGACCGCAAGTGCAATAAGGCTTGCGGCCACCAGGGTGAGACCCTGTTTGCAATGTGCGTGCTGTTGGGAATCGTATTTCATAGCTTGCCTGATATACTCCACGGAAATCGATGCAACCCTTGCCCGTGACGGGCATAATGGTGCGGCCCGGGCACTGTTACTGGACATTTCAATGTCAGTGATGAGGTGTTCTCCGGAATAGTCCGGCGCACTGACTTCAGGCTTTCTCTATAACACCACGCTGTACATCTTACAGAACAGGAATCAGAACCGTCGTCTTATGACAGATGTTACCCTCGATGTAACCGGGCTGCGATGCCCCATGCCACTGCTCAAAGCAAAGCTTCAGCTGAACGCCATGGCGCCAGGCCAGCGGCTCGAGGTACTGGCCACAGACGCCGGGTCTGCCCGGGACATTCCTGCCTGGCTGGAACACAGCTGCCACACACTGGTTGACAGCACTGAAATCCAGGGCTGTTTTCGCTTTACCATTGTTGTCGGACACCCGGAGACACACTAGGCATGGTTCGTATTTTACGTGGACTTGCTCACAAATACTTTTCAGATGACGAAGCGGTCATACTTTTTTTACTGCTGCTCGGCGGTGTGCTGGCGGTTATCTTCTTTGGTGCCATGCTGGCTCCAGCCATTGCCTCGGCCATTATTGCTTTCATCCTGCAGGGTGTCGTGACTCGTCTGGTGCGCTGGGGCGTGCCCGAAATAGCAGCCATTGGCAGTGTATTCGTGGTCTTTCTGGGCAGTCTGGCCGGCTTTCTGTTCGGGCTGCTACCGCTGATCTGGACGCAGCTGGCTTCACTGGCGGCGGAAGCGCCGCGTATCATCCGCGAAATGCGCACCTACCTGGAGTTGTTGCCAGACCGCTACCCGTCCCTGGTATCCATGGATGTGGTCAATAACGTTTATTACCAGGTGACCGCAGAGGCGGGGCGCCTGACTCAATGGCTGGTTTCTTTTTCCATCAGCAGTATTCCGGATCTGCTGGGTCTGCTGATCTACATGGTACTGGTGCCGATACTGGTGTTCTTCTTCCTGAAAGACCGTCGGGTTCTGCTGGCCTCGTTGGCCCGGCTGCTGCCGCATCAGCGACCGCTGATGGCGACGATCTGGCAGGAAGTGAATCAGCAGTGCGCAAACTATGTTCGCGGCAAGGCCGTGGAAATCCTGATTGTCGGCAGTGTTACCTACGTGGTTTTCAAGTTTCTCGGGGTACCGTACGCGGCGTTGTTGTCGTTGCTGGTGGGGTTGAGCGTGGTCATTCCCTACATCGGCGCGGCCGTTGTTACCTTGCCGGTGGCGATGATTTCGCTGTTTGCCTTTGGCTGGGGTAGCCAGTTTATCTGGGTCATGGTGGCTTATGGCATTATTCAGGCACTGGATGGCAACGTGCTGGTGCCACTGCTTTTCTCGGAAGTGAACAACCTGCATCCGGTGATCATTATCGTGGCAGTGCTGTTTTTTGGCGGTATCTGGGGGCTGTGGGGCGTTTTCTTCGCAATTCCGCTGGCAACCATGGTCAAGGCGGTGTTCAACGCCTGGCCGGTAAGGTCGGCTGGTGTAAGGTCAGCGGACGTGCCTGAATAGAGCAGGCCGGTGCTGGATGGCTGCAGATCCCGGGGCTGGTTTACAATAGCTGGTCCCGGGATTCTGGCAGGTCCGGGTTACAGGTTCTTCACCGCCACCAGCACTTCTTCGGCATGACCCTTGACCTTGACGCCGCGCCATTCCCGGCGCAGCACGCCTTGCCGGTCAATCAGGAAGGTACTCCGGTCGACGCCCATATATTCTTTGCCGTAGTTTTTCTTGAGCCTGATAACGTCAAACTGGCGGCAGATTTCCTCATCCTTGTCAGAAATGAGATGGAACGGAAATCCATATTTGGTACGGAAGTTGTCGTGGGCCTTGAGTCCGTCCCGGGAAACACCGAAAATGACGGTGTTGAGCCGGCTGAATTCGTCATGCAGATCGCGAAAATCTTCGCCTTCCCTGGTGCATCCCGGCGTGTTGTCTTTCGGGTAGAAATAGATCACAACGTTCTGGCCCCGCAGGTCCGATAAACGTATGGTCTGATCGCCCGTCGCTGCACCGGTAAAATCTGCGACAGGCTGGTCAAGTTCTGGCATTGCCATGGCTTCTCCCTTGTTTCCCTTGTGTCGGCTGACACCCAACATTACCATAACCGTTTTACCTGCACGGAGTCTTTATGATTACTGGTAGCCTCGTTGCACTGGTGACGCCCATGCACCCGGATGGCAACATCCATTGGGAGCAACTGGACGGGCTGGTGGACTTTCACCTTCAGAACGGCACCCACGGCATTGTCGCGGTGGGCACAACCGGCGAGTCCGCAACCCTGGACCCGGAAGAGCATTGCAAGGTGGTTGGCCATATCATAAAACGGGTTGCAGGACGGATTCCGGTCATTGCCGGTACCGGCGGCAACTCCACCCGGGAAGCCATCGAACTGACCACCGCCGCCCACAAGCTCGGTGCTGATGCCTGTCTGCTGGTGGTGCCTTATTACAACAAGCCCACCCAGGAAGGGCTTTATCTGCATTTCCGCGCCATTGCCGAAGCCGTGCCGGGCGTTAGTCAGATCCTGTACAACGTGCCCGGACGTACCGCCTGCGACATGCTCAATGAGACCGTGGTGCGACTGGCTGATATTCCGAACATTGTCGGTATCAAGGATGCGACCGGGAATATTCCCCGGGGGGCAGAGCTGATCGCAGCCGTTGAAGGACGCCTTGTGGTCTATTCCGGCGACGATGCCACGGCGGCCGAACTGATGCTGGCCGGCGCCAAGGGTAACGTCTCGGTGACCGCCAACGTGGCACCGGTGCTGATGTCGAAGTTGTGCGAAGCGGCCATCGCAGGTGATCGCGAGCAGACCGCCGCCATCAACGAGAAGCTGTCCCTGCTGAACCGCAAACTGTTCCTCGAGGCCAATCCGATTCCGGTCAAATGGGCGCTGCAGCGTATGGGCCTGACCGACAGTGGTATCCGTCTGCCGATGACCCAGCTGAGTGAAAAGTTCCACGGTGAAGTGGAAGAAGCACTTCAGGCAGCGGGCGTACTTTGAATGACTGATCGTTTTAACGTGTTTCAGCAAGTAAAGCGGGGTTCAGAATTGCAACTTGAAACAGGCGGAACTCATCGGTCCTGGCTTGGCCCGATCTCCCTTGCCGCCCTGCTTGTGGTGGGTTTCGGACTGGCCGGGTGCGGCGTTCTCACTGATCGTTCCCAGAGTTACGTGGATGCGCCGGATGGTAAACCGCTGCAAACTCCGGACGGCGAAGAGCTGGCCCGTCAGCGGGAAGCTTATCCGGTACGCCAGCTCAGCCAGACCGGAGCAAGCGGCCACCGTGGTGGCATTCCCAAACCGCCGGACATGACATCGGACATTCTGGATGAGAATTACGTCATCGAGAATCTTGACGATCAGTCCTGGCTACTGGTGAACGACGTGCCCGGCAGAATCTGGCCCGCCGTCAATGCCTGGATGACCGAGCGTGGTCTGGGCATCGCCGCCAGCAGCACCCAGCTGGGTATGCTGCAGAGTGAACTGGTCAATTACAGTCGTCGCGCCAGAACCTTGCTGGAGCTGGACGATGCCTCCGATGGTGAAGCGCTGATGCTGGTTCAGGCCAGAATCACCGCAGGTGTCCGTCGTCGTACCACGGAAATCCAGCTGCGACCGCTGGTGGTGGGTGAGGCTGCGGCCGCCAGGGAGCTGATCCAGTGGCAGGACCAGCCCCTGGATCAGGCGCTGGAAGAGTCTCTGCTGTCGGATCTTTCCGAGTTCCTGCAGAACCGTGAAGACAGCCGGTCCTATTCCCGGGCAGCACTGGGCATGGTCGGTGAGCGCCGGGTGACACTGGAATCCGGTGATGAAGACAATCCGCGACGAATTGCCATAGAGCTGCCCTACGATCGTGCCTGGAATGAAATCCGGCGCATCCTGAACGATGAAAGCGTTCCGGTACTGGATCTTGATCAGACCGCCGGCTATTTCCTGGTCGACGGCCGTTCCGCCGAAGATCGTCAGCGGAGCTGGCCGGCACGCTGGTTTGCAGGGCGCGAACGCTCGCCTCAGGCCAATACCCGAATCCAGCTTGAGCGGGACGGTGACCAGGTCAGAGTGACCGCCGACAGGGCCGAGGGTTTCCGGGGCCAGGATTATTCCGGCGATGTGCTTTCCCGACTGTTCGACTACCTGTATTGATGACATGCGCGCAGGGCAATTCGTCCCTGGGCCGGAGACCTGAAATGGAAAAACGTAAAGAACTCTACGCCGGCAAGGCCAAATCCGTGTTCACCACCGACGATCCGAACCGGTTTGTGCTGGTGTTCCGTGACGATACCTCCGCATTTGACGGTGAAAAGAAAGAGCAGCTCAATCGTAAGGGCATGGTGAACAACCGCTTCAACGCGTTCATCATGGAAAGGCTTGAAGCGGAAGGCATTCCTACCCATTTTGTGGAATTGCTGTCGCCGACGGAATCCCTGGTCAAACAGCTGGATATGATTCCGGTCGAGTGTGTCGTACGCAATGTCTCTGCCGGCAGCCTGTGCCGTCGGCTGGGGGTGGAAGAGGGCAAGGATCTCAACCCGCCGACCTTTGAACTGTTTCTTAAAAACGACGCGCTCCACGACCCGATGGTCAATGAGTCGCTGGCGGTGACATTTGGCTGGGCCACGGAAGCCGAACTGGCCGAGATGAAGCGGCTGACTTACGCTGTCAATAACGTCCTGCGCAAACAGTTTGCGGACGCCGGCATGCTGCTGGTGGATTACAAGCTGGAGTTCGGACGCTGCGAAGGCCGCATCGTACTGGGGGATGAGTTCAGTCCCGATGGCTGCCGGATCTGGGATCAGGAGACCCGGAAGAAAATGGACAAGGACCGTTTTCGCCAGGGGCTCGGAGAGGTTATTGAAACCTATGAGGAAGTCGGGCGCCGTCTCGGTATCAGCTTCGACTGATACCTGAATCATTACCGGACCCTGGCCGGATCTCGGCCGGGGCTCCGACACAAGGAGATACCCCCCATGCGCAAACTTACCTCAGGCCTGCTGCTGGCCAGTCTTGGCACCTTGCCAATGGCCGCAACTGCAGACATTGTTGGCCTTGGCGCCAGCATTGGTTACTGGGATTCTGATCTGTCCGGCCGGGCTGTGAATCAGGGCTCTGCGGTGGATGTAGAGAACGATCTGAACCTGAGCAACAGTGGCCGTACCGATTTCTCCGCGTACCTGGAGCACCCGGTGCCGCTGCTGCCCAATATACGGGTCAATTACCTGTCCATTGACCAGAGTGGCCGGGGCACACTGACCACCGGTTACGACGGTATCGGTGCCGGCGTACCTGTCAGCTCGGAACTGGAACTGACCCAGCTGGACGTCACTCTGTACTACGAGATTCTGGATAACTGGGTGAATCTGGACCTGGGCCTGACCGCCCGCGATCTGGACGGTGAGCTGAACGTGGCTGGTGGCGGTCAGCTCAGCCGCACCGAGATCGATGCGGTTATTCCCATGCTCTATGTGGCGGCCCGTTTTGATCTTCCCCTGAGTGGACTTTCTGTGGGTGTTGACGGTAACGCCATCGCCTTCGACGGTGATTCGGTCTACGACTTCAACGCCTACGGTCAGTACAGCTTTTCCGGTGCCTACCTGCGGGCCGGTTACCGGCAGATGACGGTGGATTACGAAGACGGCAACGACCGTCTGGACATCGAGCTGGGCGGGCCATTTGTCAGTGCCGGCTTCACCTTTTGACAGGGGCCCTTCCGGGCCCTTTTTTAATGCGGATCAGGGAACAGGGAACAGGTCGTGAAAATTCTGGTTACCGGCACTGCCGGCTTTATAGGTTACCACCTGGCGCTTCGCCTGCTGCAGCGGGGTGATGAGGTCATCGGCGTCGACAATGTCAATGACTACTACGATGTGTCCCTGAAAGAGGCCAGGCTGGACGGACTCCGGGGTTTTGAGGGCTTCATGGAAGTCCGCCAGGACATAGCCGACCGACCGGTGATGGATACCCTGTTCCGTGACCATAAACCGGAACGGGTAGCGCACCTTGCCGCCCAGGCCGGTGTCCGCTATTCGCTGGAAAACCCCAATGCCTACGTGGACTCCAATCTGGTGGGATTCATGAACGTGCTGGAGGGCTGTCGCCACCATGGCGTGGAGCATCTGGTGTACGCCTCCAGCAGCTCCGTATACGGCGCCAATGAAACCATGCCGTTCTCGGTGCATGACAATGTGGATCATCCCCTGAGCCTGTACGCGGCCTCCAAGAAAGCCAACGAGTTGATGGCACACACCTACAGCCATCTGTATCAGCTGCCCACCACCGGGCTGCGGTTCTTTACTGTGTATGGCCCCTGGGGCCGGCCGGATATGGCGCCGTTCATCTTCACCCGCAAGATTCTGGCCGGCGAAACCATCGATGTGTTCAATCATGGCCACCACCAGCGGGACTTCACCTACATTGACGATATTGTCGAAGGGGTGGTGCGGGCTCTCGACCACGTAGCCCTGCCAAACCCGGACTGGAACGGCCTGACTCCGGATGCCGGTTCCAGCAAGGCGCCTTATCGCCTGTACAACATCGGCAGCAACAACCCCGAAGAACTGTCCCGGTTTATCGAAATCATCGAACAGAAAACCGGTAAAAAAGCCGATAAAAACCTGCTGCCCATGCAGCCCGGTGATGTCCTGGCCACCTACGCCGATGTGGATTCGCTGATTGCGGATGTAGGCTACAAGCCGCAAACCTCGCTGGAAGAGGGGCTTGGCAAATTCGTGGACTGGTACCGGGATTTCTACAAAGTCTGAATACCCCAGGGAAGGAACTGTATGACGGATGCCCAGCTTGCCGATAACAACCTGATCGAATCGTTCCGCATGCATGCCCGTTGGCAGCAGCCAGTGGAACTGTTGGAAGACAACGGGATACTATAGCCGCAAACAAAAAGCCCCCAGGCTTCGCAGCAAGGGGGCTTTTCAGTATTTGGTAGGACCACCCGGATTCGAACCGGGGACCTCTACCATGTCAAGGTAGCGCTCTAACCAACTGAGCTATGGTCCTGTGTCAACGGGGAGGCAATATACGGATCCCGGGTGCTGTGGTCAATAGTTTTTTGGGCGGTCAGGGCCATAATGGGCGGCTCTCAGGCGGGCGATGCGCCGGGCGCGGGCGGATTTCCGCAGCCAGTTGCGCAGGGCTCTGGAAACCACCGTCCAGCGATTGACCAGCAGCGACAGCAGAATGACGCCACAGCCAGCCACCTGGGTGGCGGACATGCTCTGGTCGAACCAGAACCAGGCCAGGATCGCCACCCACACCGGTTCGAGAATCAGCAGAACAACGCCATGGCTGTTGTAGGCGAGGCTCTGGGCGTATGTCTGCAAAAGGAACCGGAAAGCGGTGCCTATGGTCGCGCTGGCGATCAGCCACCAGAACAGGACACCAGTGAAGTTGCTGAAGGTCGGCTGCCAGGACTCGAACATCAGGGACATGACGCCAGTCAGCAGGCCGGCGGTGGTCATGCTCAGGGCGGTCAGAGGCAAGGCCGCTACCCGCTCCTGCTGAACGCGTTCGCCCTGGCGGTTCACCACGGTGCGGGTATTTGCTGTGCGTGAGGTCAGCATGTATGAGCAGGCGAAAATCAGGGCCGACAGTGCGAACAGCAATTGTCCGGTCTGGGGCCTGAATCCGTTTTCAAGGGACAGCAGGGCCAGGCCACAGACGGCCACAGGTAGTGCTATCCAGGTACTGAGTGGCTGCTGTTCTTTGAACAGCACGCGGGCAATGACAGGCACGATAACCACTGCAAGACTGGTAATGAACGCCGCTTCGCCCAGGTTGACGCCGAGCCAGATTCCGATCACCCACAGGCTCATGGCAGAACCGAACACCAGCCCCACCCGTGCCCCCCGCAGGACCTGAATCAGTGGCAGACGGATCAGCTGCCGGCGGGCGAGACAGGCCAGGATCGCACCGGCGATCAGAAACCGCAGTGACATGAACAGCAGCGGCGGCATCAGCAGTACTGCTTCTTTCGAGAAAGCCCAGCTGGCAGCGGCCAGGATGGTCACCAGGATCAGAATCAGATCGGATTTATGGGCGTTCGACAAGGGCATGACGACAGTAGGGTCCCGGGAATGACATCAAGGAAGGCGCATGATTTTAGCATGCTTAATAAGTAGTCACTAATCGTAAAAATACACAGGTCTGACGTGAGAAAAACCTCCGCAGCATCATGGGATCAGACCGAGGCGGCGGCAGCGATGAAAAACATGCCGGGGACCTGGAACCCCGGCACGGAGGCGGTGCTTACTGCAGAATCGCCTCGAATTCGAAGCGGAGAATGACTTCATCACCGACCATCAGCGGATCCAGGGCGTAGGTCATACCCCATTCGCTGCGCTTGATGGTGGTACTGGCGGACAGGCCCAGCGTGTACTTCTCATGACCGAAGGGGTAAACGGCTGACTTGTTCAGAGCAACGTCAAGAGTAACCGGATTGGTCTTGCCCAGCAGGGTCAGATCACCGGTCAGCTCGCCGGTATTTTCGCCGGTGGTCTCGAAGCTGGTCACTTCAAAGGTGATGTCACCGTGGCGACGAACGTCGAGAAAGTCATTTTTCCTCAGATGGTCATCGCGCTTGTCGTGATTGCTGAACACGCTGTCTGCCTTGACCACCACTTTACCGGAGGGCACTGTTTTGGCGTCTTCGTCGTACTCAAACTCGCCGGAGGCCTCCAGGAACATGCCGATCACCGGCGCATAGCCAAGGTGGTCCACCTCGAAGGTGATCGCAAAATGCTCATCATCGATTTTATAGGTTTTAACTTCTGCCGCCGCCGGGCCGGCGAACACCAGCGCGATGATCAACAGGACGGCGGTCAGCAGGTAGAGCGGATTCAGTGAGGGCATTGCCGCAGCCTTGCTGCGCGAGCCCTGTTCTGAATACCGGGGCGCGGACCGCTGGAAGTGGGAGTGAGTAGTCATGGTGTTCTCCTTGGTTGGTTCCGGTGGGCCATCAGGTACCGGACGTCGATCGCGAAGGACCAGCACAGCAGTATCAGGGCCACCAGCAGTGAGCCCGAAGCCAGCCACAGGGGTGTGACAGGCAGCAACGCAATCATCAGGGTGACCAGCTGCCAGACACACACAGTCTTGCGCCGGAAACTCTCCGGCAATGGGTCGTTGAGAAAAGGTGCTGCGAAGGCGGCGACCACGAAGCCATAGCGGATCAGGCCGATCAGCAGCACCCAGGGGCCCGCCTTATCGAGCACCAGCGCCGCAAAACAGAGCAGCAGGATAAAGAAGGCATCCAGCTCCATGTCAAAGCGGGCACCGAAGGCGCTGCTGGTGCCGGTCTTGCGGGCAATGTGGCCGTCGACGCCATCCAGCAGTAGTGCCACCACGCAAAGCAGGGCAAAAGGCCAGATCAGACGGGCCAGCAGGTCCGGCTGCAGGGTCAGGCTGGCGAGGAACAGCACCAGCACTGCTCTGGCCAGGGTTACCCGGTCGGCGGGGCCGAGCACGTGGCGGCTGTGAATCTGGCTCAGAGTCAGGATCAGTGCGAAGCTGACGAATAATATAGCTGAGGCGATAATGGGCAACCATGGCAGCTGCATGGCAAAATCGGTGATCAGCAGCAGCGCGGACAAAAACGCGGCGGCAGCGAGCAGGTCCCGCCATGGGGTCTGTCTCGCGGACTGTCCAAGAGACTGTTTCCAGTCGGATACATCCATACGCCGCTCCTGTCGTAAGCTATCCTGTACATCCTTATACCCTGGCAACCGGCAAACGGTTCAGCACAGTGAGTTCAGCATGGAGCGTGTATGGCAGTATCGTCAATGAAAACTTCGCCCGCTTTCTGGGTCACCGGACCCGGCCAGGGGCGGATTGAGCCGGCGCCCCTGAACGCTGTTCCGGAAGCGGATTCGGACGCCCCCTGGGTGGAGGTGGAAACCCTCTACAGTGGCATCAGTCGCGGTACCGAAAGCCTGGTGTTCCAGGGGCGGGTGCCGGAGTCTGAGCATCAGCGCATGAGATCGCCGTTCCAGCAGGGGGAGTTCCCGTTTCCGGTCAGTTACGGTTACATCAATGTAGGAAGGGTGGTGGCTGGCGAGCCATCGTTGCTGGGTAAGACCGTGTTCTCGCTGTTCCGCCATCAGCGCAGGTTCCGGGTGCCCGCTGGCGCCGTGACGCCGCTGCCGGATGGATTACCACCTGAACGGGGCGTATTGGCTGCCAATATGGAAACCGCCATTAACGGACTCTGGGACGGCCAGCCGGCGGTGGGTGACCGTATTGCCGTGGTTGGCTGTGGCGTCGTTGGTTGCCTGGTGGCCTGGCTGGCCAGTCGTATTCCCGGCACCCGGGTGACGGCCATTGATACCAACCCCCGGCGCAGGGCGGTACTTGAAACCCTGGGGGTAACCTTCGCCGAACACTGTGATGACGACGATCACGACCTGGTCTTTCACACCAGCGGTCACGGCGCCGGTCTGTCCACGGCTCTCGCCCTGGCCGGGCAGGAAGGCCGGATCGTGGAAATGAGCTGGTATGGCGCCACCCCGGTCACCGCGCCTCTGGGCGAAGCCTTTCACGCCAGGCGCCTGCAGCTGGTCTCAAGCCAGGTCGGGCACCTGCCGGCAGGGCGCACGCCCCGGTGGGACTACCGTAAACGGATGGCATTGGCTCTGGAGTTATTGCAGGATGACAGTCTGGACCAGTTGATTACCGGTGAGTCGGCGTTTGAAACCTTACCCGAGGTCATGGCTACCCTTGCGACTGCTACCGATATAATTTGCCATCGTATTGTCTATCAGTAATCTGCAGAGAGCTCTGGCCAGAATCTGAGCGGCCGGAGTTTTTCATGCTCTTTTTACGCTTTCAGGAGTCGTCGAATGTACAGTCTGACCGTCCGGGATCACGTCATGATCGCCCACAGTTTCAATGGCGAAATTTTTGGCCCTGCCCAGAAGATGCATGGGGCTACCTACGTTGTGGACGTTACCTTTGAGCGCAGTGAACTGGACAGCGACGATCTGGTGGTGGACATCGGCCTGGCCTCTGAGGTGCTGAAAGAGCTGCTTGGTGAGATCAACATGCAGAATCTGGATGAACTGCCACAGTTTAGCGGACGCAACACCACCACCGAATTCATGGCTCGCTGGGTATTTGACCAGATGGCAGCTGGAATTCGCGACGGCAAACTGGGCAAGACCGGCAACGGCCTGAGCGGGCTCAATGTCACCCTGGCCGAGTCCCACATTGCCTGGGCCAGCTACCGTGGTGAGCTCTGAGACCGCAGTCATGCCTGAAACCAATGTATCCCCTCAGCGTAACGCAAGCTGGATCTTTGTGGTTCCCGGTGATCCGAACCAGTTGACCGGCGGCTATGGCTATGTGCGCGCTCTGGTGAGGGCGTTGAGTGACCTTGGTCAGCCGGCCCGCATTATCGGCCTGCGAGGCAGCTTCCCGCGACCGGACAGCGAGGCCATGGCCGCCATGGAGGACGCCCTGGCCGCACTGCCGGATCAGTCTGTGGTCATCCTTGATGGTCTTGCCATGGGAGGGCTGCCGGAGGCGGTGG
The DNA here is from genome assembly GCF_963974375.1 of uncultured Marinobacter sp. Classification (GTDB taxonomy): domain Bacteria; phylum Pseudomonadota; class Gammaproteobacteria; order Pseudomonadales; family Oleiphilaceae; genus Marinobacter. The sequence goes on from NZ_CAXBDN010000017.1 coordinate 25,338, forward strand.
CCGCTCATGCACAGCGGTTGCAATTGCTTGCTCTGGTGCACCATCCACTGGCGGATGAGACTGGCCTCAGTGAGGATGATCGCCACTGGCTGAAAGCGTCGGAACGTCGTGCCCTCGGCCTGGTGCGGGGTGTGATCACCACCAGCACCACCACCGCTGAAAGTCTGCCGGGGGAAAACCGTTACGGGGTGCCCCCCGGGCTGATTGGCGTGGTGGAGCCCGGGGTGGCCCTGGGTGAGGCACCGTCGCCTCGGAGGGATACCGGTCCGTTGCGGCTGCTGACGGTGGCCCACCTGTCCGAGCGCAAGGCCCAGACCGATCTGGTGACGGCGCTGGCCGGACTGACAGAACTGGACTGGACCTGTCAGCTGGTGGGTTCGCCCCATCGCGACCGGGAGTATGCCCGCGAAGTGTGCCGGCTGATTGCCGAAAAAGGCCTGACCGACCGGGTGCAGGTGGCGGGCGAGCTGTCCGGAGCCGAACTGGCCGAGGCTTTCCGGGAGGCAGACCTGTTTGTGCTGCCTTCCCGCCATGAGGGCTATGGCATGGTTATTGATGAAGCCCTGGCCTGGGGCCTGCCGGTGGTCTCATCGGATGGCGGCGCCCTCCAGCGCACCGCTGACCGTCCCGGCGCAGTGCGCTACAAGGCTGGTGATGTGGCGGCTCTGACGGCCCGGCTGCGGTCACTGATGGAAGATCGCGACGCCCTGCAAGCCCTGGCCAGTGGCGCGGCAGACAGCCGCGACCGACTCAACACCTGGCTGGATTCTGCGGGGGCCTTTCGCTCGCTGGTACTCCGTTTTACCGGACTGCAGGACAGAAATCCGGCCGCCGCCCCGCCAGGCTCGCTCTTTGATGACGCCTGGCTGGCGCTGCGCAAACCCGCCGATCACCAGGCCCGATGCCCGCAGCTGACGGCTCAGACCCTGGGCTGGCTGGCCCAGTACGAACAGCCGGTGGCAGTGGACCTGGGGACCGGAACCGGCTCCAACTACCGTTATCTGGCTCACCGGGTACCGGAACGCACGCAATGGCACCTGCTGGATCAGGACGAGCGTCTGCTGGACCGGCTGCAACAGCGGCTGGAGGATCAGTCGCAGGTGACCATTCAGCAGGCCTGGCTGACCGCCGAGTCTCTGGATCAGCAGATACCGGAGGCGGCGAATCTGATCTCCGCGTCGGCACTGATTGATCTGGTGTCTGCAGACTGGCTGCAGGCCCTCAGTGAGGCCGCTGCCCGTCGCAGGGCCGCAGTGCTGATTGTGCTGTCCTACAGCGGTGATTTTCGGCTGTCACCGGAGCACCCGGACGATGCCCGGTTGCGTGCGCTGGTCAATGATCATCAGCATCGCGACAAGGGCAGTGGCGGCGCCGCCGGACCCGAGGCAACCCGCCTGCTGGCGGATAACCTCACTGCCCGGGGTTATGACGTGGTGGTGGCCGACAGCCCCTGGCAGCTGGATCGGGAGCATGGCGATCTCAAGAAAGCACTGATGGCCGGTTGGGTTGAAGCCGCGGCAGAACAGCTGGGTGAGTGGCCGGCCTGGTTGGTGCAGTGGCATCACACCCGGGAACAGGAGGCCAAGGACGGTATTCTTGAAATCACCGTCAGCCATCAGGATCTGTTTGCCAGCCCCTCTGGCCGGCCTGACCAGGAATGACCGCGGCATCACCTGGCGCAGTGCCCTGGAAAACGGCCATCCGTTGGCTCGCGACTGTGCTGATTCTGGTGCTGGTGGCCTGGTGGATAGACTTTGCGTCTATCGGCCAGCGCCTGGCCGAGCTGCATCCGGGCTGGGTGTTGCTGGCTCTGCTGGTGACGCCCATGCAGGTGGCCCTGTCGGCCTGGCGCTGGCAGTACACCGTGCGTTGTCTGGGTGGGCAGCTGCCGCTGGGTGCTGCGGTGCGGGAGTATTATCTTGCGACGTTTATCAATCAGGTGTTGCCCGGTGGGGTGGTGGGCGATGCCGGCCGGGCCTGGCGCCAGGGCTTATGGGCCGGTGACTGGCAGCGTGCCATCCATGGCGTCATGCTGGAGCGGCTGTCCGGCCAGCTGGTGTTGCTGCTGGTGGGTGGTGGCCTGCTACTGATGTATTTGCCGGGCATGGCTGAGGGCTTTCCGGCGTCGTCAGGTCTGGTATCGGGGTTACTGGTCCTGGCGCTTGGCCTGATTCTGCTGGTCCGCTGGGTGCCAGCGCTGCGGCGCTGGTTTGGGCAATTGCTCGCTGATGCCAGCCAGGCGCTGCTGGGGTGGCAGGCAACCCCGGTGCAGCTGGGGTCGTCGCTGCTGGTGCTGGGTAGTTACCTGCTGGTGTTCTGGTTGCTGGCGCTGGCTCAGGGGTCGGTGACGGCTACGGCCAGCCCGGGTTTGTTGCTGGCACTGTGCAGTGTGCTGTTGCTCACCATGGTGATTCCGCTGACGGTTGCCGGCTGGGGTATCCGGGAGGGGGCGGCCGCCATACTCTGGCCGCTGGCGGGGCTGCCGGCGGAGGAGGGTGTTGCCCTGGCCGTGGCCTACGGCCTGCTGGTGCTGGTGTCGGCGCTGCCGGGCGCCCTGTGGCTGCTCAGCGCCCCCGGAAGTTCAGATCAAACAACATATCCGATCCCAGATTGACCATACGGGTCTCCGGTCGCAGAGCGTCTTTCAGGCTGTCGATTTCCCGCAGGGTGAAGGCCGGTTGACCGCTGCCGATAATCATCGGGGCCACAATCACATGCAGCCGGTCCAGCAGTCCCTTCTGCAGGAACGTGGAAACGGTCTGACCGCCACCCTCGACAAATAGCCGGCGCAGCCGGAAGTGGCTGAGCACCGCAAGCACTTCCTCAGGATTGATAGGGCCGTCACTGTCGGTCAGGCAGGCCACTTCCTGGACGCCACCGCTGAGTGTCGCTGGCAGTGGCCCTGACCCGTACTTTGTCGCCACCAGCCGCAGGGTGGGGGCACTGCCATCACAGAACAGGTGGTGGCTGTCCGGTACCTTGCGGTGGCGATCAATCAGCACCCGAACCGGATTCGGGCCGTGGGCCAGGCGCACGGTCAGCCGCGGGTTGTCGGCGGAGGCGGTGCCGGAACCCACGATGACGGCATCGGATACCGCCCGCAGTCGATGCAGGTGCAGCAGGCCATCCTCACCATTGATGTAGCGGGACTTTCCGGTCACTGTCGCGATGCGCCCGTCCAGGCTCTGGCCAAGCTGGGCAATCACCGACGATGGCCGGTTCGGAGCCAGGGGTGCCACCAGCGGAAGAAAAACATTCAGCAGCTGATCAGCCAACCGCTGTTCAGCGCTTTCCGGTCGCTCCCCGGGGTTGCCTGGTTCAGGCGGTGCCTTGCCGGCACGGACCGCCGTCAGCGATGCCAATACCAACTCCCAGGCCTGTTCCTGATTTAACGGGTTGACCTGTGCTGTCATGAATTTGCTCCGTTCAGGCAGGGTTGTGTCCCTGCGTATTCCTGCTCCGGTCCCGCTGACGTGCGCACGGAACGAATGTGTTAACAGACAAGTACGATGAAAACCGTCAATGATTCACTTTAGGGCCCATGGCGTTAATCTACCAGTCAGTGACTGGCCACAGGGCAGCGCACTGCAAGTCGTCGCCGGTAAGTCACTGACGGGTTTGCCAAACTGTCCGCGCTCGGGTGTAATGCATTGGTTACCATTGTTTCATCAAGCCAGACCGGAGTTCTCCTGACGTGTTTTCAGTAACCGATGCCCGCGAGCTGACTGACCAGGCACCTGAGGGCATTGCCGTGATTGATCTGGCACTGCCGGAGCATAATGCCTGGCACGCCGGCGCCCTGGAGGCGTTTGCTCTGGAGCTGACCAGTCAGGCCAACACCAGAAAATGGCGGGCGTTGATTATCAGTGGCGGTGAAGACAGCCATTTTTGCTCCGGCACGGCCGCAGACGCCGACCGGTCGCTGGTGGCGCTGACCCGGCTGGCGCGGATCTATTCTCAGGCCTTCAGCGCTCTGCGTCGCTACCCGGGGCTGATTGTCGCCGCCATCAATGGTGCGGCCAGCGATGAGGGGCTGGCGCTGGCACTGTGCTGTGATTTCCGGGTGTCCTCGCCGGCGGCGGAGTTTGGTTTCAGTCCCATGGGCCGCAACCGGATTCCCATGGGCGGCAGCACCCAGTTGCTGCCCCGGCTGGTGGGTGAGTCCCTGGCGAAACGAATGATGCTTTGTGGCCACCGCCTGAATGCGGAACAAGCACTGGCCTGTGGCCTGGTGGATGAAGTGGCGGCCAGCGACCAGCGTCAGGATTTGCTGACCCGGTCGGTAGCGTTGGTGGCGCCTTCCTGCGACCATGATCCGGTGGTGGTGCACGGGGTTCGCCAGCTCATCGAGCACGCCCGCATGCGCCCGCTGGAGACCGGCTTTGCGGCCGAGCGGGACTGGCAGGCGACACTGGCAGACATGCAGAAAGACCTCGGCGGCCACTGACCGCATCAACGATCAGCAGCGTCGAGGGCGCACAGGGAGCTCACATCCATGCGTTATCTACGGGAATTCAATCAGCGTTTGCGGGAACTTCGTGAAGCCCGCCGCGTCACCAGGGCCGAGGTGGCGGCGGCCTGTAATACCGATGAGCGTACTGTGGAGGCTTGGGAGTCCCGCGACCTGTCATTGCGCAGTTATCCCTCAGTCCCGGAGCTTATTGATCTCTGCCAGCGACTGGAGGTGACTCTGGAATCAATGCTGGACCCGGATAGCCCGGTGGACCCGGGTCAGCTGGAGCTGCCCGGACTCGCGTTCTCCAACAGTGACGAACTGAGCGGGGCGATTGATGAGCTGGAAAGAGAACTGGCAAGGGTTCGCCCCCTGCCGGATGCCGATTAGGACTTGCCCGCCTTGTACACGTTCTCATATACGTAGTTGGTGGCTTCCACAAAGCCATCAATGCTGCCGCAATCGAACCGGCGGCCCTTGAATTTGTAGGCCAGGACACAGCCGTTGTGGGCCTGCTCCAGCAGGGCGTCGGTGATCTGTACCTCGCCGTTCTTGCCCGGGGGCGTGCGCTCCAGAATGTCGAAAATGTCCGGGGTCAGGATGTACCGGCCGATGATTGCCAGGTTGGACGGAGCATCTTCCGGTGCCGGCTTTTCCACCATGTCGGTGATGCGGTAAAGGCCGTCTTTCATGGACTCACCGGCAATCACACCGTACTTGTGGGTTTCGTCTTCCGGTACTTCTTCGATGGCGACAATGGAACAGCGGAACTGGTTGTACAGCTTGACCATCTGGGCCAGCACGCCATCACCACCGTCGGTGGCCACACAGAAGTCATCCGCCAGTACCACTGCAAACGGGTTATCACCCACCAGAGCACGGCCGGTAAGAATGGCGTGGCCGAGGCCCTTCATTTCGTTCTGGCGGGTGAAGGAGGAATTGTTGTTATCGATCAGATCG